>NZ_JADARC010000118.1:0-1424 GCF_016464245.1 Marinobacter sp. bablab_jr003
CCATATATGGTCTCCTCCCCGCTTGCAAGGCCTCAGACGTTGTTGATGAGGGACAGGTTGCTGCCATATATCCGGCCTGTTAACGAGGCGGCGTTGCCGCCTCTGGCCTTGATGAGGATTCGCCGCGCGCCTGCCTAATCACGGAAGCGGCCTTGAAGCCAGTGGATTCCACAGGTTCCAGGTGCGCCGGTTTGACCTGTTATGTCATCAATGTGTCTGTTGCCTTCGCAACCTTGGGTAAAGCCCTTCGTTATGAATTCGTGACGTTTTTACTCTGTTTTAGTTGCGTTTTCAGGCCATTGCCGCCATTTGGTTCTCAGCTGGCCTGTAGTGTTCATGGCGGGCCACAACGACCCAAGCCATTCGGATAATCTTGTTAGCCACAGCCACAACTGCTCGGTTGTGGCCTCTTCTGGCCTCCAGCGCCAGAGCCCACTGGCTCAAGGCGTCTTGCTTGCTCTTTGCCGTTCGCACCACGGCACGAGCGCCGTGTACCACCAGGGATCTCAAGTAAGCATCGCCTCGCTTGGTGATCCCGTACAGCGATTGTTTACCGCCGGTGCTGTGCTGCTTGGGCACCAGGCCCAGAGCTGCAGATGCATCCCGACCCCGACGGAATTGCTGGCCATCGCCCATCCAGCTTTTAAGGGCACTGGCCACAACTGGACCGACACCGGGAATGCCCGTTAATCGCCGACACGCATTGTCTTCCTTGGCCTGCTGTCGTAGTTGCTCGTCATACCAGACCTGCTCTTCAAGCAAGGCTTTGAGCCGGTGCCACTGCCTGTTCAGCAGCATGCGGAATCGAGTGCTTAAACCGTTTTCAGCATCTTCAAGTAACTCCGGCACCCGCCGGCAAAAAGCGCTGACGGACTTCGGGACGGTTAAGCCATATTCTGCCAGCAGGCCACGCATCTGATTCACTAGACGCGTGCTCTCCACTTTCAGGCTCCGGCGAATCGCATGAAACGCCTGATCATCCTGTTGCTCGATGCCCTTTACCGCCACCGGTCGAATGGCACCGTGAAGGCACGCCTCGGCAATGGCTTGTGCATCGTTATAATCGTTCTTCTGCCCCCGCAAATAACCTTTTACATGCTGCGGTGGCAGCAAAACCGCTTTGTGACCGAGGGCCTCCAGCCAGCGGCCCCAGTAATGGGAACTGCCGCAGGCCTCCAAAGCCACCGTCGTCGGTTCATGCTTCGCAAGAAACCGTTTTAAGCCATCCCGGCGAAAGGTTTTTCGGCGTTTTACATCGCCGCCGCGCCCCAGTTCAATAACCGCAAAAGAGGTTTTTGCCAGGTCGATGCCGATCACGGTATTCTGATGCATGGTCTCCTCCTTAACTCTTGGATAGTGTCTGCAACCTCTATCCTGGCGCATTGCGACGCCGATTTGGAGTGGGGAGGAGACCATCCCATCTC
>NZ_JADARC010000119.1:0-420976 GCF_016464245.1 Marinobacter sp. bablab_jr003
AACGCTGGAAGCGGATCAAGGGGTTTAACCAACTGAAGCTGGTCGTGAACAACGTTCAGTTTCGGGATGGAGAACGGGTGGATGATCAACCTGACAGAGACGCCGCTTGATGGTCATACACCAGATTTGACAATAACTCCCTGACTCTTTGTGAACATAACGCCGAAGCACAGCGGCGACCTTGGAGTGGCGACGAAGGGGCCACGGAAAGGGCGTCCGGCGGCCATAGGCCGCGCACTGCTGCGCCTTGTTAATTGGATACCTCAATGTACCACTTGGGCTTCATGCGCCCGAAATCCCGGCGGACGTTCGATTTCAGTGCCTTTTTGGAGTCCAGCACCTTTGCCTCGCCGCCCTCTCTGACAAACACAACCCAATGCCAGAATGGTTTGCCCTGTTCCGTACGCCATTTAATCGCCATAAGGGCCTTGTCTGGAAGGCACTCCCAAGACTCGAACGGTGTTTCTTTGGGCGACACCGAGATACCGAATGCCCGCAAAAGCTTCCGGACGTGCACAGTCTCCGACCAGAGCGACGTGTCTGCGGCGTAAATACCCAGAGCGTTTGCCTTACTCTTGGCCTCCGCATAGCCAATGCCTGCTAGAGCAGCGCTTGCAGCAATACCACAACCCGTTATTTCTTCCTGGATAACTGGTTCCATATCTCTACCAATTAACGCTGAAGCACAGCGGCGACCTTGGAGTGGCGACGACGGAGCCACGGAAAGGGCGTCCGGCGGCCATCGGCCGCGAACTGCTGCGCCTTGTTATAAGCTCTATATTACTGAATTGAAGAAATGATTTTATTTCTCACAAGCTCGACTGAATCCCTATTGTACCCAGCAACCGCAACCATGAGCTTGCTTCGGGTAGGTGATATTTCTATACATTTAACGACGACACGATTTGATCTTACATTCCCGTATATTCCGTATTCATTCTCAACCTGGTTTTCGAGCCCTATGACTTGCAGCGCATATGAGCTTTGTATCTCGCACGCCTCTTTGGATTTGCTCAGATCTTTAAACCAGGACCAAAGCTCAGGCGGCTTTTCCTCAGCGATGGCCGATCCCGATAATAAAAACAAAAGAACTAAAACTGCCCTGTTGATCATGCGAATTTCCCTAATGCTTATAACGCTTGCAGCATGCGCGCCAACGAAATGGAGCCGAAGGTGCAATGTAGTAGGCGTCGCCGTGCCTGCACTGGTTAGCTGGCCCCATGTTCAAAAATAACCCGATGCTCATCTACTACCTCTCCTAAATGATCAAAGGCCGTTGCGTAATATTTTAGGGATGCGTTCCATTCTGCGACGATTACACCAGTGGTACTGGGTGACGGCCATGCTTTGTTGTGTGCGCGTATCTGTGTCGCCCACTGTTTTAGAGCCTGGTTTTTGTATCCGCCATGCTTCCATGCATCAGGCTCATCAGACCATTCGGCGCAAACGATGAGTACTTTTAGCGGCGCATGAAGGCAGCATAGCTTTCGCATTTCATGGTGGGCGGAGGTGGCGATATTTTCTGACTCAACGAACACCATTGGCACATCGTAGCCGTTGTCATCGATTGCGCAAAAGGTGTAATCGACTTTGAATTCCTCTTTCTTGAAAGTCAGTCCCATTGTCTCTGAAACACTTTTCAACAAAGTCCCTTCATAGAGTGCGGTTCGATTTCCACTGGACTCCCATGCTCTCAAAAACTCCTCTCCAGAAGTAGCAGATAAACCTCTGGTAAAAGCACTCAGAAATTCTCTCCAGAAACTTAAGGTCGGCAACTCAATACTCCTTTTGTACAGCTAACGCTGAAGCGCACCGGTGGCTTTGTCGCAGCGCAGCGGAGACAAAGGCATCCGAGTGACGCGCCTGGTTAAATTACTACCGCTCACCTTCAAGGCCATGCCATACCCGGAGAATGATGATGGCACTGGGATGGAGCGAATATCGAACGACATATTTCCCGAAAACCATATCTCGAACAGAGTCAGGCACCGGTGCCATTTCAACTGGTGTGCCCATCTTGGGAAAATCAGGAAGCAATTCGATTTTGCCAACCAGTTCGGTGGCGATCCGGGCTGCCGCCGATGGATTGTGGACTGCAATGAACTCCCTGAGGCGCTGTAAATCTTCAATGGCTTCGTCCGTGTAAACCAGTTTCACTTACCTGACCTCGGTGCATCCTGCTCGTTGTCGGTTCCCCAACTATTAAGCCAGCTGTGAACCTCGCGGGCATCAACAACCTTGCCTTGTGCAGCGGACTCCATTGCTTCTAAGGTCTGTTTCCAGCGCTCTTGCTCCAGCTGCTGCTTTTCTATGTACTCCGATAATGCTTGGTTAATTACCCAACCTTTGCTCCGGTGCAACCTGCCAGCAATTGCTTCCAGGTGCTGTTCAACTTCTGCTTGAAGGCGAACCGTGGTGACGCTCATGACTATACCCTCAATTTTGGCTACTACAATGTATTACAACATAGTCTACGAGGGTGCGGCAAAAAATTTAACGCCCGGCACAGCGGAAACCGTAACGGAGCGAATTTTTGTGTAAAAATGAGCGCCAGCGAATACACAAAAAGGCGCGTAGTGTAGGTTTTCCGGCTGGTGCCGATTGTTATCTGCATTCAATGTCCTGGCTCCCACTCCGAATACGCCACAATGTGGGAGCCATATTCTAGCCAGGGGACTTCGTGCGATCTCCAAATCTGACGCTCAGGTCTGCTGAGCGGGTCTTCATCAAGGCTGGCCACCCGCAAAATTACACGAGGACTTCCCTCTTTGTACGCGACCAGTTGTGAACCGCAGTTTGAGCAAAAGAAGCGGAATTTTCCGGGAGAGGATTCGAAGCTTTTTAACATTTCCTCGCCCTTCGTCCACCGGAAATGCTCGTGAAGGACTCCCGCTCCGGTATTGAATGCCGCCGAATGAGCTTTCCGGCACGTGCTACAAGAACAGTGCTGAATCGGGGTGTCCAATCGGTCCACCTCGTAACTAACTCCGCCGCAAAGGCAACTCCCTTTCATTTCTCATTCTCCGATGATCCGACACAGATAACGGTTCATGATAACCGGCGGCGACGAACGGCCCGAACACCACCGCAATTTGGTTTTGCTTTTCAATTCAGCACAGACGTATTTTCCGTCCGGTTGATTAGTTTGTTATGTGCCTGTTCTTATTGGTTCGCTATTTTTAGTAGAGTTTCTTTTCCTGTTCCAAACTTACAGATTGCTTCGCAATTTTCTTTCAGGACTGAAAATTTAATATAGTGAATTTTAGTTCCGTTGGATTTAATTGATGGCCTGCTTAACTGTAGCAACAGCTCTTTTTCTCTATTGTCAGGTATTATTAAAAATAAAGAGGAAGGGTTTTCTGGAAACGAGTGATATAGGTCAGTCAGCCTGAGTATTCCCGAATAGATTGAGGTACTTTTTTCAACTTCAAAAGCGCAAACAATATTCTTTGTATTATTTTCAAACCAAATTACATCGATTAATGCAATTGTATTTTTTGTTTCTTTTTCTACATTAATTTCAGGGAAACAAGGGAGGCACAAGGATGAAAAGTTTTTTCCTTGAAAATTTCTAGAACGATCATTAGAAGCACTAATTACTTGATACCCTAAAGCTTTTCCGATCTTCAATAAATGGTATTGCATTTCAGTATGCAAGTTTTCTTGCTCTCTTTCACTGGTTACTTCTTTGTGCCTTTTTTTGAGAAGGTTTTCAATCTTTGCTTTTTCTTTTTCCGAAAGACTTCCTTCGTCGCCAACCATTATTTTTTTTACACCAATGTCAAACAGCAAGCCTGAAATTGCACCTAAATCTTTTGACAGTGATTTTTTATGCTTATTGTTTTTTTGTAAAATGACCTCACGCATACGAAGGTATTCAGTCCAGGAACCAAGTTTAACTTTTTCTTTGAATAAATGATTAAAACCATTGACTATTGCTGTATTAAATGGAGGAATTGTTTCAGGATGAAGGAAATATAAAATGTTTGCCACTGCCGGACCAAGACCCTTTATTTTCTTCTCATCTAGGTTGATTATTTCCTTTAGGATTTGCTCTTCATTTTTGGCTGCGAAGCAATTTTCAAGAAATTGACCAAAAGACATTTTATTTTCTTCATTTTCATAAATGTCTGGAATTCTTAACTTTGGTTTCCAGTAAAAAGCATGCGATGCTCCAATGAAAACTTGTTTTTGTTCTGTGATACAGTTTAAAACAAACTCTAACGATGAACCTTTGTAGTCATTCCCAAATTCCTTATTTTTAATATCATTGATTACACTTTGAACACCACGGCGTATTGAACGAAAGGCTTTTAGTCTTTCGTCATTATTAATAAACCACGTATTGAATACGGATTCATTGTCAGACCGGTACTTGTCAATTAAGTCGTTTAAGTCACTATTCATATTTTCCTCATTTTTGGCACATAACAGTGAATTCTACGAACGAGTTCGTATATCCCGCATTCGTATAATTCCAACCAAAACGCGCCCGAAATTTTTAATTTTTTCTAAACAAAAACAACAACCTAAGAAAACGAACCACGGCTACCGCCGGAGTTATACGCCCTGATTCGAGCCACCCCTGCTCCTACTCAGGGGCGTATAACTCCGCCCCTGAAAACCCCACATCCTAAACATATCAGAAGGTTACTAACATTTCCCATGCATTTCCCCGGAGTTTTGCGAACGGGTTCGTATAACTCCACTGTTTGTTAGTCCATGCAGCACGGGCCTTGGCCAAGGCGGTCGAAGGTTCTTGGCATGGGCCAATCATAGCGAGACAATCGCTGTAAATTTACAGAACAAGGACTCCACGATGGCCAGCTTGCCCCAACTTACGGATGCCCTGCTCACTCTGGAAAACGGGGTGGCCGTGCTGACCCTGAACCGGCACGACCTGCGCAATGCCCTCACAGGCTCCCACCTGATTGATGACATCGTCACCACAGCAGAGTGGGTCAACCACTGCCAGGACGTATCCGTGCTGGTGATCACCGGGGCGGGGTCGGCGTTCAGTGCCGGTGGCAACATCCGCGATATGGCTAACCGCAGCGGCGATTTCGCTGGCAATCCCGCTGAGTGTGCAGAGCGCTATCGCAAGGGTATCCAGCGTATTCCCCTGGCGATGCAGGCGGTGGAGGTGCCGGTGATTGCCGCGGTGAACGGGCCAGCCAGCCGCCCAAGGCAACGCGGCTGACCAAGCGGCTGATGATGATGGCCCAGCGCACCGAGCTGAAGGATTTCCTGGAGATCTGCGCCTGTTTCCAGGGCATGAGCCACAACGAGCCAGAGCACCTGGACGCAGTGAACCGGATGCTGGAAGCCATGGCGCGGAAATAACCCTACCGGAGCTGCCCGACATATCGGACAGCTCTGCCCCCCCCCTACCTGCTTACCACTCCAGCTGAGCGCCGGTCTGGTATTCAATCACCCGGGTCTCAAAGAAGTTCTTCTCCTTGCGCATGGTGGCTTGCTCGTCCAGCCAGGGCGAGACGTTTTTCGCCCCCGGGAACGGCTCTTCCAGCCCTACGGTGCGCGCCCTCCGGTTGGCCACAAACCGGAACTGCTCGGTGTGGTATTCCGCCGAGTAACCCATAATCGGGTCGCGCAGAATGTAGTTGGCGTAAGCCATCTCAGCCGCTTCGGATTCGTCCCACATATCGCGCACGGCTTTGGGGTCGAAACTGATGTTTTCCTCCTCCAGGATCTGGTTCACCACTTTCAGGCCGAAGGAGAAGTGCATGGCTTCGTCCCGCAGGATGTACTGCAGCTGTTCACCGGTACCGCGCATCAGGCCCCGGCGCTGAAGGGCGAAGATGGGGCTGAAGCCGTTATAGAACCAGCAGCCTTCAAACACCGCTGCGAAGAACAGGTAAGACATGATGAATTCCTGCAGGTCGTCCGGGTTGCGCAGGTTCATGTCGGAGCGCATGGCAGCGTCCAGCCGGCGGTTGGCCAGCTGGATTTTGCCGTTGATCTGGGGCACCACGCGGTAGCGGTTGTAGATCTCGCTCTGGTCCAGGTTGAGGGTTTCGATGCAGTGCTGGTAGGTCCAGGTGTGCAGGGCTTCTTCGTATACCTGGCGGGCCTGGTAGATCTGCAGTTCCGGTGCGCTCATTTTCTCCATCACCGCCAGGCCGATGTTGCGCATGGCGAGGATGTCGGAGGTGGTGAGGTAGGCCAGTACGTTTTCGTACACGTGCTTTTCTGCCGGGGTCAGGCGGTGGTGGTAGTCGTGAACGTCCTGGGCCATGTTGACGTCCAGCGGGGTCCAGTGGTTTTTGTTGGCATTCATGAAGTATTCCCAGGCCCAGGGATACTTGAAGGGTGCCAACTGGTTGATGTCGGTTTCGCCGTTGATGACGCGTTTGTCGTCTACGTTCACCGGCGCCGGGCCTTCGGGGTTTGCGGCTTGCTGTGCGGGTTTTGATTCGTCGTCCCAGTTCAGCATGGTTCGCTCCTTTTAGATTGATTTGCCACGGACACTCACGGACCCACACGGACAAAGACAAAGATGTTTTTTCGTCCGTGAGCGTCCGTGAGTGTCCGTGGCCAAAAAGTCAGTTACTGACACGCCTCGCAGTCAGGATTATCAATGCTGCAAACCTGCGGCTGTGGCGCAGACACCGGGGCGGTTTTTTCGGCGCCGGTGGCGCCCAGGGAGCGCAGGTAGTAGGTGGTTTTCAGGCCGCGTTCCCAGGCCAGCTGGTACAGGGCATCGAGCTTTTTGCCGCTGGGTTCGGCCATGTACAGGTTCAGGCTCTGGGCCTGGTCCAGCCATTTCTGGCGGCGGGCGGCGGCTTCTACCAGCCAGCGGGCGTCGATTTCGAAGGCGGTGGCGTAGCGGGCTTTGAGTTCGGCGGGTATGCGGTCGATCTGCTGCACGCTGCCGTCGAAGTATTTCAGGTCGTTCACCATCACGTTGTCCCACAAGCCTTCGGCCTTGAGATCCCGCACCAGTGAGGGGTTCACCACGGTGAACTCGCCGGACAGGTTCGATTTCACAAACAGGTTCTGGTACGCCGGTTCGATGGACTGGGACACGCCCACGATGTTGGAAATGGTGGCGGTGGGCGCGATGGCCATGACATTGCTGTTGCGCATGCCGTGTTTGGCGATCAGCTCCCGTATCGGGGTCCAGTCCAGGCGGCTGTCGGTGTTCAGGGACAGGTCACCGTCTTTCCTCGCCTCTTTTAAAAGAGCGATGGAGTCGATGGGCAGGATGCCCTGCTGCCACAGGGAGCCTTCGTAGGTTTCGTAGGCACCGCGTTCGCCGGCCAGGGTGGCGGAGGCGCGAATGGCGAAGTAGCTGAGCTGCTCCATGGCCACGTCGGCAAACTCCACCGCTTCCGGGCTGGTGTAAGGCAGGCCCAGTTGATACAGGGCATCCTGGAAACCCATCAGGCCCAGGCCCACCGGGCGGTGTTTGAGGTTGGAATTCCTGGCCTGGGGCACCGCGTAGAAGTTGATGTCGATAACGTTGTCGAGCATGCGTACGGCGGTGTTTACGGTGCGTTCCAGGCGTTGTACATCCAGCTCGCCGTCCTTGATGTGGGCCGCCAGGTTTACAGAGCCCAGGTTGCACACGGCGATTTCGTCGGCGCTGGTGTTCAGGGTGATTTCGGTACACAGGTTGGAGCTGTGCACCACGCCCTGATGCTGCTGCGGCGAGCGCAGGTTGCAGGGGTCTTTGAAGGTGATCCAGGGGTGGCCGGTTTCGAACAGCACAGTGAGCATTTTGCGCCACAGCTGCTTGGCCGGAATTTTCTTGAACAGGGTGATCTCGCCCTGCTCCGCCAGCGCTTCGTAGTGTTCGTAGCGTTCGCGGAAGGCATTGCCGTACAGGTCGTGCAGATCCGGCGTATCGCTGGGGGAGAACAGGGTCCAGTCCCGGTCTTCACGCATGCGTTCGATCAACAAATCCGGCACCCAGTTGGCGGTGTTCATGTCGTGGGTGCGGCGGCGTTCGTCGCCGGTGTTCTTGCGCAGTTCCAGGAACTCTTCGATGTCCAGGTGCCAGCTTTCCAGGTAGGCACACACGGCGCCTTTGCGCTTACCGCCCTGATTCACCGCCACGGCGGTGTCGTTGACGACTTTCAGGAACGGCACCACGCCCTGGCTCTGGCCGTTGGTGCCTTTGATGTGGGAGCCGAGCGCCCGCACCGGGGTCCAGTCGTTGCCCAGGCCGCCGGCCCATTTGGAGAGCAGCGCGTTGTCTTTGATGGCCCCGTAAATGCCGCCCAGGTCGTCCTGCACGGTGGTCAGGTAGCAGGAGGACAGCTGGGAATGGCGGGTGCCGCTGTTGAACAGCGTCGGGGTGCTGGCCATGTAATCGAAGCTGGACAGCAGGTTGTAGAACTCGATGGCGCGGGCGTTGGGGTCGTCTTCCCGCAGGGCCAGGCCCATGGCCACGCGCATGAAGAACACCTGGGGCAGTTCCAGGCGGGCGCCGTTCCAGTGCAGGAAGTAACGGTCGTACAGGGTTTGCAGGCCGAGGAATCCGAACTGGTGGTCGCGCTCGGGTTTCAGGGCTGCGCCCAGGCGTTCCAGGTCAAAGGCGGCCAGGGCTTCGTCCAGCAATTCGTAGCGGATACCGGTATGGATGAAGGCGCTCAGGGCCTGTGGATAACTCTCTGTCAGGGATTGGTTGCGGGGCAAGTCCAGCGCCTCGGCCGCTTCCAGCCGAAGTTGCTCCAGCAACAGGCGGGCAGTCACGGCGCTGTAGTCCGGCTCCCGTTCTATGCGGCCCCGGGCGGTCATGATCAGGGCAGACAACACTTCGGTTTCGGCAATGCCGTCGTACAGGTTGCGCAGGGCTTCCTCCACCAGGGATTCGCCCTCAATGCCGTCCAGCCCGGTCGCGGCCTGCTCTACCTGCAGTTTCATCAAACCCAGATCCAGCGGCGCCACGCTGCCGTCGGCTTTTTTCACGGTCAGGTGCGGGTGCGCTTCCATGGGTTCTTCAATGGCGCGCTTGCGGGCGTGTTCTTCCCGGTACAGCACGTAGGCCCGGGCCACTTTCTGTTCCTCCGCCCGCATCAGGGCCAGTTCTACCTGGTCCTGGATGTCTTCAATATGCACCTTGCCCCCGGCCTTCAGGCGCCGGCTGATGGCCTGCACCACTTGTTCGGTGACCCGGTGCACGGCGTCGTTGATACGGGCAGAACCCGCGGCCTGGTCGCCTTCTACCGCAAGGAAGGCCTTGGTAACGGCGACGGTGATCTTGGAAGGGTTAAAGCCAACGAGGGTGCCGTTGCGTTTGATGACCTGAAGGGATTCTGTAGCGGCAACCGCCGGGGGCTCGGGGGACAGGATGGCAGACATGGAACTTCTCCTTGTGTACGCGTGGTGGCGCAGCCTTTGCGTTCAGGAGAAGGGGGAGGTTTTTGCCACGGAATCCACGGAAGGACACGGAAAAATGAAAAGAAAGGGACTGTTTTGCCACGAAATCCACGAAAAAACACGAAAGGAAAAGATAAAAAGCTTTTTTCTTTTCGTAGTAAATCTTTGTTCGTGTTTTTTCGTGGATTTCGTGGCAAAAAATCAGTAAGTCTTTTCTTTCCGTGTTCTTCCGTGGATTCCGTGGCCAGAAAACGAAACCCGCCTGCTCACCTTGATAAACGCGAAGGTGCAGTGTCTATCCCTGGCAGGTCTTCGGACTCAGGGGCGTGAACCGTGTGGTTCGGCCTTGCGTGGCGACTTCCCGGTTGGAGCCCCTGGTTACCTCCTGAGTCGCCTCTGGCTTTCAGAGCGCTTCACAGTCAAGGCGCAACTTTGCAGTAAGGCCGGGGCCTTTCAAAAAGTTGCAACGCCGATTGTGAAGCGCTCTGAAAGCCCCGAAGGGCGTGCTCTGAAAGCTGCACCTGCTGTGTTGCGACTCTTGCCAAGGGCTAAGGCCATTGGCGGCGAGCCGCGCCTTGCATCTGCAGCTTTCAGAGCACGCAGAGGCGATTCAGGAGGTAACCAGGGGCTCCTTGCCAGTGTCTTTATGCCACGCTCGTTCCCCAATACCGCTGCGCGTCAGTTCCGGATTCTCACCGGATTCCCGACTACCTGAGTGATCACGCTTTGATCACAATATATGGTAGTAAACCAAGGACTTCGTCACTATATACAGACTAAGCAGCAGAAACAAGAACGCCCGTGGAGCTTTGTGAAAGCGGCACGGGCGTCAGATGAGGCTGTTATCGGCGTCGAGAATCAGAAGGCGTGGGTCACCATGTACAGGCCTACGCCACCCATCACCACGGTGTACGGCAGGGCCATAATCACCATCTTGCCGTAGGACAACCGTACCAGCGGGGCGATGGCGGAGGTGAGCAGGAACAGGAACGCGGCCTGGCCGTTGGGGGTGGCCACGCTGGGCAGGTTGGTGCCGGTGTTGATGGCCACGGCCAGGGTCTGGAAATGGTCAAAGCTGATGGCGCCGGCATCCAGGGCCTGTTTTACTTCGCTGATGTATACGGTGGCCACGAACACGTTGTCGCTGATCATGGACAGCAGGCCATTGGCAATGAAGAACATGCCCGGTTGCTGGCCTTCCGGCAGGCTCAGTACGTATTCGATGATAGGCTTGAACAGGTGCTGCTCGTGGATCACCGCCACGATGGCAAAGAACACCACCAGCAGTGAGGTGAACGGCAGGGATTCCTGGAAGGCTTTGCCAATCTGGTGCTCGTCGATCACACCGGTGAAGGAAGTAACCAGGATGATCACCAGCAGGCCGATCAGCCCCACTTCCGCTACGTGGAACGCCAGGCCCAGCACCAGGATCACGGCAGCAACAGCTTGCACCCACAGGGCAGCCTTGTCGGACTTGGTGCGGCTGGCTCTTTCGTTATCGGCGTATTCCTGCAACACCTGGCGTACCGGCTTGGGCAGGCGACCGCCGTAGCCGAACCAGCGCAGCTTCTCCAGCGCCCAGCAGGTAAACAGGCCGGCAATCAGTACCGGAATACTCACCGGTGCCATGTGCAGGAAGAAGCCCACGAAATCCCAGCCAACCACCTTGGCGATCAGCAGGTTCTGGGGTTCGCCAACCATGGTGGCCACACCACCCAGGGCGGTACCAATGGCACCGTGCATCAACAGGCTGCGCAAGAACGCCCGGAAGTTTTCCAGGTCTTCCCGGTGCAGTTCCACCACTTCGGCATCGCTGTTGGCATTGTGGTCTTTCTGCTGATAGCCCTTACCAGACGCCACCTTGTGATACACCGAGTAAAAACCCACCGCCACACTGATGATGACCGCGGTTACCGTAAGGGCATCCAGAAACGCTGACAACACGGCTGCGGCACCACAGAACAGCAGCGAGAGCGCAGACTTGGAGCGTACCCCCACCAGGATCTGGGTGAAGGTCACCAGCAGCAGCTCTTTCATGAAATAGATGCCTGCCACCATGAACATCAACAGCAGGATAACCGGGAAGTTGATCAGCACCTCGTGGTACACGGCGTCGGCGTTGGTTAGCCCAATCAGTAAGGCCTCCACCGCCAGTAAGCCGCCTGGCAATAATGGGTAACACTTCAAGGCCATGGCCAGGGTAAAGATGAACTCGGCAATCAGCAGCCAGCCTGCCGTCACCGGCCCGAACACAAACATCACAATCGGGTTGGCAATCAGAAACAGCAGAATAACCTGCTTGTACCAGTTGGGCGCCTTGCCCAGGAAATTGCGGGTAAATCCGGAAACGAGAGTGTCGGGCATTGCATCAGTTCTTCTTGAATTGGCGGCTAAAAAAGTATGCAACAGGCAACCATTACCTGCCTTGATATTTGTGTATAGGGTACCCCTGTGGGGCCGCCCGGGTCTCCGTACTTGGACCTACATCGCCCGGAAAGACTTGCTCTGGATCATGTTTCCGGAAAATCAGGCTGGCCCCGGTTTACCGCGGACGGCGGCCAGCCTGAATCTCGCCGTTTATTCCACCGTCACACTCTTGGCCAGGTTTCGGGGCTGGTCCACATCAGTGCCCTTAAGTACTGCAACGTGGTACGACAGCAGCTGCAAAGGCACGGTGTAGACAATGGGCGCCGTGATCTCGTGCACAGACGGAATCTGCATCACATGCAGCCCCTCTTCAGGCTTCACATCGGCATCCCTGTCGGCAAATACAAACAGCTCTCCGCCACGGGCCCGGACTTCTTCGAGGTTCGATTTCAGTTTCTCAAGCAAGTCGTTGTTCGGCGCCACGGTGACCACCGGCATCTCGCTGTCGACCAGCGCCAGCGGACCATGTTTGAGCTCACCGGCCGGATAGGCTTCGGCATGGATGTAGGAGATCTCTTTAAGCTTGAGCGCCCCTTCCATGGCCACCGGGAACTGGGAGCCACGGCCCAGGAACAGGCTGTGGTGCTTGTCCATAAAGGCCTTGGACATTTCTTCGATGTCTGCATCCAGTGCCAGCACATCGCTGACCTGCTTCGGCAGCTGGTGGATAGCGCCCACGATCTCCGCTTCCTTCTCTTCGCTCAGGCCGTTGTGACGGGCCAGGGCCAGGGTGAAGATCAGCAGTGCGGTAAGCTGGGTGGTGAACGCCTTGGTAGAGGCTACGCCAATCTCGGGGCCGGCCTGGGTCATGATCACCAGGTCGGATTCCCGCACCAGGGAGCTGCCCGGTACGTTGCAGATGGCCAGGGCCGCCCGGAAACCGGCTTTCTTGGCCTGGCGAAGTGCGGCCAGGGTATCCGCGGTTTCGCCGGACTGGGAGATGCACAGGAACAGGGTATCCGGCTGGATCACGTGCTTGCGGTAGCGGAACTCGGACGCGACTTCCACGGAGCAAGGGATGCCGGCCAGGTCTTCAATCCAGTAACGGGCCACCATGCCGGCGTGGTAGGAAGTACCACAGGCGATGATCTGCACATGGCGCACGTTTTCCAGCAGGTTGGCAGCGTCGGTACCCAGGGCCTGCTCCAGTACCCGGGTGTCGGTAATCCGGCCTTCCATAGTGGCCTTGATCACTTTCGGCTGCTCGTAGATTTCCTTGAGCATGTAGTGGCGGTATTCGCCCTTGTCGGCGGAATCGGCACCGTGCTCGAAACGGGTAATGGCGCGCTCTACGGCCATGCCTTCGCGATCATGGATCTCGATGCTGCCTTTGCGGATGTCGGCAATATCGCCTTCTTCCAGGAACATGAAACGGTCGGTCACCGGCAGCAGGGCCAGCTGATCGGAAGCGATGAAGTTTTCACCGATTCCCACACCAATTACCAGCGGGCTGCCCTGACGGCACACTACCATGTGATCCGGCTCATCAGCGTGGACAACGGCCAGGGCATAGGCGCCGCGCAGGCGATCCAGGGCAGTTTTCACGGCCTGGTACAGGCCGCCACCGGCCCGGTAGTTTTTAGCGATCAGGTGCGCCACTACCTCGGTGTCGGTCTGGGACGTGAACTCGAAGCCCTCGGCTTTCAGTTCGTCCCGCAGTTCCTGGTAGTTTTCGATGATGCCATTATGAACGATGGCCAGGCGGTCGCCAGACATATGCGGATGGGCGTTGAGCTCGGACGGCTCGCCATGGGTCGCCCAGCGGGTGTGGGCAATACCCACGTGGCCGGCAACCGGGTTCGCGGCGATGGCGTCTGCCAGGGCAGCTACCTTGCCCACTTCCCGGGCCCGCTGTATCTGGTCGGCGCTGCTGATAACGGCCATACCGGCGGAGTCGTAACCCCGGTATTCAAGGCGGCGCAGGCCCTCCAGCAAAATACCCTGGACGTCCCGTTCAGATACCGCTCCTACAATCCCACACATGCTGTTGTCACCTGTTCGTTAATCGGTCTTTACGCTTTTTTCGGCCGTTCCCAGCCGGAGATGTTTCGCTGCTTGCCGCGGGCCACGGCCAGTTCGCCTTCACTGATGTCCCGGGTGATGGTGGAACCGGCACCGATGGTCGCCTGGTCCGCAACAGACACCGGGGCCACCAGCGAGGTGTTGGAACCCACAAATACACCATCGCCCAACACAGTCTTGTGCTTGTTCACGCCATCATAGTTACAGGTGATGGTGCCTGCACCAACATTCACATTACGGCCCAGTGAGGCGTCGCCCACGTAGCTCAGGTGGTTGATCTTGCTGCCCTCACCTACCACGGCTTTCTTGGTTTCCACAAAGTTGCCAACCTTGGTGTTGGCGGCCAGTTCGGTGCCCGGGCGCAGGCGGGCAAACGGGCCAATCTGGGCGTTGGCGCCCACCACCGCACCTTCGATGACGCTGTTGGCCTTGATCTCGGCACCGTCGGCAATGGTCGCGTCCTTGATCACGCAGTTGGGGCCGATTACCACGTTGCTGCCGAGGCTTACCTTGCCTTCGAACACGGCGTTGACGTCAATCCACAGGTCGTTACCAATGGTCAGCTCGCCGCGAACATCAATGCGGGCCGGGTCGGCCAGGGTGGCACCTTCGGTCATCAGGCGCTCGGCCTGCTGGCGCTGATACCAGCGTTCCAGCTCGGCCAGCTGCAGGCGGTTATTCACACCCTGCACTTCAAACGGGTTCAGGGGCTGCGAAACCGTGACCGACAGGCCGTTATCCACAGCCATGGCAATGATGTCGGTCAGGTAGTATTCACCCTGGGCATTACTGTTGGATAACGTCGGCAACCAGCTTTTCAGGTGACTGGCCGATACCGCCAGGATCCCGGTGTTTACTTCGTTGATATCCTGCTGCTCGGCGGTGGCATCTTTCTGCTCAACAATCGCCTGAACCTGCCCCTGGTCGTTACGGACAATCCGGCCATAACCGTGGGGGTTGTCCATATCCACGGTCAGCAGGGCCAGATTGCTGTCGTCCAGGTCACTGACCATGGCTTCCAGGGTATCTTTACGGGTCAGCGGAACATCGCCATAGAGTATCAGTACCCGGGCGTTATCCGGCAGGTCCGGCAGGGCCTGGGCCACGGCATGGCCGGTACCCAGTTGTTCGGTCTGGAGCACCCAGTTCACCGAGTCGTCATGCAGCGACGCCCGTACCTGGTCCGCGCCATGGCCGATCACTGTGTGAATTTTCTCCGCGCCCAGTTGCTTTGCGGTGTCGACCACATGGTGCAACATGGGCTTGCCGGCTACCGGGTGCAAGACCTTCGGCAGGGCGGATTTCATCCTTGAACCCTGACCGGCGGCCAGGATCACAACGTGTAGCGGGTTCATGGGGCGTACAGCTCCAAACTCTTTATCCGGTAGAAAATAAAAAACCGCGTCCTGGCGGAAACCCCTCTGTTTCCGGTAGGAAACACAGAGCCCTCCACCTGAGGATGCGGTTCACTGTCAGGCCAGTCCGGGCACTGACGCAACCCTGCTTAACGCAGGTTCTTGCGCAGTTTCTGGATGGTACGCAGCTGAGCGGCGGCTTCTGCCAGCTCAGCGGCGGCCCGGGAGTACTCAAACTCGCCTGTCTTATTCGCCAGTGCCTTCTCGGCTTCCTTCTGGGCTTCCAGTGCTGCGGCTTCGTCTACATCTTTTGCACGAACCGCAGAATCAGCCATCAGGGTAACCAGGTTAGGCTGCACTTCCAGGTAGCCACCTGAAACGTACAGAATCTCCTCGGTTCCACCCTGCTTGATGATCCGCACTGCGCCCGGCTTGAGCGCAGACAGCAGCGGAGCATGGCCAAACTGGATACCAAGCTCACCCTCGGTACCGGTGGCGATCAGCATCTCCACCAGACCGGAGTAAATTTTTTCCTCGGCACTTACGACGTCACAATGTACGGTCATAGCCATTTCTTACGCCTCTTGGGTCAGAAAGGGAAGAAGGAGGTTTACTTGCCTTCTTTCTCTTTCATTGCCTTAGCCTTCTCGATTGCCTCTTCGATACCACCGCACATGTAGAAGGCCTGCTCCGGCATGTCGTCGTAGTCACCGTTCAGAATACCTTCGAAGCTGGCGATGGTTTCCTTCAGAGACACGTACTTACCAGGGGAACCGGTAAATACTTCTGCTACGTGGAACGGCTGAGACAGGAAGCGTTCGATCTTACGCGCACGGGAAACGGTCAGCTTGTCGTCTTCTGACAGCTCGTCCATACCCAGGATCGCGATGATGTCTTTCAGCTCCTTGTAACGCTGCAGAACGTTCTGAACGCCACGGGCAACGTTGTAGTGCTGCTCACCGATCACCAGCGGGTCCAGCTGACGGGAGGTGGAGTCGAGTGGATCGATCGCCGGGTAAATACCCTTGGAAGCGATGTCACGGCTCAGTACCACGGTCGCGTCAAGGTGCGAGAAGGTGGTGGCCGGAGACGGGTCAGTCAAGTCATCCGCCGGTACGTATACCGCCTGGATAGAGGTGATAGAGCCAGTCTTGGTGGAGGTAATACGCTCCTGCAGCTCACCCATTTCCTGGGCCAGGGTCGGCTGGTAACCTACCGCTGAAGGCATACGGCCCAGCAGTGCGGATACTTCGGTACCGGCCAGGGTGTAACGGTAGATGTTGTCAACGAACAACAGTACGTCACGGCCTTCGTCCCGGAACTTCTCGGCCATGGTGAGACCAGTCAGGGCCACACGCAGACGGTTTCCAGGGGGCTCGTTCATCTGGCCGTAAACCATGGCAACCTTATCGAGAACGTTAGACTCCTTCATTTCGTAGTAGAAGTCGTTACCCTCACGGGTACGCTCACCAACACCGGCGAATACAGAGAGACCGGAGTGCTCTTTCGCGATGTTGTTGATCAGTTCCATCATGTTTACGGTTTTGCCTACACCGGCACCACCGAACAGGCCAACCTTACCACCCTTGGCGAACGGGCAGATCAGGTCGATAACCTTGATACCGGTTTCCAGCAGGTCGGCAGACGCTGACTGGTCGGCATAGCCCGGAGCTTTGCGGTGAATACCCCAACGCTCTTCTTCACCGATTTCGCCCTGCTCGTCGATGGGACGACCCAGAACGTCCATGATCCGGCCCAGAGTCTTGGTACCAACCGGTACAGAGATCGGCTTGCCGGTGTTTTCTGCTTTCAGGCCACGCTTCAGGCCCTCGGTGCTGCCCATAGCGATGGTACGAACAATGCCGTCACCCAGCTGCTGCTGGACTTCCAGAGTTGTTTCGCCACCTTCAAGCAGCAGTGCGTCGTAAACGCTTGGCACGGAGTCACGTGGAAATTCCACGTCGATAACCGCGCCAATGATCTGAACGATGTGTCCGCTACTCATGCTCGGTTCCTCGTTATCTAGTAGTCAATAAAACCAGTAGGTTTGTGAGCGCTATCAAACAGATGCGGCGCCGCTCACAATCTCCGAAATCTCTTGTGTGATCGCTGCCTGACGGGCCTTGTTATAGGCCAGCTGAAGCTCGTCAATGATGCTGCCAGCGTTGTCGGTGGCGCTCTTCATAGCGATCATCCGGGCGGCCTGTTCACAGGCCAGATTCTCTACCACACCCTGATACACCTGGGATTCGATATAACGTGGCATCAACCCGTCAAGAATCGGACGTGAGTCCGGCTCGTAGATATAATCCCACTGGCGACCGATGTCTTCATCGGAACCTTCCGGCAGAGGCAACAACTGCTCTGACTTCGGGCTCTGGGTCATGGTGTTGACGAACTCGTTACTGATCAGGAACAGGCGGTCGATCTTGCCTGCCTCGAACGAATCCAGCATCACCTTGACACTGCCAATCAGCTTTTCCGCACTCGGGCTGTCGCCCATGTGGGTCAGGGCTGCAACCACGTTTCCGCCATAGCTGCGGAAAAAGGATGCGCCTTTCTGGCCAATGGCACAGATATCAGTCTCAATACCTTTCTCTTTCCATTCACGCATTTCGCGCACGAGCAGCTTGAACGCATTGGTGTTCAGGCCACCACACAGGCCGCGGTCAGAGGAAACTACAATGTAGCCTACCCGCTTGACCTCACGCTCCTGCATGAACGGATGACGGTAATCCTTGTTGGACTTAGCAATATGTCCGATTACCTGACGCATCTTTTCGGCATACGGGCGAGTTGCCTGCATCCGATCCTGAGCCTTGCGCATCTTACTCGCCGCCACCATTTCCATGGCGGAAGTGATCTTCTGCGTGCTCTTGATGCTTCCGATCTGGTTACGTATTTCTTTTCCGACGGCCATAAGTCACTGCCTTTTCAAGTTAGACACTCAAAGGGACCAGCAAGCCCGCACAATGGCGGGCCCGGTGGATTTACCAGCTCTGAGTGGTCTTGAATTTCTCCAGAGCAGCTTTCAGGCCGGCAGCGATGTCGTCATTGAAGTTACCTTCAGGGCCGATCTTGTCCAGAAGCTCTTTCTGCTCGGAACGCATCCAGTCCAGCAGCTGTGCTTCGAACTTCACAACCTTGTTTACTTCAACATCGTCCAGGAAGCCTTCGTTGGCTGCGAACAGTGAAGTGCCCATTTCCGCAACGGTCATCGGGCTGTACTGGTTCTGCTTCATCAGCTCGGTTACGCGCTGACCATGCTCCAGCTGCTTACGGGTTGCTTCGTCAAGGTCGGAAGCGAACTGGGCGAATGCCGCCAGTTCCCGGTACTGGGCCAGGGCCAGACGGATGTTACCGCCGAGCTTCTTCATGATCTTGGTCTGGGCTGCACCACCTACCCGGGATACGGAGATACCGGCGTTCATGGCCGGACGGATACCGGAGTTGAACAGGTTGGTTTCCAGGAAGATCTGACCATCGGTAATAGAGATTACGTTGGTCGGTACGAATGCAGAAACGTCACCAGCCTGGGTTTCGATGATCGGCAGTGCGGTCAGGGAACCGGTCTTGCCTTTCACTTCACCGTTGGTGAACTGCTCAACGTAGTCAGCGTTTACGCGGGAAGCGCGCTCCAGCAGACGGGAGTGCAGATAGAAAACGTCACCCGGGTATGCTTCACGTCCTGGCGGACGACGCAGCAGCAGGGAGATCTGACGGTAGGCAACGGCCTGCTTGGACAGGTCATCGTATACGATCAGTGCGTCTTCACCGCGGTCGCGGAAGAACTCACCCATGGAGGTACCGGAGTACGGAGCCAGGAACTGCATGGCTGCAGGATCCGCGGCACCGGCAGCAACCACGATGGTGTGGTCCATGGCGCCGTGCTCTTCCAGCTTGCGCACTACGGCGGCAATGGAAGACTGCTTCTGGCCAACGGCAACGTAGATACACTTGATGCCGGTGTGCTTCTGGTTGATGATCGCGTCGATCGCAACCGCAGTCTTACCGATCTGGCGGTCACCGATGATCAGCTCACGCTGGCCACGACCGATGGGAACCATGGTGTCGATGGCTTTCAGACCAGTCTGAACCGGCTCATCAACGGACTGACGAGCGATAACGCCCGGAGCAACCTTCTCGACCGGGGAAGTCAGGCTGTTGCCCAGCTCGCCCTTGCCGTCGATCGGGTTACCCAGACCGTCTACAACACGGCCCAGCAGTTCGTTACCAACCGGTACTTCCAGGATACGACCGGTACAACGTACCTTCTGGCCTTCAGCCAGACCTTCGTAGTCACCCAGAACAACCGCACCAACAGAATCACGCTCCAGGTTCAGCGCCATGCCGTAAGTGCCGTTGGCAAATTCAATCATCTCGCCGTACATAACGTCGGCCAGACCGTGGATCAGTACGATACCGTCAGAAACAGACAGGATCGTACCTTCGTTCTTAGCTTCGGAAGAGATATCGAGGTTCTCGATTCTCTTCTTGATGATGTCACTGATCTCGGATGGATTCAGTTGCTGCATGCCTTTGTCCTCAAACCTTGTGCTGAAATCAGGAGCCCAGAGCCTTGGCCATTCTGGCCAGCTTGCCACGAACTGAAGCGTCGATAACCAGGTCGCCTGTACGTACTACCACGCCGCCGATCAGATTCTGATCAACTGCGGTTTCAAGCTCAACCTTGCGCTCCAGCTTTTTGGACAATGCGTCGATCAGTTTCTGCTGTTCGTCTGCAGACAATTCGAATGCGGTATCGATTGTCAGGTGCACAGACTTCTCGAGGTCTGCACGGTACAAACGGAACAAAGCAGAAATCTCCGGCAACAGGGCCAGACGCTTGTTTTCAGCAAGAATCAACAGGAAGTTTCTGAGTGCTTCAGGCAGCGGCTCTTCAAAACAGTCAGCGAAGAGTTCCGCCTTGCGTTGCTCAGACAGGCCGGGGTTGGCCAGGATGTTCTTTACCTCTTGGTCAGCCGCAACCATAGCTGCGAAAGCCAGAGCCTGATCCCACTGATCAACGGCATTCTGGTCCTGCGCGGCTTTAAAAACGGCTTTCGCGTAGGGTCGGGCTAACGTTGTAAGTTCTGCCATGATGACCCTCTTTTAGAGTTCTGCGGCCAGCTTGTCCAGCATCTCGCTGTGAGCTTTGGCGTCTACAGAGGTTTCCAGAATCTTCTCGGCACCGGCAATGGCCAGAGTGGCCACTTCTGCACGCAGTGCGTCGCGAGCCTGAACACGCTCCTGTTGAATTTCCGCCCTTGCCTGCTCAATAAGCTTGTCGCCTTCTTTGCGAGCGTCGTCCTTGGAGGCTTCGACGATCTGGGCGGCACGCTTGTTGGCCTGGTCAATAAGGGCTGCAGCTTCTTCTTTCGCCTTCTGCAGTTCTTTAGCGGCTTTTTCCTGCGCAAGTTCCAGATCGAGGGAAGCCCGATCTGCGGCAGAGAGGCCGTCTGCAATTTTCTTCTGGCGCGCTTCCATGGCAGCCGTAATCGGCGGCCATACATACTTGACGCAGAACCAGACGAAAATAGCGAAGGCAATCGATTGCCCTATCAACGTAAGGTTTATATTCACGGCAATATACCTCTTGCTATTCGTTGCGTCCTGGTGTCCGGAATGCGGTGGCAGTGCCGGGCACTGCCACCCTCAATTCTCGGCTGATTAACCAGCAACAACGAAGATCAGGTACATCGCGATACCAACACCGATCATGGGAACCGCATCAAGCAGACCAGCCATGATGAATGCCTTGGTTTGCAGCTGGTTAGCCATTTCCGGCTGACGCGCAGTGGACTCGAGCAGTTTGCCGCCCAGCAGACCAAAACCGATACCAGCGCCCAGGGCACCCAGACCGATGATCAACGCAGCTGCGATAAATACCATTTCCATTGAAGACTCCTCAGTTTTTCAGATAGTTAAGGGTTTGTGTATTTAAGGGTTTATCAGTGATCTTCGTGTGCTGCGCTGAGGTAAACCACAGTAAGCACAGTAAAAATAAAGGCCTGAAGCGGGATCACCAGGATGTGGAAGATCGCCCAGGGAACGTTCAGTGTCCACTGGACCCACAGCGGCAACAACGCAATCAGGATAAAGACAACTTCGCCGGCGTACATGTTACCGAACAGACGCAGTGCCAGGCTGATCGGCTTGATGATCAGCGCCAGGATTTCCAGCAACAGGTTGAACGGAACCATGATCCAGTGATTGAACGGGTTAAAGGCCAGTTCTTTGGTAAAGCCACCTACGCCTTTCACCTTGAAACTGTAGAACAGGATCAGCAGGAACACACCGATGGAGATACCGAAAGTACCATTGGGATCGGTGGTCGGCACAATCTTGAAGTACTCAAGACCCATCGCATGGGCGATAGACGGAATATAGTCGATCGGGATCAGCTTCAGGATGTTCATCAGCAGGATCCAGACAAAAATCGTCAGTGCCAGCGGGGCAATCAACGGGTTCTTGCCGTGGAAAACATCGCGCACGATACCCTGAACGAATTCAAAGGTCATTTCGACCAGGTTCTGCAGTCCGCTCGGTGCGCCGTCGGTGACCCGGTTGGCCACAAAGCGGAACAGACCCAGGAACAGGATACCCATGGCGATAGACCAGCCGAGGGTATCGACGTGGAGCGCCATGAAGCCCATGTCTGCGGCTTCCTGGCCGGTGCGTGCGAAGGTCCAGGTGGCCTCCTGCACAACACTGCCGTCTGCGCGCTCATAGCCTTCCGGAAGCTTGCCATAGGTAAGGTTGGTGAGGTGGTGTTTTATATACTCTACTGGGGTATCAGCTGCCATACTGCTCTCGTCCAGTCATCGCTGTGGTCGCGGCCGGATGAGCCAGCGCAATGCCGTACCCAACACAACCATCACAGCAAAAGTGAATAACAGAGCCGGTACATGTACTGGCTCCATTAAAGTGAAAACGGCCGCAAAAAACACTGCGGTAAGGGCGAGTTTGATGCTCTCTGCCCTGAAAATGTTGCTGACTGCCAGGTGCATCTGCCTTGCGCCCTGGTACCGGTACGTCCGGTGAGCAAAGTAAGCGTTTGGTATGACAAAAATAAGACCGCCGATAAACGCGGAATAACCGGCCAAACGACTTTCCAGCAACCACAAAAGGCTCAGAACGGTGAGAGAGGCCATCTCTATGGTCAGCCACTGTTTCAGCGGCACGTACGTGATGGCTTTCATTGAACGGCTCATATCACCAGCTGTCATTCCAAGCGCGCGGAATTATATGTGTTAACCGGTAGCTGTTCAACATAACCCGACGGAAAAAATGGCGAAAATTTAACCAGATTTCAAGATGAAAAGGCCTGCTTTTACACAGGTTGTGTTATCAGGCTTCGGCTGCACCCAGATGTGGTGTTTCTGGCCTGAATGGATACTTTAGGATGATTTTCAGGAATTTCCGGGCGCTCAGCGGATATGGCCCAGAATACCGTCCAGCTCATCCAGCGAACTGTATTCGATCACCACTTTACCCTTGCCCCGCTTGCCGTGGGCAATGGACACCCGGGCACCGAGCCGGTCGGAAAGGTCATCCTGCAGGGCCCGGATGTTCGGGTCCAGCGCCTTGCTGCCGGAATCTTCCGTTGCGGGCTTTTCCTGCTGGATGCGGCGCACCAGGGCTTCGGTCTGGCGCACGGAAAGCGACTTGGCCACCACCTGGCGGGCCACCTGCATCTGCTGTTCAGGGGGTAAGGTCAGCATCGCGCGGCCATGGCCCATTTCCAGGTCACCATGCTCGAGCATGGTGCGCACATCTTCGGTCAGGCCGATCAGCCGCAACAGGTTGGTAATGGTGGTGCGGGATTTACCCACAGCCTCTGCCACCTGGGCCTGGGTCAGGCCAAACTCTTCCTGCAGGCGCTGGAGGGCAAAGGCTTCTTCGATCGGGTTCAGGTTTTCGCGCTGGATGTTCTCGATAAGCGCCATGGCGATGGCGGCTTCATCCGGCACATCACGAATGATGGCGGGAATGCTGTCGAGCTCGGCAATCTGGGTCGCGCGCCAGCGGCGCTCACCGGCAATCAGTTCATAGCGGCCTTCGGAAACCGGGCGCACCACCACCGGTTGCATCACACCCTGCTGGCGAATGGAATCTGCCAGTTCCTGCAGGGCGGCGGGGTCCATATCCCGGCGCGGCTGGTAACGGCCACGCTGGATGAGGTCTACGGGGATCTCCCGCAGTTCGCCATCGTGTTCGGCCACTTGCTGGTTCAGGTTAACCTTCGAGCCCTGTAACAGCGCTCCCAAACCTCGTTCGCCCAAGCCTCGTTTTTTCGCCGCCATGGTGTTTGTCATTCTTCCTGTTGAAAAAGTTGGTGCATGGTTGCCCGACGGCAAACTATGTTACACCGCAACGGCGGCGGATGTCTTTTTTGAACCGTGCCGGCGCACCATCTCGCCCGCCAGGGCCAGATAGGCCACCGCACCCTTCGAGGTCTTGTCGTAGGCAAGTGCCGGCATACCGTAGCTGGGGGCTTCGGCCAGGCGCACGTTGCGGGGAATCACCGCCCGGTACACCTTCTCGCCGAAGTATTCACTGAGCTGGCCGGAAACATCCAGGGTCAGGCTGTTGCGGGGGTCGTACATGGTACGCAGGATGCCTTCGATCTCCAGGTTCGGATTGACCGTTTCCTTGATCTGTTCGACCGTGTTCATGAGTGCCGCCAGGCCTTCCAGCGCGTAGTATTCACACTGCATCGGAATCAGTACGGAGTCCGCCGCCGACAGGGAGTTTACGGTCAGCAGGTTCAGCGACGGCGGGCAGTCGATCAGGATGTAGTCGTAATTTTCCCGGACGCTGTTCAGCGCCAGCCGCAGCCGGTGCTCCCGGCCGATTTCGTTCATCAGTTCCACTTCGGCGGCCGTCAGGTCGCCATTGGCAGGCAGCAGGTCAAAGCCCGAGGCGTCGGTTTTCACGATGACTTCTGCCGGGCTGGCACGCTTGGTCAGCACATCGTAACCCGACAGTTCCAGGGCGTTTTTATCCACACCGCTACCCATGGTGGCGTTGCCCTGGGGGTCCATGTCTACCAAAAGCACCCGGCGCCTGGTAGCAGCCAGTGAGGCAGCAAGGTTCACGCAGGTGGTGGTTTTGCCCACACCGCCTTTCTGATTGGTCACTGCAATCACGCGCGCCATGCCTTGCCTCCTGCTGTTTCGGGTTACCGGGATTGGTCGGCCCGGGTGACGATCAGCAAATGCCGTTCGCCGTCTGCTCCGGGTACCTTCAGGGAATGGCTGGATTCTACCTGCCAGCCTTCCGGAAGGGCAGCCACTTCATCATCCGGATACAGACCTTTCATGGCAAGGAACTGGCCGTCATTCGCCAGCAAGCTGCCACACCAGCTAACCAGGTTCTCCAGCGCGGTAAAGGCGCGGCTGCTGATCTGGCTGAAAGGTTGTTCCGGCTGGCAATCTTCGGCCCGGCCGTGGATGACGTCAACGTTGGCCAGGCCCAGTTCCAGCACACACTGGTTGAGGAACCGGGTTTTCTTGCCATTGCTGTCGAGCAGGGTAAAGCACTTGTCCGGAAATACGATGGCCAGGGGAATGCCGGGCAGGCCGCCGCCGGCGCCTACGTCCAGCAGGTGGTCGGTGGTTACCCAGGGCATGATGCTGAGGCTGTCGAGCAACTGGCGCGACACCATGACCTGTTCATCCCTGACCGCGGTCAGGTTGTAGGCCTTGTTCCACTTGTTCAGCAGGGCCAGGAACGCCAGCAACTGAGCCTGCTGGCTGTCACTGAGGGCAACACCCATTTGCGCCAGGCCATCCTGCAGCTGGCTTTGCCATAGCTGTGGATAACTCATCTCAGGCGCTCTGCTTTTTCAACAGGTCACGCTTTTTCAGGTGTACCAGGATCTGGCTGACTGCCGCCGGGGTCACTCCCTGGATGCGGGAGGCCTGGGCCACGGTTTCCGGGCGCACATCCTTGAGCTTCTGTTTGATCTCGTTGGACAGGCCACCGATCACGTCGTAATCCAGATCCAGCGGCAGCGCGGTGTTCTCGTTCTTGCGCAGGCGCTCGATCTCGTCCGCCTGACGGGAGATGTAGCCTTCGTATTTGATCTCGATTTCCACCTGATCGGCTACATTGGGGTCTTCAGCCCGCTCGGCACTGATCTCGGCGATGTGGTCGTAGACAATTTCCGGCCGGCGCAGCAGCTCAGCCAGGGACTGGTCCCGGGTCATCGGCTGTTTCAGGTAGCCGTTGGCACGCTCGCCCGCTTCGGTGTTCGGGTGGATGCGGGTGCTTTCCAGGCGGCTGCGCTCTTTGGTTATGCCTTCGCACTTGTCGCTGAATTTCTGCCAGCGCTCGTCATCCACCAGGCCCAGCTTGCGGCCGGTTTCGGTCAGGCGCAGGTCGGCGTTGTCTTCCCGCAGGATCAGCCGGTATTCGGCGCGGCTGGTGAACATGCGGTACGGCTCCTGGGTGCCCATAGTGATCAGGTCGTCCACCAGCACGCCCAGATAGGCTTCGTCCCGGCGCGGGTACCACTCGTCTTTGTCCTGAGCCCGCAGCGAAGCGTTGATACCCGCCAGCAAGCCCTGGGCGCCGGCTTCTTCATAACCGGTGGTGCCGTTGATCTGGCCGGCAAAATACAGGCCCTGGATAAACTTGGTTTCCAGGGTATGGCGCAGGTCCTGCGGGTTCAGGTAGTCATACTCGATGGCGTAGCCCGGGCGCAGGATGTGGGCATTCTCGAAACCGGGAATGGAACGCACGGCCTTGAGCTGGATATCAAACGGCAGGCTGGTGGAAATGCCGTTCGGGTACAACTCGTTGGTGGTCAGGCCTTCCGGCTCCACAAAAATCTGGTGCGAGTCTTTATCGGCAAAGCGGTTGACCTTGTCCTCGATGGACGGGCAATAGCGCGGGCCCACGCCTTCGATGTTACCGGCGAACATGGGCGAGCGGTCAAAACCGCTGCGGATGATGTCGTGGGTTTCTTCGGTGGTGCGGGTCACGTAGCAGCAGATCTGCTCCGGATGCTCGTCACGGCTGCCGATAAACGACATCACCGGGGTCGGGTCGTCACCCCACTGCTGCTGCATCGCGGAGAAATCCACGGTGCGGGCGTCGATACGCGGCGGTGTACCGGTTTTCAGGCGGCCGACGTTGAACGGCAGTTCCCGCAGGCGCCTGGCCAGGGCATTGGCCGGCGCATCACCGGCACGGCCACCCGCGTGGTTCTGCATACCGATGTGGATAACTCCGCCGAGGAAGGTTCCGGTGGTCAGCACAACGGTCTTGGCGTTGAAGCGGATGCCGGTCTGGGTGACCACGCCTACTACCTGGTCGTTTTCCACAACCAGGTCGTCCGCGGCCTGCTGGAACAGGGTCAGGTTGGGCTGGTTTTCCAGCATGTGGCGAATGGCTGCCTTGTACAGAATCCGGTCAGCCTGGGCGCGGGTGGCGCGTACGGCCGGGCCCTTGCGGCTGTTGAGTACCCGGAACTGGATACCGGCCTGGTCTGTCGCCCGGGCCATGGCACCGCCGAGGGCGTCGATTTCCTTCACCAGGTGGCTCTTGCCGATGCCACCGATGGCCGGGTTGCAGGACATCTGCCCCAGGGTCTCAATGTTGTGGGTCAGCAGCAGGGTTTGCGAGCCCATGCGCGCAGCCGCCAACGCAGCTTCAGTGCCGGCATGGCCACCACCAATGACAATGACATCGAAACGGGTCGGAAACTCCACACTACACCTCGGAAATCGGGGAAAAAAACAGGGCGGCGAGTATAACGCCTCGCCCGGGAAATTACAGTCAGAATGTGCAAATTTTAACCAGAACTTCGGGTATCCGAAAGCCGCCAGGTGGGGGAACCGGGTACAACCCGGGTTCGGCGACCGGTTTTAATCTAGGTAAAAACCGAAACTATCGGTTTTTCAGAAGCTTGTAGCCGGCAGTTCAGAAAAGTTTTCAAGAAAGTTATCCACATTTACAAAGGCTTTTCAGACCCGGCTTTACGACTATAACTTACTGTTATTATTGCATTTATAAAAAACGATCCAACGGTTATCCGTAGCTTTTCCCATTAATTATCCACAGATTGGGCGGCACTGCGCCGGAGCCCCAGCACACTTACCCACACCAGCGCATTCACCAGGGATAAAATCAGGAAAAAGGTCGGGATTCCCAGGTCAAAGACCCCGAGCACCAGGATACCGGCAATGGCACTGGCCACCATGAACAGGGAATTGATCACATTCAGGGCAGCAATAATGCGGGCCCGCTTGTGATCCGGGGTTTCATACTGGATAAACGCATACAGCGGCACAATGAACAGGCCACCGCAGATGCCAATACCCACCAGGTCCAGCAACACCCGGATATACACAGGTTCCGTCATCAGGCTGAGCCAGGTGGACGGTTCCGGGTTGGCCGGTACCGCAAAGAACAGGTCAATGCCCAGCAAGGTCAGGCCCAGGGCGCCCCAGGGTACCGGCGCCAGGGTTATTCGATGCTTGGTCAGCCGTTCGCACAGCATGGAGCCTGCGGAGATACCCACAATGAACATGGCCAGCAGCAAGGTGACCACGGTTTCGTCACCCGCCAGCCAGGTTTTGGCAAAGTTGGGAAACTGGGTAAGGTACGCCGCGCCAAGGAACCAGAACCAGGAAATGGCGAGGATCGCCCCCAACACTTTGGGGCGTTCCCGGGCCACGGCCATCAGCCGCCAGGTTTCCAGCAAGGGCCGGAAACGCACCATCACTTCCGGTGCTTCATCCCGGGTATCCGGTACCTTGCGCGCCGCCAGGTAGCCCAGCACCGCCATCACCAGCACGGCCACAGCAGTAATACGTGCTGCCTGCTCGGCACCGGCGATAACACCGGCGGCAATGGTGCCCAGAAGAATGGCCACGAAGGTCCCCATGCTGACCAGGCCGTTGCCACCCACCAGTTCGTCGTTTGCCAGCACCCGGGGCAGGATGGAGTATTTCACCGGCCCGAAGAACGTGGACTGCGCGCCCATCAGGAACAACAACACCAGCAGCAGTTCGTACCAGCCAAACCACAAAGCCAGCGCCGCCAGGGACATGATGCCGATTTCCGCCGCCTTGACCCGGCGGATAATCCAGGCCTTTTCATAGCGGTCGGCCATCTGGCCGGCAATGCCGGAGAACAGGAAAAACGGCAGGATAAACAGGAAGGCGGCAATATTGACCACCACATTGATCGACAAGCCCATCAGGCCACCCGCCTGATAGGTGATCAGCAACAGCAGGGCATTCTTGTACAGGTTGTCGTTAAAGGCACCGGAAAACTGGGTCAGGTAGAACGGCAGAAACCGCCGCTGGCCCAGCAACCGGAACTGGCTGTGCACAGGCATCAGAACTCATCGGCCTTCTTTGCCGGGCTGCTTGCCAGGCCGGAGCCCCCGGACGGGCCGGCCGCCAGCCGGTCCAGCTCTTTTTCCACCGCGTTGGCAGACTTGGCGAACCGGGCCAGCAGGTTATACAGCACCGGGATAATAAACAGGGTCAGGGTGGTGGCGAAGATCAGCCCGCCCAGAATCACCATACCGATCGCCGCGCGGCTTTCGGCACCGGCCCCGGTGGCAATCACCAGGGGTACTGCACCAAACACAGTGGAGATGGTGGTCATCAGTACCGGGCGGAAGCGAAGCGTGGCGCCTTCCAGAATGGCATCCCGCACACTGTAACCTTTGTCCCGCAGCTGGTTGGCGAATTCCACGATCAGGATACCGTTCTTGGCCATCAACCCCAGCAACATGATGATCCCGATCTGGCTGTAGATGTTCAGGCTGATGCCGGACCAGGCCAGGGCAATCAGCGCACCAGTAACCGCCAGGGGCACCGACAGCATGATGATCATCGGGTGAATCCAGCTTTCAAACTGGGCCGCCAGCACCAGGAACACAATCACAAAGGCCAGGGCAAAGGTGATAAAGATGGCCGCCGAGGAATCCTCGAATTCCCGAGACAAGCCCTTGTAACTCAGCCGGGCTTCCGGCGGCAAGTTATCCACAGCCAGGTTATTCAGGTAATTCAGGGCCGTACCCAGATCGTAGCCATCGGCCAGGGAAGCGCTGATCACTACCGCCGGCAGGCGGTCGATCCGGCGCAGATCCGGGTTAGCGCCGATTTCCTCCACCGACACCAGGGCTTTCAGTGGGATCAGCTCCCCCCCTGCCCTCGGCCGCAGGAAAATCTGCTCCAGGTCATCCGGGGTGGCGCGATTGGCATCCTCGGCCTGGATAATCACATCGTACTCCTGGCCCCGGTCCAGGTAGGTGGTCACCTGTCGGGACGCCAGCATGGTCTGCAGGGTGAGCCCGACATCCTGCACGGTAATATCCAGGTCGGCCGCCCTGTCGCGGTCGATGTTCACCCGGAGTTCCGGGCGGGTAAGTTCGAAATCGGTATCCACATTCAGCAGGTTCGGGTTTTCCCTGGCCCGCTCCATGATCTCTTCACTCCAGGCCTGGACCGATTCGTAGTCCGGGCCGGCAATCACAAATTCCACCGGCTGGCTGAAGCCCCGCTGGCCAAGGCCTGGCGGGTTGATGACGTTGATGCGGGCACCGGATATATCCGACAGCTTGTCACGGATATCCGTAGTCACCTGCTGTTGCTTGATATTCCGCTGCTCCCAGGGCACCAACCCCATGATCATGAAGGCGCTGTCTTCTTCATCCCGGAAACCGACAATGGAAAGTAACCGCTCGGCGGTGCCCTCCTCCAGGTAGGTCAGCAACCGCTGCTCGGCCTGCTGCACGAAGTGGTCAGTATATTCGACGGTGGAGCCCCGGGGCGCACTGGTGGGCATGATGATTACGCCACGATCTTCAATGGGCGCCAGTTCCTGCGGCAAGCGGGGATAAATCACCGCTGCCACGATCAGCCCGGCAATCCCCAGGCCCAGCAACAGGCCGGGCTGGTTCAGGGAAAACTCCAGCAGGCGCTTGTAGCCGTTGCTCAGCCCATTGAGAACCTTTTCGCTGAAGGCCCAGAGCCGGTGGCCTTCCGCCGATTCCGGACTGTGGCGCAGCCACTTGGAACACAGCATCGGGGCCAGGGTGAGCGCCACCAGGCTGGAGAAGATCACCGCCGCCGCCAGGGTAAACCCGAACTCGGCAAACAACCGGCCCACGTTACCGCCCATAAACGAGATGGGCACAAACACCGCCACCAGCGTCAGGGTGGTGGCAATGACCGCAAAGGCAACCTGTTTGGCACCACGATAGGCCGCCAGCAACGGTGGCTCGCCTTCATCAATCCGGCGCTGGATGTTCTCCAGCATCACGATGGCGTCATCCACCACCAGGCCGATAGCCAGGATTACCGCCAGCAGGGTCAGTACGTTGATGGAAAAGCCCAGGAAGCCCAGGCCGATAAAGGCACCGATTACCGCCACCGGAATGGTGACCGCCGGAATCAGCGTGGCGCGCCAGGACCGCAGGAACAGGAAAATCACCAGGATGACCAGCGATACCGAGATCGCCAGAGTCACCAGCACTTCCTTGATGGAGGCACGGATAAAGATGGATTCGTCGTAGCTTTCGCTGATCGACACTTCCGGTGGCAGGGTTTCACGGATCTTGTCCAGCTCGGCCCGCACGCCGTCAGACACCGCAACGGTATTGGCCTTGGACTGGCGGATAACCCCCATGCCAATGGCCGTGCGGCCGGCAGCCCGCAGGCGGCCGATATCCGATTCCACACCCATCTGCACGTTGGCTACTTCACCCAGTCGCAGCAGGTCGTTGCCATCCCGGCGTACGACCAGGTTGCGGAATTCTTCCACTGTGGATAACCGGCCCTCGGCCCGCACGGTAAAGTTGCGGGTGGAGGAATCCACCGAGCCGGCGGGTAATTCCACGTTGTTGGCCCGCAGGGCCTGCTCGACTTCCGACACGGTGATATTGCGGGCCGCCAGCCGTTCCCGGTCAAGCCAGACCCGGATGGCATAGCGGCGTTCGCCACCGATGCGCACATCAGCCACGCCGTCCAGCACCGACAACCGGTCGCTCAGCACTCTGTCGGCAAAATCACTCAGTTCGGCGGCATCCCAGACTTCGCTGGTCAGAGTTATCCACATCATCGGCCGGGCATCGGAATCGGCCTTGCTAACCACCGGCGGATCGGCTTCGTCCGGCATCTGGTTCAACACCCGGGAGACCGCATCACGCACATCGTTGGCAGCAATGTCGATATCGCGGGACGTGTTGAACTCGATGGTGGTGCGGGATTCACCCTGCTCGGTGGAGGACTCAATAGAACGAATGCCTTCAATGCCGCTGATGGCACCTTCGATCACCTGGGTAATCTGGGTATCCACCACTTCGGCGGCGGCACCGGTGTAGTCGGTAGCTACGGAGACCACCGGCGGATCAATGTCCGGATATTCCCGAACCGGCAGGCCCATCAGGGCGGCCAGCCCGAACACAACAATCAGCAGGCTCAGAACCGTGGCGAAGACCGGGCGCTTGATGGAGACGTCTGACAGCACCATGGCTCAGGACCCCTGCACAGAGTCGAACCGGTTCTCCGGAATGGCACGATCTGACTCGATCACCCGAACCCGGTTGCCGGAACTCAGCCGGTCCTGGCCGGTAATAATCACCGCATCCTCCATGGTCAGGCCATCGGTGACTTCCACCCATCCGGGCAGGCGGCTGCCGGTTTTTACCGAAACCCGGCGGGCCTGGCCATCTTCGGCCACGAATACGTATTTCTGGTCGCCCCGCAGCATCACCGCCTGCTCCGGTACCACCAGGCCTTCCCGTTCCTGCAGGGTCAAAGAGGCGGACATAAACTGGCCCGGTCGCAAGCGGCCATCGGGGTTATCAATCAGGGCCCGCACCGCCAGGGTGCGGCTCAGCTCGCTGATGCGGGTAGCCAGCTCCACCAGCTCGCCTTCAAAGATTTCATCGGGGAATGCCGGAGAGGTGGCGCGCACCGGCTGGCCCAGCTGAACCTGGCCGACGAACCGCTCGGGCACTGCAAAGTTCAGTTCCAGCTGATCCGTGGAATCCAGGGTGGTAATCACAGTGCCGGCTTGCAGGTAGGCGCCCACACTGATGTCCGACAGCCCGACCACGCCGGAGAACGGCGCTTCAATCCGGTGGTTCTGAAGCCGGACCCGGGCTGCTTCGCGCTGGGCAATGGCAACATCCACCGCAGTTCTCAGCTCATCCACCTGGGACTGGGATACGCTGTTGTTGGCCCGCAGGCTGCGGGCCCGGTCATATTGCCGGCGGGCGTCTGCCAGCTGGGCTTCAATTACGGCCAGGTCGGCTGTCGCCTGGCGATCATCCAGCCGCACCAGTACATCACCTTGCTGCACCTTGCGCCCGGTTTGCAGGTTGAGTTCCACTACCCGACCGCTGACTTCGGTGGTCAGGGCCACCGCATCCATGGCATTCAGGTTGGCAACGGCCGATACCTCATCCCGCACCCTGCGCATTTCCGGTGCCGAGATATTTACCGTGGATGCCGTGGGTTCGTCTTCGGCTTCCGCATCAGCCGGGTCTTCCAGGCTCAGATACACGCCGGCACCTGCCACCACAACTCCGACCAACACAAGCGCCACCAGCCATTGCTTCCACATGGGTATCTGTTACCTGTCCGTATTCTGTTATCAGGATTGCGGAGCCGGCCCCGCGCCTTTTTTCTGGATCACCAGTACCACTTCCCCGACGTCCACACCCCACTTGCTCATGGTGGTCTGGTTGATCAGGGTATCGGGGGTAACCAGATACATCCAGTCGTCCATTCTGACATCAATCGTGCCATCGCCGTATGACACCCGCAGAACATAGTTCATGTGGATGGCATTGCCCTGCCAGCGCATGGTGCCCGGTTCAACGACATCGCCAGCCTCGGCGTGGTAGCCCTGCTCCGATGGCGTCAGGGTCCAGACCCGGGTCTGCTCTTCGCCATCATCGAAACGGAACACTTCATCCAGGGTGCCCACCCCGTTGTCGTCCCAGCTGGCCACGATATCCGCATCGAAGGTGCGGATGACCTCGCCGGAGAAGTCCTTGACCACACCCCGGGCAGAAAGTTCGCCGGTAAAGAACTGACTTGGCACCAGGTCTGGCCCGGTGCTCTGGTAATCATCCAGTGCGGGCCCGGCACAGCCTGCCAGCACCAGAGACATCAACAATATAAGACTCAACGGCCCCAGACCACTGGCCTTGGGTCGCATCCGGGAATTTTGCATGACTTTTACACTCCGGGTTAACGCCAGAACAGCCTGACAGTGCAGAGATCTACGGCCTGCTTACCGTTTCCGATCAGAAAATCGCCACTGCGTCATTTCAGCCAATTGTCCATTCTGACAGCCATTCAGGCGCTTTCCGTCAATGGCAGCCCCACGGGAATGCCGTAAAACTGCACTCATCCGGGCTTTCGGGCCCGCACGAATCGGACTGAGATTAAACGAGGACCGGCTATGCCTGTGTATAAAGCGCCCCTGCGGGACATGAAATTTCTGCTGAATGATGTATTCGACTACCCGACCCATTACCAGGGCCTGGCCTCCGGCGAAAACGCCACTCCGGACATTGTAGATGCAATCCTTACCGAGTGTGGCCGCTTCTGTGAAGAAGTGCTGAGCCCCCTGTACCAGAGCGGCGACGAAGAAGGCTGCAAGCTGGAAAATGGCGAAGTAATCACCCCCAAGGGCTACAAAGAAGCCTACCAGCAGTATGTGATGGGTGGCTGGCAGGGCTTGTCTGCCCCCGAAGAGTTTGGTGGCCAGGGCCTGCCCGCTTCCATGGGCCTGTTCAAGCAGGAAATGATGGGCACGGCCAACTGGTCGTTCTCCATGTACCCGGGGTTGTCGCTGGGTGCCATGAACACCATCTTCCTGCACGGTACGGACGAGCAGAAACAAACCTACCTGGTGCCTCTCACCGAAGGCCGCTGGGGCGGCACTATGTGCCTGACCGAGCCCCAGTGCGGCACCGACCTGGGCCAGGTGAAAACCAGGGCTGAACCCCAGGCCGATGGCAGCTACAAACTGACCGGCACCAAGATCTTTATCTCCTCCGGCGAGCATGACCTGACCGAGAACATTGTGCACATTGTCCTGGCCCGCCTGCCGGATGCCCCGAAAGGCACCAAGGGCATCAGCCTGTTCATTGTGCCCAAGTTCATGCCGGCCGCCGATGGCGGTGTCGGCGAGCGCAACGGCGTAAGCTGCGGCAGCCTGGAAAAGAAAATGGGTATCAAGGCGTCCGCTACTTGCGTAATGAACTTTGACGACGCCACCGGTTACCTGATCGGCCCGGAAAACCAGGGCCTGGAGTGCATGTTCACCTTTATGAACACCGCCCGGATTGGTACCGCCATTCAGGGTGTGGGGCCGGCTGAGCTGTCTTACCAGTGGGCTCTGGACTATGCCAAAGAACGCCGCTCCATGCGCGCGCTGTCTGGCAAGAAAGAGCCGGACCAGGTGGCCGACAGCCTGATTCACCACGCCGATGTTCGGCGCATGCTGCTGACCCAGAAAGCCATCGCCGAAGGTGGCCGGGCCATGCTCTATTACGCGGCCCGGGTAGCCGACCACATGGTGGAAGCCCATACCGCAGGTGATACTGAAAAAGCCGAGAGGTATGACGACAAACTCGGCTTCCTGACCCCGATCCTGAAAGGCTTCCTGACCGAACTGGGTTGTGAAGCGGCCAACCTGGGGATGCAGGTGTTCGGTGGCCACGGTTACATCCGTGAACACGGTATGGAACAGATCGCCCGCGATACCCGCATTGCCACCCTGTACGAAGGCACCACCGGTATCCAGGCCCTGGACCTGCTGGGCCGTAAGGTGTTGCTGATGACCCAGGGCGGCGCGGTGCGCGAGTTCACCTTCAAGGTGGCCAACTTTGCCCGCAAGCACCTGACCGACAAGCGCCTGCGCCCGATGGCGGTGGAGCTGCTGAAACTCACCGCCCAGTGGAACGTGCTGACGGTACGGGTGATGCTGGCGGCCCGCAAAGACCGGGATGTGGTCAGTGCAGCAGCCTACGACTTCCTGATGTACAGCGGCTACGTGAGCATGGCCTACATGTGGCTGCGCCAGTCCGCCGTGGCTGTGGATAAACTGGATAATGGCGGTGAAGAGTCTGAATCCTTCTACCAGACCAAGCTCAACACCGCCGAGTTCTACTACGAGCGCTTGCTGCCCCGGGCCCAGACCCATGCCACCAGCATGCTCAGCCCGACCCGCAGCCTGATGCAGATTGAAACCGAGAACATGGCCTTTACCGGGTAACCCCGGTAACTTCCGGTCCCGGGTTTTCCCGGGACTTTTTTCTTCCGGATCCGGGGCCTTGGAATCCCGGTTCCACAAAAAGGGGAAGCACCTGGCTTCCCCTTTCTACGTTGTCGGATTTTATTAACAGAAGCTGTGGATAACTTAGAAATCCACAGTGGCGGAAAGCCACAGGCGGCGGCCCTCTTCCACCGTCCCCCCGCTGGCCATGCCTCGGAACACGTAGATGTAATCGGATGCCCAGTCGGTTACCTGGTCACCGTCCGCGTTGATATAGCTGTAATTGCTGCCCTCGAGGAAATCCTTGTCAAACAGGTTGTAAATGGTCGCCGTCAGTCGAACCTTGTCGCTGGCCTGGTAAGAGCCACCCAGATGGAACAGCGCATAATCGCTCAGCTCTCCGACCTGTTGGTCAATGGCCAGCTCTTCCGTACTCAGGTTTTCCCGGGTTTTCAGGTAGCGGGTGCGCTCGCCCCGGTATTCACCAGACAGCCACAGCCCCAGTTTGGCTGTTGCCTGCCAGTTAAGCCGGGCGTGCAGCACATGCTCCGGTGTGTTGGTCAGCTTTTCACCCTTGTTCTCGCCGCTTTTCTGCTCGGAATCGGTGTAGGTGTAGTTGCCGCGAAGGCTCCAGTCTGGGGCAAACTGCCAGCTGGAGGCCAGCTCGATACCCCGGGTTTCCGCCTTGCCAATGTTATCCAGCTGATCGTAGGTGCCATCGGGAATCCGGGGATCACCGCTGATGGTCACTTCTGAGCCATCATCAATCTTGTCTTCAAAGCGTGTGAAAAACACGGTGGCATTGGCCTTGAAGCCCTCAAGGTTGTCAAAGTAGGCGCCGGCTTCGTAGTTGGTGCTCTTCTCCGGCTCCAGGTCCGGAGTACCGATGGTGATATCTTCACCCTGTCCTGTGACACCGTTGATGCCATCGTGGAGATCGTTGATGTCCGGCGTACGATACCCCTGACTGACCCCGCCCTTGAAGGTCCAGGACGGTGCGCTGTTCCACACCAGGTAGGCTCGTGGCGTAAAGTGGCCGGAGAAGGCATCGTGGTCTTCGTAGCGACCGCCCAGCGTCAGCGCCAGGTCGTCTCTCAGATACCACTCGTCTTCGGCAAAAACCGCCCAGGAATTCTGCTCAAAGGTCGTGTCGGCAATGCCGTCGGTCAATTCGGTGTCCCGGTACTGGGCCCCGAAGGTGGCGATATGGTTATCGGTTAGCGGAGCGACCAGCTTGGTGTCAAAGACGGTGTCTTTGGATTCCAGTTCCCGCTCGGCCCCTCCCACCAGGTTCTGGTAGGGGGCGTCGTAGGCAGCACCGATAATCCCCGGCAGGGTCCGGCCTTCGGTTTCGGTCACATTGTAGGTCAGGTCATTGCTCCAGGTGCCAAAGCCGAGCTGGCTTGAGTGACCCAGCGCCACCTGATCCCGGTTGAAACGCAGTTCATCGGAATAGCCGTTCGCCACACCAGGGTCGTCTCCACAACTGCGGTCCCGGCCATCCAGCGTACCAAGCTGACAGGACTCGTTGTTGTAAACCTGACGGCCCTGCTCCGCATCCAGATAGAACTCGTGGCCGGCGGCCGGCACCAGGGTCAGGCGGGCACCCAGGGTATGATTGCGGCCATCCACCGGTGCAACGCCGCGCTTGGGTGCCTCGCTACCGTCTTCAAAGTCCAGGTCGGCTGCTTCCCGGTCAAGCACGCTGCCTCGCACGGCCAGCCCCAATACGTTCTCGATCAACGGACCGCTGGTGTAGAAACTGGTCTTGCCGGTATCACCGTAGTCCCGGTTTTCCTGGAAGGTATGCTCCAGGGTGACCGAGCCGGTCCACTCATCCGAGACTTTCTTGGTGATGATGTTGACCACACCGCCGATGGCATCAGAACCATAGAGAGTAGACATGGGGCCACGAATGACTTCGATACGCTCAATGGCGGAAAGGGGCGGAATGAAACTGGTGGAGGTGTCGCCGAATCCGTTCGGGGTAACGTCACCCGGTGGGTTCTGGCGACGGCCATCAATAAGGATCAGGGTGTATTCACTGGGCAGGCCCCGGATACTGACGTTCAGGCCGCCGGTTTTGCCGGTGCTCTGGCGGACATCCACGCCCTCTACCGTTTCGAGTGCTTCCCCCAGGTTGGAAAACTGACTCTGCTGCAGGCTTTGCTGATTGATCACACTGATGCTCGCCGGTGCATCGGTAACCTTCTGCTCAAAACCGGCGGCGGAGACCACCAGCTCGTCCATTTGCACCGGCTGCGCAGTGGCCTGCAGTGAATAACCGGCAGAGATTACCGCAACCGAGGTCGCCAGCAATGAAGACCTGAACACCATGTGTCGCTCCCAAAAATTAAGCAATGAATTTCAGGAGCGAATGATATTTGTTATCAATTGAGAATTACAGCAAGTTAACTGGAACAATTTGTGCCAAAAACTGGAACAATTACGCCGTCGCCACTTTTCCGCCGGGGTTACTGATCCCGGAAGCGGCGGATAAAGGCTTCGGATTCGGCAATGGAGGCTTCCATGTTGCGGATCAGGCTGTCGACATCACTGCGGATTTTACCCAGCTCCGTTTCCAGCGCACCGATGGCCTGGGCATTCAGGTTGTGCTTGAGGTACAACACCTGGTCTTCAAACGCCTGAAGCACCGGATCCATGCGGGATTCCGCCTGGTGCATCCGGTTAATCAGCTGCCCGTACTGATTGCGGGTTTCCTGAAGTTGCTGCGCGCTGCTGCGGCGCAGGGATGCGCTTTCGTACAGGTCCAGCTCGTCTTCCCACTCCGCAAACAGGGCACCCGCCACATCCTCGACGCTGTCGATCCGGTCCCGGACTTTCTCGGCAGCACCTTCGCTGTCTTCATAGGCATCGCGGATTTCTTCGTACTTCGCCTTCAGTTCAGTGTCGGGAATGGCCACCACACTCTGGAACCGTTCCAGCGACGAGCGGAAGGTTTCCTGGGCATCTGTCTGGGCATCCCGGGCATTCTCGACCCGGTCGACCAGGATATCGCGCTTCTCAAACCCGAGCTTTTCCATGGTGTTGTAGTACACGGTGCTGCAGCCGGTCAGCACCAGCGCCGCGAACAGAGTGAATATGCCAATGGTGTTCAGGGAGTTGTTTTTCATGGTTGTTCCTATTTTCCGATGCAGAAGCTGCTGAAAATCTTACCCAAAAGCTCGTCCGGCGTCAGATGCCCGGTGATTTCCCCCAGGGCATCCTGGGCTGCCCGCAGGTCTTCCGCCAGTAGTTCCCCCGCACCATAGCCTTCAAGCTGGGACTGGCCCTGGAGCAAGGAATCCCGTGCCCGTTCGAGCGCATCCAGGTGCCGGCGCCGGGCCAGGAAGCCGCCTTCGGTGGTGCTGGCAAAGCCGATGCACTCTTTCAGGTGGTCCCGAAGTACTTCCAGGCCTTCCGCAGCCTTGGCGGCAAGCCGGATAACCGGTGCGGTTTGATGCGGCTCTGCGGTGATACCCACAGCTTCACCGGACAAATCCACCTTGTTGCGAATGACGGTGACCGGTGCGCTGGCGGGCAGCTGGTCGATAAAGTCCGGCCAGATTTCATGGGGTTCGGTTTTGCCGGTGGTGGTGGCATCCACCATCAGCAGGATGCGGTCGGCCTGGCGGATTTCTTCCCAGGCCCGGGCAATGCCGATGCGTTCCACTTCATCCGGGCTGTCCCGCAGGCCGGCCGTGTCGATGATATGCAGCGGCATGCCATCAATGTGGATATGTTCCCGCAACACATCCCGGGTAGTGCCTTCGATAGCGGTCACAATCGCCGCTTCCCGGCCCGCCAGGGCATTGAGCAGGCTGGATTTTCCGGCATTGGGTCGGCCCGCAATCACTACTTTCATGCCGTCCCGCAAAATAGTGCCTTGCTGGGCTTCGCCCAGGATCTGCTCTACCTGTTCCAGCAGGTTCTGAAGGTCGGTTGCCACCTTGCCATCCGCAAGGAAGTCGATCTCCTCTTCCGGAAAATCGATGGCCGCTTCCACGTAAATGCGCAGATGGGTGATAGCCTCCACCAGGTTATCCACACGCTTGGAGAATACCCCCTGCATGGAACGGACGGCGCATCGGGCGGCCTGTTCCGAGCTGCTTTCGATCAGATCGGCAATGGCTTCGGCCTGGGCCAGGTCCAGCTTGTCATTCAGGAAGGCTCTTTCGGAGAATTCACCGGGGCGGGCCAGCCGGGCACCCAGGCTGCAGACTTCCCGCAACAGGATATCCAGGATCACGGTACCGCCGTGGCCCTGTAGTTCGAATACATCCTCGCCGGTAAAGGAGTTCGGATTGGGGAAGTACAGGCCGATGCCTTCATCGATCAGTTCACCCTGTTGGTCCCGGAACGGACCGTAATGGGCATATCGGGGTCTGGGCTCGAAGCCCAGCATGGCGCGGGCTATGGTCATGGCTTTTGGGCCGGACACCCGAACAATACCTACACCGGCCTGGCCCGGAGCAGTGGCAATGGCGGCGATGGTGTCTGTAGCTGGCTGCATCTTCATTTTCCCGGGATAGAAAAAACAAAGGCTCCCCAAGGGAGCCTTTGTCAGGTCAGAAGGACTGTTAAATCAGTACTTCTTGCCTGCAGTTTCCGCTTCGATCTTGCGGGTAATGTACCACTGCTGGGAGATCGAAAGAATGTTGTTCACCAGCCAGTACAGTACCAGGCCTGCCGGGAACCACAGGAAGAACACAGTAAAGATCAGCGGCATCAGCTTCATGATCTTGGCCTGCATGGGATCCGGCGGTGTCGGGTTCAGGCTCATCTGGATGAACATACTGGCACCCATCAGGATCGGCAGGATGAAGTACGGGTCCATCTGGGACAGATCCTGGATCCACAGCATGAACGGCGCGTGGCGCAGCTGCACACTTTCAAACAGTACCCAGTACAGGGAAATGAACACCGGCATCTGAACCAGGATCGGCAGACAGCCACCCAGCGGATTGATTTTTTCCCGCTTGTACAGGGCCATCATTTCCTGGGACATGCGCTGGCGGTCGTCGCCATAGAGTTCCTTCAGGCGGGTCAGCTGCGGAGCGACCGCACGCATCTTGGCCATGGACTTGTAACTGGTGGCAGACAGGTGGAAGAACACCGCCTTTACCAGAACCGTCAGCAGGATAATGGCCACACCCCAGTTACCCACCAGGCCATAGAACCATTCCAGGATGATGAACAGCGGCAGGGAGATGAAGAACAACCAGCCGAAATCAACGGTGCGGTCCAGGTTGGGTGCCAGGGCTTCCAGGCGATCAATGATCTTCGGGCCCACGTAGGCGGTTGCGCCAATTTCCGCGGTATCACCGGCAGCCACCGTGGTGGCGGGGTAAACAAAGCCCATCACGTGCAACTGATCCCGACGGGTACTCTGGAACTGGGCTGTCTGATCACGGTCAGGAACCCAGGCGGTCAGGAAGTAGTGCTGCAGAAACGCCAGCCAGCCGTTGGTAACAGACTGGTTGATGCGGTTTTCGGATAGATCATCAAAGTCGTATTTTTCGTAGGGGTCTTCCGGCGTACTGACCACCATACCCAGATAGGCCTTGATACCCATGCTGGCCTGGGAAGTGGGGTCCGGAGCCTGGTCACGAACGATTTTGCCGGTAAAGTTGCCCTGCCAGTCGGATTCCGAGTTGTTGCTGATCAGGTAACGGACACCGATTTCGTAGCTGTCCCGGGCCAGTTGGTAACGCTTGGTGATAGCCACGCCCTGATCGGTGGTGAAGGTCAGGTCGATGTTGAGTTCGTCCTGGCCTTCAGATAATTCGAACTCGCTGCTTTCAGCGTTGAATACCGGAGCCTGGGAGGCGTTACGGCCATCCGGACCATCACGGCCGATCAGTCCGCTTTCCAGCAGGTAGGTACGGGTCTGGGTGCTGGACAACAGTTTCAGGGGTTGTTCGCTGTTGAGGGATTCGTCGTACTGGAGCAGTGAACTTTCCACCACGTTGCCGCCAATGCGGTCAATCTTCAGCTGGAAAACGTCGGTGGTTACGGTGATGTAGCGGTTGCTGACTGAACCTTCCGCAGCTGCAGACGTTGACGACAGGCTACCGGTTTCCGGTGTCGCGAATTCATCGTTGCCTGATGCTGTCGATCCGGACTCCGGCAACACCATATCGTCTGCCATTGCGTTGCCGTTAACGGAGGACTCAGCCTCTACCACCTGGGTAGTTTGCGGCTGGTTATAATCTTCGTTCCAGGCTAGCACCATCAGGTAACTGACAATCGCAAGACCGGCAAACAAAACGATGCGTTGAATATCCATAAACTTAGGGTCTGGTCTGAGTAGTGGTGTGAGTGGATTCAGTCAGGTTGCCGGTTGGCTCTGGAGCAACGTGCCCGGTTCCCGGTACAGGATCATAACCGCCTTCGGCCCAGGGATGACATCTGAGTAGACGCGCACCTGCCAGGTAACTGCCTTTGAGAGCGCCATGATGCTGAATGGCTTCGACAGCGTATTGTGAACAGGTAGGGTAGTGCCGGCAATGGCTCGCCATCATTGGAGAGATGGCATATTGGTAGAACCGGATGGGTAAAAGCAGTAATTGGCGCATCAATCTGTACCTCGGGACGTCGCGTCTGAGCCCTCAGACGTTGATTTTCGGTACGTTTTTTCGAGTTGCTTGTTGAACTGCTTTTTCACTCTGCGCCAGATATCGTCCAAAGCGGAATGCACCGCTGGATTTTCCAGCTGGGCAAGGCCTTGTCTGCCAAGAACAATAATGTCCAGGGCGGGTAAATCCTGCTGATTTCTGAAGGTTTCCCGTACCTGGCGTTTGATCCGGTTTCTCTGGACCGCCAGTTTCAGGTTTTTCTTCGAGAAAATCAGTCCGACCCTGGCGTGACCCAGATTATTGGGAGCAGCCAGGATCAGAAAATTCTTGTGCGGAACTTTCAGCTGTACGCCATCGAAGACCTTGCTGTAGTCCGAAGGTTTCAACAGTCGATGAGACTTCGGAAACGTCAAAGCCTTCATGAGGCGAGCGTAAAGTTACGCAGACAGACGTGCGCGGCCTTTGGCACGACGACGGGAAATTACCTTACGGCCGTTCGCAGTCGCCATACGGGCACGGAAACCGTGAACACGCTTGCGCTTCAGGACGCTTGGCTGGAATGTTCTTTTCATGGTGATGATCTCACAAATCGTCAATGGACATTGGTAACTGGCTGGAAAATAGACAGCCAAAACAGGAGCGGCATTCTAGTCAAATCCTGAGACAAGTTCAATGTTTGAGCGACAGGTAAAGCAAGTTTTCCGTATGGGTAAAACCCGCAAGGCTCACTAACAGAATCTATAAGTCTTTTTTAAATTCTTTCAAAGATTATTTATTACTGTTATTACGCACCATGATTTCTGTGGAAAAGCCTAAAAATCTCAACAGAAACAAAAAAATAGAATAATGATAAGGCTTGTGACAGGTGGCTCTGAGCCCTGTGGAGAACACCCTGTCGAATTGTGAACAAGTCCGGTTCGGAATCAGGGAGCGAGTTATCCATGGTTCGGTCAAGGTGTTGCACACAGGGTTGAAGCGGTGGTTTACACAGAGCCCTGTGTATAACTTTTTTTCAGGGGTTTTCTGTACACAAGGCTGTAGATAGGTTTGTAAGAATTTGAAACTGAAAATAAAAAGTTTCCACAGGCTGTTCATGACCTGCACAGCCGGCCTTTTACTGAACCCCGGCTCGGGGTAGAATCCGGGGTCACCTTGAGCAACGGGAAAGCCCTTTCCGGTGTAAGAACAGTCAGGTAGTCGGGAGCAGGCGGTCGTGCCGAACAGTATGTGGCATCAATGTCTTGAAGTACTCCGGGATGAATTTCCCGCACAGCAGTTTAATACCTGGTTGAGGCCCCTCCAGTCGGATCAGCGCGAAGGGCAGTTGATGCTGTTCGCCCCCAACCGTTTTGTGATGGATTGGGTGAATGAAAAATACCTGCGCCGTATAGAAGAAGTATTAAAGGAGCTGGGAGGCGGTCAGGCCCCCCGGGTTCAGATGAAAGTGGGGTCTGCCCCCAAGGCGAGCGAGCCGGTGGTGCGTTCGGTGGCCGAGCCGGTTCCGGAACGCCTGGCTGATGAAACCGGCGAGACCGTTACTGAAGAAGAGAAAAGCGTGGCGGCTACGGTGGCCAGTCCGCGCCAGGCGCCAGGCAGCACGTCTGCCGGCAGGACCGGTGGTAACGAACGGCGCCCGGTGCAGGTTGAGGGTGATATCAAGCACCAGAGTTTCCTGAACGAAACCTTTACCTTCGATACCTTTGTAGAAGGTAAATCCAACCAACTGGCCCGCGCGGCCTCCATGCAGGTGGCAGAGAACCCCGGTGGCGCCTATAACCCGTTGTTCCTTTATGGTGGCGTAGGCCTGGGTAAAACCCACCTGATGCACGCCATCGGTAACGAGATTGTCCGTCGCAACCCGAAGGCCAAGGTGGCATACCTGCGCTCGGAACGGTTTGTGGCCGATATGGTCAAGGCGCTGCAGCTGAACGCCATCAACGAATTCAAACGCTACTACCGCTCGGTCGATGCCTTGCTGATCGACGATATACAGTTCTTCGCCCGCAAGGAGCGTTCCCAGGAAGAGTTTTTCCACACCTTTAATGCGCTGCTTGAGGGTGGCCAGCAGGTGATTGTGACCTGTGACCGTTTCCCGAAAGAAATCGTGGATATGGAAGAGCGGCTGAAATCCCGGTTCGGCTGGGGCCTGACGGTGATGGTCGAGCCGCCGGAGCTGGAAACCCGGGTCGCGATTCTGATGAAGAAGGCCGAGCAGGCCAATGTGAAGCTGAGCAGCGAAGCGGCGTTTTTCATTGCCCAGAAAATACGCTCCAATGTCCGGGAGCTTGAAGGCGCACTGCGTTTGGTGATAGCGAATGCTCACTTCACTGGCTCTGAGATTACCCCGCCGTTTATCCGGGAAAGCCTGAAAGACCTGCTGGCACTGCATGAAAAGCAGGTCAGTATTGATAATATCCAGCGCACCGTGGCGGAGTATTACAAGATCAAGGTATCGGACCTGTTGTCCAAGCGCCGGACCCGTACCGTCACCCGGCCCCGCCAGGTGGCGATGTCCCTGGCCAAGGAACTGACCAACCACAGTTTGCCGGAAATTGGCGATGCCTTTGGCGGCCGGGACCACACCACGGTGCTGCACGCCTGCAAGAAGATAATCGAGTTGCAGGAAACCGATCCGGGCATCCGGGAAGACTACCAGAACTTTATGAGACTGCTGACCACCTGACCGGGGTGGCAAAACCAATAACATTCACTTCCGATAACTGAAGCCGAGTGCCATGAAACTGACAATCAGCCGTGAATCCCTGCTCACCCCGCTGCAAAGCATTGCGGGCGTTGTGGAAAAGAAACAGACCATGCCGGTGCTGTCCAACGTGTTGTTGGAAGCGGAAGACAATACCCTGACGCTGACCGGTACCAATATGGAAGTGGAGCTGGTAGGCCGGGTAACCCCGGTACATGTGGACCAGCCTGGCAGGATCACGGTTCCGGCCCGCAAGCTGTCGGATATCTGTCGCGCCCTTGGCGACGAGGCCCCGATTGACCTGGCTTTGGAAGGTGACCGCCTGCATGTGCGCGCGGGTAATTCCCACTTCACCCTGTCTACATTGCCGGCGGAGCATTTCCCGAACGTGGAAGACGAGCCGGAAAGTTTCCGCCTGGAGTTGCCCCAGAAGGAACTCGGCCGTATGTTCGACGCCACCGCCTTCGCCATGGCCCAGCAGGATGTGCGTTATTACCTGAACGGTCTGTTACTGGAAGTGGACAGCGGCCATGTCCGTGCCGTGGCTACCGACGGCCACCGCCTCGCCATGGCTCACTGTGATCTGCAGACCGGTTGTCCGGACCTGCGCCAGGTGATTGTGCCGAGAAAAGGGGTGCTTGAGCTGGCCCGCCTGCTGGATGACGACGAGTCGCCCGTCACCCTGGTGATCGGCGATAACCACCTCCGGGCCACGGTGGGTGCGTACACCTTTACCTCCAAGCTGATTGAAGGCAAGTTTCCGGACTACAACCGGGTTATTCCCCGTGGCGGCGACAAGATTGTCCTGGCCGATCGCGCGACCCTGAAGAATACCCTGCAGCGGGCCGGTATTTTGTCCCACGAAAACATTCGCGGCGTACGCCTGAACCTGTCCCCGGGACAGTTGCAGGTATTTGCCAACAACCCGGACCAGGAACAGGCCGAAGATGCACTGCCGGTAGACTACCAGGGCGAATCCCTGCAGATCGGTTTCAATGTAGGCTACCTGGTGGATGTGATGAACGTCCTGGACGATGCCCAGGTGAAGATCACTCTGTCTAATCCAAACAGCAGTGCGCTGATTGAAGCCGAAAATGACAACAGCTGTCTGTATGTTGTCATGCCCATGCGGCTGTAATTATTTCCGGAGGACTTTATGGGTGCCGTAACGAATGGAATCAAAGGTGCTTTCCGAATTGGCCAGACCTTGTCGGTGCTGGGCCGTACCGGGCTGAACTGGGTGCGGGGCGATCGCCCCCCTACCCCGCAGCTGCTGCGCCAGACCTTCGAAAACCTGGGTGCTACCTACATCAAGCTGGGCCAGTTTATCGCCAGCTCGCCTACCTTTTTCCCGAAGGAGTATGTGGAGGAGTTCCAGTATTGCCTGGATAAAACCCCGAGCCTGCCCTTCAGCGTCATCCGCAAGATTATCCGGGATGAACTGGGCCGGCCGATTGACCAGGTGTTTGCCGAGATCGATCCGGTGGCCCTCGCCTCCGCATCCATTGCCCAGGTACATGCGGCAAAGCTGGTGACCGGTGAAGATGTGGTGATCAAGGTTCAGAAGCCGGGTGTGGAAAACATCCTGCTGACGGACCTGAATTTTCTGTATCTGTCTGCCCGTATCCTGGAAACCCTGGCTCCGAAACTGTCCTGGACTTCCCTGTCGGGCATTGTCGATGAAATCCAGCAAACCATGATGGAAGAATGTGATTTCATCAAGGAAGCCAATAACCTCAAGGTTTTCCGACAGTTCCTGAACGATACCCACAACGAAGACGCCACGGTTCCCCTGGTGTACGAGCATTGCAGCAGCCGTAGGATCCTCACCATGGAACGCTTCCATGGCGTACCGCTGACCGACCTGGAAAGTATTCGCGGATTTTCCAGCGATCCGGAACGCACCCTGATTACGGCCATGAATACCTGGTTTGCCAGCCTGACCAAGTGCGAATTTTTCCACGCGGATGTGCACGCCGGTAACCTGATGGTGTTGAAGGACGGACGGGTCGGGTTTATCGATTTCGGCATTGTGGGCCGTATCAAGCCGGACACCTGGCAGGCGGTAAGCGATTTTATTTCCGCCATCATGGTGGGCAACTTCGATGGCATGGCCGATGCCATGATTCGTATCGGCGTGACCCGTCGCTCTGTGCGGGTGGAAGATTTGTCTGCGGATTTGCAGAAACTGTACCGTCAGATGGATCGCATGGTGCCGGACGATGTGCCCTATCAGGTGGACCAGGCCGAGGATGATGTGAACAACATCCTGATGGATATGGTTAAGGTTGGCGAAAGCCACGGGCTGCACTTCCCGCGTGAGTTCGCGCTGTTACTGAAACAGTTCCTGTACTTCGACCGTTATGTGCATATCCTGGCGCCGGAAATGGATGTGTTTATGGATGAACGCCTGACCATGCTGCATTAACGGGGCCCAGGTTTATCGAGATTTTCTCCCTATGGCGCTAGTGAAACTTCAGACCCAGAATTTTCGTAACCTGGCGCCGGATCCCATCAGCTTCTCTCCCTCCTTTAACCTGATCTACGGTGCCAATGGCAGTGGTAAATCCAGCGTACTGGAAGCCATTGGTTATCTGGGGCTCGGTCGCTCGTTCCGGGTTACCCGGCACCAGGCGGTCGTTTCCCATGGTCAGAGCAAACTCACGGTTTTTGGTGGCCTGGATAAAGGCATGGCCGGAACTTCAGATGATAGCCAGGAACCTGTTGTTCATCGCCTGGGCATCGCCCGGGATGTTTCAGCCAAGGAAACCTCTCTTCGCGTGGACGGTGAGGCTGTTCGTAGTTTGTCGGCACTGGCTATGCATCTTCCGGTGTCGGTTATTGATCCCGGCGTCTTCGACATTGTGGCCGGGGGGCCGGGCAAGCGTCGCCAGTTTCTGGATTGGTTAGTGTTCCACGTGGAACCTTCCTTTTCTTTAACCTGGCAACAATGCCAGAGAGTGACATCACAGCGGAATCAAACGCTCAGAAATGGTAGACTGGACGAATCATTGATGCGGGTATGGGACAATCAGTTTGGTGCCCTTGCAGAAACCCTCAGCGACATCAGGGAACAGGTTTTCAGGAAGTTCAAAACAGCCTTCAATGAAGTGCTCAAAGAACTGGATGCCGGATGGACAGAAGGCCTCAAGCTGGAGTTCTATCCGGGCTGGGATCGCAGCCAGTCACTGGTTGAGGTGCTGGCCGGTCACCGGGAACAGGAACGCCGGATGGGGCACACCTTGTACGGCCCCAACCGTGCGGACATTCGCTTGAAGCTAGGCGGGCGTCCGGTGGCAGAAACCTTTTCGCGGGGACAGCAGAAAGCCCTCGTGATCCTGATGAAGATTGCCCAGGGCAAGGTTCTGAGCGATCTCGGTAAACAGGTTACCTTCCTGCTGGATGACATCAATGCGGAGCTGGATGTGCGCCACCGGATTATGTTGGCCCGCAAGCTCCAGGAATTGCGTTGTCAGGTGTTTATTACCTCCATCGAACACCCGGAACCCGACGTGTTATGGGCCGGTGTCGATGCCCCTGAATACAGAATGTTCCACGTGGAACATGGAAAATTGACGGAAGAATAGACCGGGAATCACCTCAGGAGTCTCGTTAATGAGTGAATCGAACTACAATTCCTCCAGCATCAAAGTCCTCAAGGGACTGGATGCGGTGCGCAAGCGCCCGGGTATGTACATCGGCGATACCGACGATGGCACCGGCCTGCACCACATGGTCTTTGAATTGGTGGATAACTCCATCGACGAGGCTCTGGCGGGTTACTGCTCTGAAATCGGCGTGATCATCCACCCCGATGAGTCCATCACGGTCAAGGATAACGGCCGTGGTATCCCTGTGGATATCCATGAAGAAGAAGGTGTATCCGCTGCCGAAGTTATCATGACGGTACTGCACGCCGGCGGTAAGTTCGACGACAACTCCTACAAGGTTTCCGGTGGTTTGCACGGTGTGGGTGTGTCAGTGGTTAACGCCCTGTCCTCTACCCTGACCCTGACCATCCGTCGTGATGCCAAGGTCTACGAGCAGACCTATACCCACGGTGTTCCCAACGCACCGCTGGCCGAAGTGGGCGACACCCAGGATTCCGGTACCAAGGTTCACTTTATTCCTTCACCGGAAACCTTCACTCACATCAAATTCCATTACGACATCCTGGCCAAGCGCCTGCGGGAACTGGCGTTCCTGAACAGTGGTGTGCGTATCCGCCTGACAGACGAGCGCAGCGGCAAGGAAGAGATTTTCGAGTATGAAGGCGGTTTGCGGGCCTTTGTTGAGCACCTGAACACCAACAAGACCCCGCTGAACCAGGTTTTCCACTTCACCCACGAACGTGAAGACGGAATTGCCGTGGAAGTCGCGATGCAGTGGAACGATGCCTTCCAGGAGAACATCTACTGTTTTACCAACAACATCCCCCAGCGGGATGGTGGTACGCACCTGGCCGGCTTCCGCGCGGCTCTGACCCGTTCCCTGAACAACTACATCGAGCACGAAGGCCTGGGCAAGAAAGCCAAGGTAGCCACCTCCGGTGATGATGCCCGGGAAGGCCTGACAGCCATTGTCAGCGTGAAAGTGCCGGACCCGAAGTTTTCCTCCCAGACCAAGGACAAGCTGGTTTCATCCGAGGTGAAAACCGCGGTTGAGCAGGAGCTGTACCAGAAGTTTGCCGATTACCTGCAGGAAAAACCGAACGAAGCCAAGGTGATCGTCAACAAGATGATCGAAGCGGCCCGTGCCCGTGAAGCCGCCCGTAAAGCCCGGGATATGACCCGTCGCAAGGGTGCGCTGGATATCGCCGGCCTGCCCGGCAAGCTGGCTGACTGCCAGGAAAAAGACCCCGCCCTGTCTGAACTGTTCATAGTGGAGGGTGATTCTGCGGGTGGTAGTGCCAAGCAGGGTCGTGACCGGAAAACCCAGGCCATCCTGCCCCTGAAGGGTAAGATCCTGAACGTAGAGAAAGCCCGTTTCGACAAGATGCTGTCGTCTGCCGAAGTGGGCACGCTGATTACCGCCCTCGGTTGCGGTATCGGGCGGGAAGAATTCAACCCGGACAAACTGCGTTACCACTCCATCATTATCATGACGGACGCCGACGTAGACGGCTCCCACATTCGTACCCTGCTGCTGACCTTCCTGTTCCGGCAGATGCGTGAAATCATCGAGCGTGGCCATGTGTTCATTGCCATGCCGCCCCTGTACAAGGTCAAGCGCGGCAAGCAGGAACAGTACCTGAAGGATGAAAAGGCGAAGGAAGCCTACCTGACCCAGACCGCCCTGGAAGGCGCCCAGTTGTACGTGAACCCTGAGGCACCTGCCATCAAGGATTCCGCCCTGGAGACCATGGTGAAGGACTACCAGGCCGTTATGGCAATGATTGATCGCCTGTCCCGTGCCTACCCGGCCATGGTGCTGCAGCAGATGATCTACAACAGCACCCTGACACCGGAGCAGCTGAAGGACGAAGAACCGGTCGCACGCTGGGTGGCACGCCTGGGTGAAGGCCTGGAGCTGGATACCAAGACTGGCACCAAGTACACCTTCTCCGTTACCCGGGACGAAGAGCGTGGCCTGTACCTGCCGAAGGTGACGATCTACGTGCACGGTATTCCCTACGAGCACGTGTTCAGCCACGATTTCTTCGAATCTGCCTCCTACAAGGCCATTGCCCGCCTTGGCGAAACCCTGGAAGGCCTGATCGAGGAGGGTGCCTACATCCAGCGTGGTGAGCGCAAGCAGGCGGTACTGTCGTTTGAAGGCGCCCTGGCGTGGCTGATGAAGGAAGCCTCACGTGGCCTGAACATCCAGCGCTATAAGGGTCTGGGTGAAATGAACCCGGAACAGCTGTGGGAAACCACCATGGATCCCGAAACCCGCCGGATGATGAAGGTCACCATTGAAGACGCCTTTGCGGCGGACCAGATCTTCACCACCCTGATGGGCGACGATGTGGAACCGCGCCGTGAGTTTATCCAGACCAATGCACTGGAAGTGACCAACCTGGACGTCTGATTCCCGGGCGCTATCCAGGGCAAAAAAAACGGTGGCATCCGCAGGAAGCCACCGTTTTTTGTTATCAGTACCGAATGGATATTCCAGTCCGTACTATTTGGAAGACTGTGCCCGCTTCCGTTCCTTCTCTTTCTCTTTCTCCACGAGGTGCGGTGCCATCACCTCTTCCAGGGTATGGCCGGTAAGCCTGCGAATGGTGCGCCACAGATACCAGAAAATCAGCATCATCATCACCATGGAGGGAATGGCGATCATCGGGTAGCTGACCAGGGTCATCCGCCCCAGCTCCTCATTGAACGCCTGGGTGCCAGACGGGCTCACCACAATCCACTTCGCCAGCACGTAGTTCATGATAGACGAGAACAGAAAGGTTCCGGCAAAGAAGTAACTGGCCTTCATCAGCCGCTCTTCGAATTCATCCACACTGCCCCGCTCCTCCAATGAAGCATGGATTTTATCCACATCCAGAACATTGGGGTTATACAGCAGGGTGCGCACCAGCGGGTATTTGGTGCGGGTGGAGATAAGCACTGCCAGCCCGATCACCGCGGGTACCGCCGCTTCCTTGATAGCCAGCCAGCCGGCGTCCAGCTCCAGCAGGCCGATACCACCGGTCAGGCCCACACTGATCAGGCCCAGCAGGGCAATGAAGTTCTTCTTTTGGTACCGGATGAGTTCGAACAAGCCCCAGCCTAACGGGAAGGCCAGGCCGAGGATCAACGCATTAACACTGCCCAGGTGCTCATCGCCACTGAACTTCATCAGAATAACGGAGGGAATCACGATACTGACCAGCAAATCGATCCAGGGGCGCGGCTGGTGATCCGGCGTGGTCTTGGGCTGGGAATTATCCGAAGTCATGTAAATACCTGAGTCTGAAAATTTGGTGCTGTTCAGGCACCCTGTGAATGCCCACAGTATACGATGAATCTGGCACAATCTGCTCCTTACCAACCGAACAGGAAATCCCGTGCGCGCCTACGCTGATAACGACTACCCCGCCGACCACAAACCCGACTGGAAAGTGATTGCCGGGCTCTGGCCCTACCTGACCGAGTTCCGGGGCCGGGTAGCACTGGCGTTGTCTTTGCTGGTGATGGCCCAGCTGGCCACGGTAGCCACACCGGTCGCCCTGAAATACATCGTGGATTACCTGGACCAGAACCGCGGCGCGGACATGCTGCTGTGGATTCCGGTGGTACTGGTGGTGACCTACGGCTCCCTGCGCTTTGGCGCCACCCTGTTCAATGAGCTGCGGGATGCCGTCTTTGCCCGGGTAGCCGAGCGGGCCATGCGGCGGGTGTCCTTGCGGATCTTTGAACACCTGCACCAGCGCGAGCTGGGCTTTCACCTGGACCGCAAAACCGGTGGCCTGGCCCGGGATATCGAACGGGGCACCAACGGCATCAGCTTCCTGCTGCGCTTCACCCTGTTCAACATCGTGCCCACCATCCTGGAAATCCTGCTGGTGGCCGGTATTTTACTGGTGGTGTTCAACGTGGGTTACGTGCTGGCCATTCTGGTGGCGGTGGTGGTGTATGTGGTGTTCTCCATCAAGATCACCGAGTGGCGAACGAAGTTCGTGCGGGAAGCCAACGCCCGCGACAACCAGTCCAACTCCCGGGCCATCGACAGCCTGCTGAACTACGAAACCGTCAAATACTTCAACAACGAACGCTACGAAGCCGAACTGTACGACCAGGACCTGGACGACTGGGAAAAGGCCCGGCTGAAAAACCGCCTGTCCCTGGCCACCCTGAACGCCGGCCAGGCGCTGATCATCGGCGTGGCCTTGATTGTCATCATGGCCATGGCGGTGGGCGAAGTGGCCAGTGGCGAGATCACCCTGGGCGACTTCACCATGATAAACGCCTACCTGATCCAGCTGTTCATCCCCCTGAACGCCCTGGGTTTCGTCTACCGGGAAATCCGCCAGGCCCTGGTAAACGTGGAGCGCCTGTTCAAACTGCTTGGGGATAAACCCGCCATCCAGGATGCGCCGAATGCCAAACCCCTGGCTGTGGATAACGGTGAAGTACGCTTCGAAAACATCCACTTCGCCTACCGGCCGGACCGCCCCATCCTGCAGGATGTGAACTTCACCATTCCGGCTGGCCACACGGTAGCGGTGGTCGGCGCCAGCGGCGCCGGCAAGTCTACCCTCGCCCGGCTGTTATTCCGGTTCTATGAGGTGAATAAAGGTGCCATCCGGATTGATGGCCAGGATATCCGCGACGTGACCCAGGACAGCCTGCGCTCGGCCATCGGTGTGGTACCGCAAGACACCGTCCTGTTCAATGATACCCTGTACCGCAAGACACCGTCCTGTTCAATGATACCCTGTACCGCAACCTCGCCTACGGCCGCCCCGAAGCGACCGAGGAAGAAGTCTACCGGGCCGCACGCATGGCCCACCTGGAAGACTTTATCCACAGCCTGCCAGAAGGTTACGAAACTAAAGTGGGAGAGCGTGGCCTGAAGTTATCCGGTGGCGAAAAGCAGCGGGTGGCCATTGCCCGGGTGATTTTGAAGAACCCGCCGTTATTGATTTTGGACGAGGCGACCTCTTCGTTGGATTCCCTTTCCGAACAGGCAATCCTCGGTGCTTTGAAGGAGGTTAGTCGTCAGCGTACCACTCTGGTAATTGCTCACCGGCTGTCTACCATTCGTGACGCCAATACCATTCTGGTGATGGACGGTGGCAGGATTGTGGAAAGTGGTAGTCACAATGAACTGTTAGCTGCCGGTGGTCACTACGCCCATCTGTGGGAGCAGCAGCACCGGAGTGAGGACAACTCCTAGCTGAGCCAGTGAGCGGAGGGCCTTGCCAAAACTGTGCGGAGCCATGGATGGCGGAGCTCAAGCGTCACAGGGATGTGCCGAAGGAGCGTGTTTTGGCAAGGCCCTCCGCTTACTGGCGACCCGGAGCCCTCAAAGACCGAATACCAGGGCCTAGTTATCCACAAGCCGAAGCGCCAGACCCGAAGCCCGCACCACCTGCTGTCCTACGCTGTCCTTGAACACCTGCGCATCGCCGGTAATCAGGCTGAACCAGTTCTTGGCCCGGGTGATGCCGGTATAAACCAGCTCTTTAGTAAGCACCGGGCTGAGGCGATCCGGTAGCACCAGACAGGTGTGGTTGAACTCCGAGCCCTGGGACTTATGTACAGTCATCGCGTATACGGTCTCGAGTTGCTGCAATCGGCTTGGGGAAATCCAGCGGATGCCGCCGGTGCTGTCACCGCTGGGGAAGGCTACCCGAAGGGTCTGTTTGGGCTCGCCGGTTTCGGTCTTATCCCAGGGCACGCTGAAGGTGATACCGATATCCCCGTTCATCAGGCCCAGGTTGTAGTCGTTGCCGGTGACCAGCACTGGACGGCCGGCGTACCAGCCTTCGGTTTTGTCGATCAGCTTTTCTGCCAGCAACTGTTGGGCGATGCGCTCGTTCAAACCTTCCACACCCCAGGGCCCTTTCCGTAACGCACATAGAACCTGGAAGTCGTTAAAGGCTTCCAGCACTTCTGCCGCGTGGGCATCCCAGGCTTCCCGCGGACTGTCCGCGGTTAAACCGGAGCTGTGGATAACTTCCAGATAATGGCGATAGCCCACCGGCGCTGGCAGCGCTTTCCCATTCACCACCCGCCCCTGCCCGGCGTTGCGGAAGCTCTCAGGGGTGCCGGTGATGGCGTGGCGGCAGATCAGCTCCAGCGTTTGCTCCGGGTCGGGTCTCGCTGTGTGGCCGTTCAGCCAGATCACATCCTCAAACTCGGCGTCGCGAATCTGCTTGAGTACGGTGCCTGTCAGAGCGCTTGTATTAACGGCTTCCGCTAACTGCCGGATACCGCTGTCCTGCCCGAAACGGTAGCTCTTGCGCAGCATGGCCACGGCCTGATCCAAGGGCTGGCCGGAGTTATCCACAAAGCCGTCGGGTACCCGGGCGCCGGTGATGGCGGCCAGCCAGCTGGCGGTGTCCGGGGTGTAGTGGGCGTCGAAGGCGCGCTGGCACAGCTCGCCGAGCACCGCACCGGCATCCACCGAGGCCAGCTGGTCTTTGTCACCCAGCAAGATTAGCTGGGCGTTGGCGGGCAGTGCGTCGAACACCGAGGCCATCAGATCGACATCCACCATGGAGGCTTCGTCGATTACCAGGATATCCACCAGCAGCGGGTTGTCCTGGTTGTGGCGGAACTGGCGGGTATCCGGCCGGCTGCCCAGTAACCGGTGCAATGTGGTGACCTTGGTGGGAATGTCGTCCAGTTCCACGGAGCCGGGCAGGTCTGCCAGCGGCAGCTTGCTGACGGCGCCGCCAATGGATTCGTTCAGGCGGGCGGCGGCCTTGCCGGTGGGCGCGGCCAGGCGGATACGGTACTTGCGCCCTGCCCGTTCCGGGCTTTCCCCGGCTACGGCCTGCAGGGCAGCCAGCAGGTTAACGACAGTGGTGGTCTTGCCGGTACCCGGGCCGCCGGTGATCACCGCAAAGCGGTTGCGGGCGGCCAGGGCACAGGCCAGTGTCTGGTAATCCACTGGTTCGGTGGAACGGAACAGCGCGCCCAGGGCTGTGGATAAGGTTTGCGCGGCCACTGATTGCGGGTCAGCCAGCGGCGATGGCAAGGCCAGCCGTTGCTGGATACCCTCGGCAATACGCTGTTCATAGCGCCAGAACCGGCGCAGATACAGCCGGCTGCCGTTGAGCACCAGCGGTGCCGGCATGGAGCCGTCACTGACCGCTTGCGAGCCTTGCAGGGCCGCGAGGCAATCGGCCAGTTGCACCCGGGCCAGCAGCTCCTGTGGATCAATCCCTTGCAGGTTGGCCACCTCGGCTTCGGACAGTCCGGTGTTGGCCGGTTCTTCCGGCGGCAGCGCCAGGGTATGGCCGGCATCGGCCAGCAGCGTGGCCAGGTCGATACACACGTGGCCACGGCCCACCTGGTGGGAAGTCAGCGCCGCCAACAGCAGCACCAATGGCTGCGGGCTTTCACCCTGCTCTTCGCTGAGTTCCCGGATCAGTCGGGCAAAGCCGGTATCCAGCGGGCGAATCCAGCCGGCCTGCTGCCATTGCCCTAACAGGGTTTCGGTTTCGTTCAGGCTGGCCAGTAGCTGTGAGTTATCCACAGGCTTGCGCGGTTCCGTTGCTGTTGTGTTCACCGGCGAGTCGTCTCCCAGGTCCAGGGCAAACTGGTTTTCGGTGTGGCGGGTACGGCTCATGCGGCTACCTCCCCGGAGACTGGCTCGCCATCGAACAGGGCATCCAGTTGTTCAATCAGCACTCTCGGGGGCTTGTCGGTAAACGCGCCGCCACTGGCGGAATTCACCCCGCGCAGGAACAGGTACACCGCGCCGCCGATGTGCTGGTCGTAGTCGTAACCCGGCAGCCGGGCTTTCAGCAGCCGGTGCAGGGCCAGCAGGTAGAGCACGTATTGCAGGTCGTAGCGCTTGTCCAGGATCGCCTGGCCCATGGCCTGGTCGGTGTAGGCGGCGTCGTCCTCGCCCAAAGCATTGGATTTGTAGTCCAGCACGTAATACTGCCCCTTGTGTTCAAACACCAGGTCGATAAAGCCCTTGAGCATGCCGTTGAAGCGGTAGGTTTCGGCCCGGGGCCGGTCCGCGCCGTTCAGGGTGTGACGGGTGACCAGCGCATCCAGTTGTCGGATGCTGACGTTGCGGCTTTCAAACCAGAACTCCAGCTCCGGGCGCAGGTTGCCCAGCTCTGCCAGGCTGGCGCTTTGCTGCCCGTCCCGGTCCAGTTTCAGCGGTTTCCGGATCAACGCCAGCAGCCACTGCTGCAGGGGTTCCACCCAGTCGCCCCAACCCCGGGTGCCACAACGGCGGGTGAGCTGTTCGTTTAGCGGCTCGGAGTTATCCACAACCCGCTGGAAGCCCTGGGCTGTGCACCATTCCAGTAATTCGTGCAGGAAGGTGCCGGGGCCGGCGCCTTTGGGGAAGTGGTGATGGTTCCGTACGCTGGGCATGGCCGGGGCTTCTTCGGCTGGTTCCTGGGCGCTTTCTTCCAGCAGGTTCTGGGTCTGGGCGTCTTCCACCTCGCCGGTGAAGGTAATACCGGTGCCGGCCATGCCGGTGTATTCGATGCTGGAGTAACTGGCAATCCACCAGTCTTCCTTCGCTTCCCGGCTGGACTCCAGTGCCGGCCCCAGGGCTTCCGGGGCAGTTTCGGTGAATACGGTGTCCTGGGGTTCCGGCAGCGGCATCACGCCGATTTCCGGCCGACCCTGGGCCAGGGTTGTCAGCGCCTGGCTGATGCCCTGCTCCGGTGATCCGGCCAGCACGTAGCCCAAACCACTCTGATGCCAGTTATCCACAGCCGCCGCGCCCACCCAGGTGGCAAACCGGGCCCGGGTCAGGGCCACGTAGAGTTTGCGGATGTCCTCGCCCAGGCGTTCCTGGTCGGCTTGTTCGATGTCTTCCGGCGATGGGTCGAACACCGTTACCAGCTTGCCGGAGTCGTCGTGGTAGCGAACATACGCCTGCTTTTGGTTCTCCGCCCGGAAGGCGGTGCCAAAGGGGAGGAACACCAGCGGGTATTCCAGGCCCTTGGATTTGTGTACGGTAATTACCTTCACCAGCCCGGCGTCGCTTTCCAGGCGCAGGGTGCGGTGTTCGTCCTCTTCATCCGCTGCCCGCAGGATCTGGGTGAAGTGGTGCACCAGCGCATGTTCGCCGTCCAGTTGCAGGCTGTCCTGCTGCAGAAGTTCCGCAATGTGCAGAATATCAGTAAGCCTTCGCTCACCGTCTGGGCGTTGCAGCAAAAGACCGGGCACTTCGAAGTCCATCAGAAAGCTGCGCAGCATGGGCAGTACGCCCTGGCTTTGCCATTGTTGCTGGTAGCCCTGAAAGCGCTCGATTTCCCGTTCCAGCACCAGCTCGTCGGTCAGAAGCAAGTCCAGCGTCTGCCAGCTCTGGCCCAGGGTTGGTGTGGCCAGTGCGGCGCGGATAAACGCCAGTTGCCGGGGCTCGGCGAAGGCGCGCAGCCAGCACAACACTTCCTTGGCTTCCTGGGAGGTCAGTACCGAATCCCGGTCCGACAGGTACACGCTCTTGATGCGCCGGCGCCCTAGGGCATCCCGCACCGCGGCCGCCTCGTTTCGGTTGTTCACCAGCACGGCGATGTCTTTGGGGGCCACCGGCTCCAGGTCCGCCGGGTTATCCGGCAGGGCGAAGCCTGCCTGCCCCGCCTGGCCCATAGTCAGCAATCGGGCAATTTCACTGGCGCAGGTTTCGGCCACCTCGGTAGTAGCGGTGCCCTTGGCGAGCCCCTTCGGGTTGCCTTGATTGTCGGTTTTACCGGATTCGTGGGTCCAGAACACCAGGCTGGGCTGGATTTCTCCGTTCACGGCCCACTGGCGTTTGGTGCCGTTGGCATCCACGCCCTGGAACGGCATCGGAGTGCTGTCGCCTTTACCGAACAGGAAGGCGCCTTTGGTGCTGTGCTGGTCGCTGTATTCAAACACCCGGTTGACGGCGCTTACCATGGATTCGGCGGAGCGGAAGTTCTTGCCCAGGGTGTAGGTGCGGGCCTGCACTCCCTGCCGTGCCTGCAGGTAGGTGTAGATGTCCGCGCCCCGGAAGCCGTAAATGGCCTGTTTCGGGTCACCGATCATCAGCAGGCAGGTGTCCGGGCTGTTGGCTTCTACGTTATACACCCGGTTGAAAATGCGGTACTGCACCGGGTCGGTGTCCTGGAATTCGTCAATCAGCGCCACCGGGAACTGCCGGCGGATGGTGGCCGCCAGCTGGTCGCCCCGGGGGCCGTGGAGGGCGTCGTCCAGGCGGGTGAGCAGGTCATCAAAGCCCATTTCCGACCGTTGCTGTTTCTCCGCTTCCAGCCGGCTGGCAATCCAGTGGCTGGCGTGGCGCAGGATGTCAGACTTGGCACTGGGCTGGTTCTGGCCGAACTCCATCAAGGCTTCGATGGCGTCGAAGGCCGGGTGATGGGGGCCGGGCTCCTCCCCTTTCAGGATGTTATCCAGGCCTTCGGGGGTCTGGTTCTTGTAACCGGCGGCGCTGTCCAGTTTCTCCGGCAGCAGTTCGTCGGATTCGGCCCAGGCCAGCAGGTTGTCCCAGACCTTGATCATGGCGTTCTTGCTGCCGCCGTGCAGGCGCTTGGCTTTGTGCAGGTGGTTCAACAGGTCGGTGACTTCCTGCTGCCACTGGGCCCAGGGGTGGGCTTTCAGTTCATTGGCCCGTGCCTGCCGTTCGCTGACCACCTGGTTGATGGCCTGGTGCACGTTCTCTGGCGGTGTGCCCAGGGCGTCCGGATCGTCGATCAGGTTGCGCACCGCCTTGCGCAGGTCGGTGGGGGTTTTCCAGTGGCTGAGGGCTTCGTCCATCAGGGCCGGCGGCAGCGGGTAAACAAAGGTACGCCAGTAATCCCGGGCCACGTCTTCCAGCAGTTCGCTCTGGTCGGTGGCCAGGGTGAGTTTGAACAGGCTGCCGCTGTCGAAGGCGTGTTCGCTGAGCATGCGGTTACACCAGCCGTGGATGGTGGACACCGCGGCTTCGTCCATCCACTCGGCGGCCAGTAACAGTTTCTTGCGGCAGTCGGGCCAGCTGGCCGGGTCCGGATAGCTGTCATCCCGCAGCTTGTGGATAAGTGCGGTTTCCGGGGTGGATTCCAGGCTGTCGGCGGCCTCGGAAAACACCTCGGCAGCTTGGGTCAGCCGGGTACGGATGCGATCCCGCAGCTCCTTGGTGGCGGCGTCGGTAAAGGTCACCACCAGCAGGTTTGGTGGCAGCAGGTTCTGCAGCGGGCTGTCTTCGTTCTGGCCATGGCCCAGCACCAGGCGCACATACAGGATGGCGATGGTGAAGGTTTTGCCGGTGCCGGCGCTGGCTTCGATCAGGGCGCTGCCGTTCAGAGGCAGGGCCAGTGGGTCCAGGTTCGGGTTTCGGTTGGTCATTTGGTCAGTCATTCCATGCTCCCGATCTGCTCCGCCGCGGATTTGCCCTGCTCCGCTTCCCACAGGGGCACGTAGAGCTGGTGCAGCAGGGCTTCAAACTCGCCGCTGGCCATCAATGCTTCGGCGCTTTCAAAGGCCCCGCGCAGGTAGCCGGTGTGCCTGTCCAGGGCGGTGGTGTAGGCCTGTTCTGCCTCACTGATGGCCCGTTCGTGGTCGCCCACGTATTTCTTGCCGCCATAGAAACTGGTGATCCAGGCAAAGCCGGCTTCGCAGTGAATGGGCAGGGCCCGGGTGGTGGCGTCCATCCAGCGGCTCAGAATGGCCTCAAAGTATTGCCGTGCCTGCTCGGGCGCCAGCATCGGGAAGTGGAACTTGCGGCCTTCCTCTTTAGCCAGAATCAGCGTTTCAAAGGGCTGGCCGCTGAGTTGCCCGGCCAGGTGGATCAGCCAGTCCCGCAGCAGGTTGGCGTAGCGCACTTTCTTTGAGTAACCGGAGCCGGTGAGCAGGCCGGAGCTGGCGATCACCAGCCGGCACAGTTGCCCTGCGGGGTTGCAACGCAGGTTGTCGATTAAATCCACTACCTCAACCGCGCCGGTGCTATCCGAATACCGAAACTCGAACGGCAAGGGTTCGGCCACCGCTTCCGGCCACTCGGCCAGGGTGCTGCGATAGCGCTCGAACAGGTCTGGCAGCCGGCCGGCCAGCTCCGTGCGCAGCCGATGTTCGGTTACCCCCATTCCCAGGTCGCCCCGCCGGGCCATGCGGTCCAGGGTGGTTTCCAGCCGTTCGTGCAATTCTTCTTCGCTGGCGGCTTTGACGACACCCTGCTGAATCAGCTCGTTATCCAGGCGCCAGCGGTCCAGGCCATTCAGGTCGAAGTTTTCGTTGTCGGTGTCGTCGTCTTCCACGTCCTCAAAGCGCACCTGTAGCCGGCGCTGGTAAAAGGTGTCGATGGGCTTTTTCAGGAAGTTCGCCAGCTCGCTCAGGCTGATGGGTTCTTCCGGTGCTTGGTACGGCAGCGCTTCCCGGCTCCGCTCCGGGTTATCCACAGCATGGGCGCTGCGCCATTCCCGTTCATAGGTAAACAGGCTCCGGGCCTGCAGCACCTCGGCCAGCGGTTTGGGTTGGGCCTCTTCGCCTGCGCCCACGCCGTTGGTTTTCGGGAAGTAATCCCGGCTGAACGGTTGCAGCGGGTGCCGGGTGGTCAGGGCCCGGGTAACCGCCAGTTCCGGTTGCCCGGCCACGGTCCACAGGCTGTCCAGGTGGTCCTGCAGCTGGCCGATAAGCACCGAGGGTGGCCGCTCGGAGTCGTCTTTGATGCTGCGGCCCACCCAGCTTATGTACAGCTGTTCCCGGGCCGACAGCAGGGCTTCCAGGAACAAATAGCGGTCGTCTTCACGGCGGGAGCGGTCCCCGGGGCGGTAGTCCTGGGCCATCAGGTCGAAATCCACCGGTGGCCGGGAGCGGGGGTAGTCGCCGTCGTTCATGCCCAGCAGGCACACCTTGCGGAATGGAATGGCGCGCATCGGCATCAGGGTGGCGAAGTTCACCTTGCCGGCGAGGAATCGCTGGTTCAGGCCGCCTTCGTCCAGGCCCTGCAGCAGCACATCTTTGACGATGTTCAGGGGCAGCGGGCGGTGATCAAGGCCGGCGGCAAGGGCATCTTCCAGCCATTGCTCGAGCTGGCGGCGGAAGCGGTTCAGCAACAGCAGGTCCTGGCCTTCCACCTTGTGGAAAAACTGCTCGAGCATTTCGGAGAACAGGGCTTCCCATTCGCCGGGCGTGCGGGTGGCCTGCAGTGCCTGCCACAGGGTTTCCAGCTGGTGCACGAACTCGCCCAGGCGACCGGCCAGGCTGGCTTGCAGGCCGCCGATTTCACCATAGGGCTCTACCCCGCCCCAGGGTTCGTCATCGCCCATGCCGTAGCCAAGCAGCATGGAACGAAGGCCGGACTGCCAGGTGTTGCGATCCAGCTCCGCCGGCAGGTCCAGGCTTTCCCGGTGCTTGCCGTGCAGGCCCCAGCGGATGTTGGCGCCTTCCACCCAGCGCCGGGCCAGGGGAATCTCATCTTCACTGATATCAAAGCGGTCGCGAATGCCGGGCACTTCCAGCAGGCTGATAATTTCGCTCACGCCAAAGCGGCTGCGGGGCAGCGACATCAGGGTTTCCAGGGCAATCAGCACCGGTTCGTGGTGGCGCTGGCCCTGGTCGGAAATGGTGAACGGAATGTGGCGTTTGCGGCCCGGCGAATAGCGGCCGAACACCGCCTGGATGTGGGGCGCGTACACGTTGATGTCCGGCACCATCACGATCACATCCCGGGGCCGGAGCGTGGGGTCGGCATTGAACGCGGCCAGCAGCTGGTCGTGCAGGATTTCCACTTCCCGCTGGGGGCCGTGGGCGTCGTGGAATACCACGGAATGGTCCCGGGCCAGATCCACCGTGCGCTGCTGCTGGCGGATTTCCTGCAATGGGGTCAGGTTGTGGATATCGTTCTGCAACTGGTGCAGCAGGCAGGGGTTATCCACATCGCCATGGTCGGTGAAGATGTCGATCTTCTGCCCTGGGGTCTGAAAACTGGCGCGGTAGTCGTCCGGGTTGTCGAACTCATCCAGCAGGCGGATGTAGTCCCGGCCCTGTTTGCCCCAGGCCGCCAGCAGCGGGTTGGCGTGCTGGTGCAGCTGGTCCGGGTCATCAATCTGTGACAACACCGGGTGTGCGGCGCCCCGCTTGCGTTCGGCTTTCAGCAGCTCCCGGTCGCTGATGATGTCGGCCCAGTAAAACTGGCAGGGGTTGTGCACGCACAGCACCACCTGGCTAAAGCGGCTCAATACGTATAAAGCTTCCAGCGCCTGCCGGGGCAATGACGACACCCCGAACACCACAATGCGTTTGGGCAGGCGCCCCGGATTGGCCGGCTCGCTGATGCGCTGGCCCTGCTCCATAAAGCGGGTGTGAATTTGCGAGCGGCTGGTGTGGGCCTCGCTGCCCACGTCTTCTACCAGCTTGCGCCAGAGTAACGGCTGCCAGAGGGTTTCCGCATCCAGGGCCTTTTCCTCACCCCGGGCGGTGATCACCACGTCCTTGCCCTGCTCCCAGGCCGCCAGCCAGTCGGCGCGGAACACCTGGTACTGGTCGAACAGGTCGGCTACTTTTTCGGCCAGCTGGAAGTTGCGCAGGTCGGTATCGCTGCCGTCCAGAAACCGTGCCAATGGCGTGAACGCTTCATCCTGCCCCACCAGCTCCGGCAACAACCGGTACAGCCGCCACACCAGCCGGCGCTTGTCGAAGGGAGACTGCTCCGGCACTTCGCCGTCCGGCAACACCGCCCGGTAGGCCTGCCAGATAAAGCGCGCGGGAAACAGGAAATCCATGCCCGCGGCAATGCCCAGGCCGCCTTCCACGCCATCCTCGGTACGCTTCTCCGCCAGCGCCAGCTTCAGCCACTGGGCAATGCCGTTACTCTGCACCAGAAAGGTCTCGCTCTGCAGCGGCGGCATGGGGTTCTGCCGGCAGATATAGACCACGGCACGGCGCAGGTCTTCCAGGTGGTTGGCGTGGATGGCGTGAAAGCCGGGTTCGATACTGTTGGTCTCAGGCATACCGGTGTTATCTTGGTTCGATGATGGATGCGGTACAGGTTACCGCAAACCCGGGAATGATTGGTGAGCGAGAGTACCGAATTCATGCGACAAACCCGGTCGTACCTGGCGACGGCTGATCTTGAAAATCCGCTCTATTATCTGGAAAACATGGACATGCTGGTGGCCTGGGTGGCAGACCACCACGGTGACCTGTTAACAGAAGCAGAGCGAATCCGGCTGGCGGCCTTTACCGGCCTGGAAATCGGGCCCCGGGCCTTGCTTACGCGCATGGTGATGCGCACCGGTGAGCTGTTCCGGGCCGACAAGCTGCGCTACCCGGAACTGCCGGTGCCGGAGGCCGAAGCTCTCAAGTTATTGGTGCAGAAGGGCTGGTTGAATAGCGCTCCGGAGCTGAGCCTGGATGACCTGTTCCGGTTGTTTACCCTGGCGGAATTAAAGCCGATATTTGGCGGTTGGCTGCAACAGCAAGGCTACCCGAAAACCCTGGGCAAGGCGCAGATGCGCGAGCTGCTGGCGGAACCGTTCAGCGAACCCCGGCCCTTGCGGGATTGGCTGCCTGATGACGGTGAAGCTGCGCAAGTCGTCCAGCTCCAGGACATGGCCCTGTTCGACCGCATCCGCCTGATGTTCTTCGGCAACCTGCGCCAGAGCTGGACCGATTTCGTGCTGGTGGAACTGGGCGTGCAGCAGTTCGAGCCGGTGCCCTTCACCCCGGAATCCTGCGCCTTTCAGCGCCGGGCAGAAGTGGATTGTTACCTGCAGATGCACCAGTGCCGGGAACGGCTCGACAACGGCGAACCGGCGGTGGACGTCTGGCCCGATGTTCCGGGGCCTGTGGATAACCCCTGGCTCACCAGCCGCCGGGACCGGCTGTTGCTGGAACTGGGCCGGCAGGCGGAGCGACAGGGCGAACGGGAACTGGCGCTTGAGGTCTGGGAAAACAGCGGACACCGGGAAGCGCGGCTGAAACAGCTTCGCTTACTGGAACGGATGAAGCGTTTTCAGGAGGCCTGGGGCATTGCCTGTCAGTGGCGAACCAGTGACCTGAGCGACGCCGAAGCCCAGGGCCTGGGTCGCCTGCTGAAACGGCTGGCGCCCAAGGTGGGGGCCGACAAACCCGAGCCTGTGGATAACCCTCCCCTGCGGGAATTCACCCTCCTATTGCCCAAACCGGATACCGGCACCGTGGAACTGGCGGCGTTGCGGCACCTGAGCACCGAGCAAGCCCCGGTGTTCTATGTGGAAAACACCCTGATCAATGCCCTGTTCGGCCTGCTGTGCTGGGGGGTGATCTTCAAACCCATCCCCGGCGCCTTCTTCCATCCGTTCCATATCGGCCCGGCGGACCTGACCCGGGAAGACTTTGTCGCCCGACGCGCGCAGGCCTTTGAGGAGCGCTTTGGCCTGCTGAAAACCCATGCCTATAAACAGCACATTCGCGACACCTTTCAGGCCAAACAGGGCATCGCCAATCCCTTCGTATTCTGGCCGGTACTGGATGAAGCCCTGCTGGAACTGGCGCTGCACTGCATTCCCGCCCACCACCTGGATGCCCTGTTCCGCCGGCTGCTTCACAACATCAAGGAACATCGCAGCGGCTTCCCGGACCTGATCCGGCTGGTGCCGGATGCCGAGCAACCTGAACAGCGTTATGAAATGATCGAAGTAAAAGGCCCCGGCGACCGGTTGCAGGACCATCAGATTCGCTGGCTGCAGTTCTTCGCCCGGCAAGGCATCCCGGCCAGCGTTTGCTATGTGCGCTGGCAGGACGATGAGGCGAGCGAGTGAAAGTCGCCGTCCGTACCCTCTGTGAATTCGCTGCCCGCCACGGCGATCTGGACTTCCGTTATACCCCGGCGCCCACCAGCGAAGAGGGCATTGCCGGCCATCAGGCCATACAGGCCAAGCGGGGCTACGGCTATAAAAGCGAGTATTCACTTACCGGAAACTGCATGAAGCTGGAGCTTTCCGGCCGGGCTGACGGCTATAACCCGCACAAGAACCGGCTGGAAGAAATCAAAACCCACCGGGGCGATGTGTCCCGTATTCGCCTCCACCAGCGTGCCCTCCACCGGGCCCAGTTGCGGGCCTATGGTGCCCTCCTGTGCCGGCAGGAAAACCGCAAAAATGTGGAGCTGGCCCTGGTGTATTACGACACCGGCCGGGACAAGGAAACGGTACTTACCGAAACCGCCAAAGCCGACGAGCTCTGGCAGGAACTCGAAACTCTGTGTGGCCGCTACCAAGCCTGGGCCGAGCAGGAAGAACACCATCGAGAGCAGCGCGACGCCCTGCTGGCCGCCCTGACCTTTCCGTTCCCGGACTTTCGCCCCCGGCAGCGGCAACTGGCGGAAACGGTGTACAAGAACTCCGTCAAAGCCGGCACCCTGCTGCTGGAAGCCCCCACTGGCCTGGGTAAAACCCTGGGTACCCTGTTCCCGGCCCTGATGGCCATGCCTGCCGCAAAGCAGGACCGGCTGTTCTACCTCACCTGCCGCAACACCGCCCGGCAGTTGGCGTTGGATGCTGTGGATAAGCTGCGGCACGCGCAGGATGAACTGCAGCCCTGGCCACTGCGTACCCTGGAACTGGTTTCGAAAGACGACGCCTGTGAACACCCGGACAAAGCCTGCCACGGCGAGTCCTGCCCCTTGGCAAAAGGCTTCTTCGACCGCCTGCCCGATGCCCGGGCCGAGGCGGTGCAGAGCAAAGAGCCGTTAAATCAGCAGAATTTGGCGAAAATCGCCGCAGGGCATGACATTTGTCCGTATTTTCTCGCCCAGGAAATGGCCCGCTGGAGCGACCTGGTGATCGGTGATGTGAATCGAATGTTCGACCAGTCCGCCCTGCTGCACGGCCTGATCCGCCAGAACAACTGGCAGGCCAGCGTGCTGGTGGACGAAGCCCACAACCTGGTGGACCGTGCCCGGGGCATGTATTCGGTGCAGCTGGAGCAGCAGCGGCTGTTAAAGCTGAAGAAGATTGCCCCCAAACCGGTAAAAGCGGCGCTCGACCGAACCGCCCGGGCCTGGCAAGCGCTGATCCGGGATCACGGCGAACAGCCCCAGCCGGTGTTCCTGGCGACTCTGCCACCGCAATTACTGGGCGCGTTGCAGGCCATGGTTTCTGTGATCACCGATTACCTGGCCGACAACCCGCCGGACCTGGCCCTGCAGGAAGTGATGTTCGAAAGCGTGGCCTTTATGAAGCTGGCGGACAGCTTCGGTGACCACTCCCTGTGTGAGTTCCAGCGCACCGGCCGGGGCCGCGCCAGCCTGACCATCCAGAACCTGGTCCCGGCGGATTTCCTCACGGAGCGCTTCAAGGCTGCCCACTCGGTACTGCTGTTCTCCGCCACCCTCAGCCCCGGCGTCTATTACCGGGACCTGCTGGGCCTGCCTGAAGACGCCCGCTTCACCTCCCTGCCCAGCCCGTTCAGCGCCGAACAATTGCAGGTGCAGTTCACCCCCGGCATCAGCACCCGGCAGGTGCACCGTGAGAGTTCGCTGCAACCCATCGCCGAACTGATCGCCCGGCAATACCGGGAACGGCCGGGCCATTACCTGGCGTTTTTCAGCAGCTTTAAATATGCGAAGGAAGTGAGTGACACCCTGGCGCAACACGCACCGGATATTCCCCAACGCGCCCAGCAACCGGGCATGAGCCCGGAGCAGCGCCGGCAGTTCCTGGCAGAATTCCAGAAACCTGAAGGCTCAGTTGCCTTCGCGGTACTCGGCGGCGTGTTCAGTGAAGGCATCGACCTGCCCGGCGACCAGTTGATCGGCGCCTTCGTGGCTACCCTGGGCCTGCCGCCCTTCGATGCCTGGCACGAAATCCTTAAAGACCGCCTGCAACAGCGCTTTGGCGAAGGCTACAACTACACCTACCTGATCCCTGGTCTGCAGAAGGTGGCCCAGGCCGCCGGCCGGGTGATCCGCACCCCGGACGACCGGGGCGTGATCTGGTTGATTGACGACCGTTTCCTGCAACCCGGCGTTAATCGTTTGCTGCCCCGCTGGTGGTTTTCCGACAGCCACTGATTGCCTGCCCTGGGCCCTCTGATGTGGCGGCATTTTGTCGCAGCCATGGGTGGTAGCGGGATGCCGCTATGGCTATTTTCGGTCGCAAGCTTAGAATGCGCGCCATCATCACATCATTCCGCCTGTTTCAAGGACACCCATTGCAAATGAACAATACGGACCTGGTTTTTCAGAGTTATGGCCGATGTTGCCGCAAAGATGAATTCTTCGTGGATTTCTACGACTTCTTCATGTCCAGTTCTGACGCCATTCGCAACCGCTTTGTCGACACCGACATGGCCTCCCAGCGCCACCTGCTCCGCAACGGCGTAATGCAGATTATCCTGGTTGCCCGGGGTATGTCCGATCGCAAGCTGCGGGACCTGGGCGAAAGCCATAACCGCAGCAACTACAACATCAAACCGGAATGGTACGACCTGTGGGAGCAATCCCTGCTGAAAACCGTGCGGGCCCACGACCCGGAGTGGATCCCCGAGTTACAGCAAGCCTGGCGTGAAGTACTGAAGCCGGGTATCGAGCTGATTCGCGGCGCTTACTGATTTACTGTAAGGCTGACAGTCCAGATAGATTGGAAGCTATCTTGACTCCTGTCAGCCTTATCGTCACACTTTTTCTCTATACTTCCCTTCCGTATTACTCATCTGATCAAGGACGACATATGGCCGGTAAAAGTGCCAAAACTGCCTCCAAACTCCTGCTGGCACTGCTGATTGTGGCTGTGATAGCGGCTGCTGTCTGGTACCTGATGCCGAACGGCGACGAACTCCCCGAGCACATTGCTTCCGGCAACGGCCGTATTGAAGCCACCGAAGTGGATATCGCCACCCGCATACCCGGGCGCCTTGAATCCTTCGAGGTGCGTGAAGGTGATATGGTAGAAGCCGGCCAGCTGCTGGCGGTGATGGACACCGACGAGCTCAAGGCCCGTGCGGCGGCTGCCGAAGCCAACCTGCACCAGGCCGAACAGGCCCGGCTGCTGGCTGAAGCCGTCGTCGTGCAGCGGGAAAGCGAGCAGCGCTATGCCCGTGCCGAACTCGCCCGTATTGAAACCCTGGTCGACCGGGGCCATGCCTCCCGGGAGCAGCTGGACCGCACCCGCACGGCGGCAGAAACCGCCGGGGCTGCCCTGCAGGCGGCCCGGGTACAGGTGGCTTCGGCCGATGCCGGCATTGAATCGGCCCGGGCTGCCATCCGGCAAATCCAGACCAACATCGACGACAGCCAGCTTTCCACTCCGGTGGGTGGCCGTGTGCTATACCGGCTGGCGGAACCCGGTGAGGTACTGGCTGGCGGCGGCAAGGTGGCCACAGTGCTGGATGTGACCGACGTCTACATGACCATCTTCCTGCCCACGGCCCAGGCCGGCAAAGTGCGGGTAGGCTCGGAAGCACGCATCATCCTGGATGCCCTGCCGGATTACGTGGTGCCGGCGGAGGTCAGCTTTGTGGCGGCAGAAGCCCAGTTCACCCCCAAATCGGTGGAAACCCGCAGCGAGCGGGAGAAGCTGATGTTCCGGGTACGCATCCGCATCAATCCGGACCTGCTCAAAGCTTACCGGGACCGGGTAAAAACCGGTGTGCCGGGCGAAGCCTATGTGCGGCTGGATGAAAGCCTGCCCTGGCCCGATAGCCTGAAGGCGAGCCTGCCCAATGACTGACACCGTAGCCCGGCTGGAAGGAATCAGCCACCGCTACGGGGAAACCGCTGCGCTGTGCGACATTACGCTGGATTTCCCCGCTGGCTGCATGGTTGGCCTGATCGGCCCGGACGGGGTGGGTAAATCCACCCTGCTGGGGCTGATTGCCGGGGCTCGTGAATTACAGCAGGGTCGCCTGCAGGTGCTGGGCGGCGACATGGCCAGCCACCGGTTTCGCAACCAGGCGGCCCCGCGCATTGCCTATATGCCCCAGGGCCTGGGTGGCAACCTGTACCACACCCTGACGGTGGACGAGAACATTGCCTTCTTTGCCGATCTGTTCGGCCTCACTGGCGCCTCGCGCCGGCTGCAGATCGACCGCCTGCTGGATGCCACCGGCCTGCTGGCCTTCCGGGACCGCCCCGCGGGCAAGCTCTCTGGCGGCATGAAGCAGAAACTGGGCCTGTGCTGCGCACTTATCCACAACCCGGACCTGCTGGTTCTGGACGAGCCCACCACCGGCGTAGACCCGCTTTCCCGCAAACGCTTCTGGGACCTGATCGACACCATCCGTGGGCAAAGTAGTGGCATGAGTGTGCTGGTCGCCACCGCCTACATGGAAGAAGCCGAACGCTACGACTGGCTGGTGGCCATGGACGCCGGCAAGGTGCTGGCCACCGGCTCCCCCGCCGAGCTGCGCCAGCAAACCGGCACCGATAACCTGGACGATGCCTTTATCGCCCTGCTGCCGGACAGCCGCCGGGAGCAGGAGCTGGGCGTGCCGGTATCGGCACAAGCGGCAGCTTCGCCCACTCCCGAAAACAGCACTCCGGCCATCGTGGCGGAGAACCTGACCCTGAAATTCGGCAGCTTTACCGCGGTCAAAGACGTCAGCTTTACCATCCCGAAAGGCGAGATCTTCGGTTTTCTGGGCTCCAACGGCTGCGGCAAAACCACCACCATGAAAATGCTCACCGGCCTGCTGACGCCTACGGAGGGCAATGTGGCGTTATTCGGCGAGCCGCTGGATGCCAAAGACCTGGCCACCCGCCGTAAGGTGGGTTATATGTCCCAGTCGTTCTCCCTGTACGGCGAGCTGACCGTGCGCCAGAACCTGGACCTGCACGCCCGGCTGTTCCACCTGCCGGAGGCAAAAATTGCCGGGCGCATCAGCAGCCTGGCCGGGGAATTCGGCCTGGAAGAGGTGCTGGACCACCAGGCCGGCGCACTGCCGCTGGGGGTGCGCCAGCGTTTGTCTTTAGCGGTGGCGGTGGTGCACGAGCCGGAACTGCTGATTCTGGATGAACCCACCTCCGGTGTAGACCCCGGCGCCCGTAACCGGTTCTGGCAGCTGCTGATGCGGCTGTCCCGGGAAGACGGGGTGACCATCTTTATCTCCACCCACTTCATGAACGAAGGCGAGCGCTGCGACCGCATTTCGTTGATGCACGCCGGTGAAGTACTGGCCTGTGACACGCCCCAAGCACTGATCGAACAAACCGGCAGCGACAGCCTGGAAGGCGCCTTCATGACCACCCTGGAAGCGGTGGACAAGGAACCGGAAAGCCAGACCAGCGGCAAACTGCTGAATAAAGAGGGCGGCCAGCCGGAACGCCCCAGGGCCTTCAGCCCGCAACGGCTGCTGGCCTACGGCCGGCGCGAAGCCCGGGAACTGCTGCGGGACCCGATCCGCATGGCCTTTGCCTTAATCGGCTCGGCCCTGCTGATGCTGATTCTGGGCTACGGCATCACCATGGATGTAGAAGACCTGCCCTTTGCGGTGCTGGACCGGGACCAGACGCCCCAGAGCCGGGATTACATCGCGGCGATCTCCGGCTCCCGCTATTTTGTCGAGCAACCGGCGCTGTCGACGGCGGAGGAGCTGGAGCGGCGCATGCGCTCCGGGGAGCTGAGCCTGGCTATCGAGATTCCTTCCGGCTTTGGCCGGGATATGAAACGGGGCCGGGACACCGAGCTGGCGGTGTGGGTGGATGGCGCCATGCCGTTCCGGGGCGAAACCATCCTCGGCTACGTACAGGGCATGCACATCAGCTACCTGAGCGAACAGGCCCGGCAGGCGTGGGGCGAAGTACCCACGTTGAGCCTGGTCAGCCTGGAAGACCGCTACCGCTACAACCAGGATTTCCGCAGCCTGGATGCCATGGTGCCGGCGGTGATTCCGATCCTGCTCATCTTCATCCCGGCCATACTGATGGCCTTGGGCATTGTCCGGGAGAAAGAACTGGGCTCCATCACCAACCTGTACGTCACCCCGGTCACCCGGCTGGAATTTCTGCTGGGCAAGCAGCTGCCCTACATTGCCTTCAGCATGGTGAGCTACGCCAGCCTGGTGTTGCTGGCAGTCTATGTGTTTGATGTGCCCCTCAAGGGCGGCCTGCTCACCCTCACGCTTGGCGCCTTGCTGTTTGTTACCGCCACCACCGCCCTGGGCCAGGTGATGTCCACCTTTGCCTCCACACAGATTGCCGCCCTGGCGGCCACCGCCATACTCAGTATTCTGCCCACCGTGCAGTTTTCCGGCCTGACCGAGCCGGTATCGTCCCTGAGCGGTGCTGGCGCCTGGATCGGCCCCTTCTGGCCGGCCACCTGGTTTTTGCAGATCAGCCGGGGCGTGTTCACCAAGGGTTTGACCCTGGCCGACATGCAGGGCGCGTTTCTGGCGCTGGCGGCGTTTATTCCGGTGCTGACCGGCCTGGCCATGGTACTGCTGCGGAAACAGGGGCGCTGATGATGGAATCTCTCGGTAACATCTGGCATCTGGGCATCAAGGAACTGCGCAGCCTTTGGCAGGACAAGGTGTTGATGGTGTTCGTGCTGGTGGCCTTCACCCTGATGATCTACACCGCAGGTTCTGCCGGTTCCATGGAGCTGCACAACGCCCCGGTGGCGGTGGTGGATGAAGACCAGACCGTGCTCTCCGGCCGGGTCATCAATGCCCTGCAGCAGCCCTGGTTTCTGCCGCCAGACATGGTGCGCTATGACCAGATAGACGACTTGCTGGACAAGGGCAGCCACACCTTCGCCCTGGTAATCCCGGAAGGCTTCGAGCGCAAGGTGCGCCAGGGCCAGCCGGTAAGCCTGCAGCTGAACATAGACGCCACCCGCATGAGCCAGGCTTTTATCGGCACCAGCTACATAGAACGCTTCGCCATGACCGAAGTGGCGGAGTTCCTGCAGCCGGGCAGTTCCACCGACGGCCTGCCGGTGACGTTGGTGACCCGCGCCAGTTTCAACCCCAACCTGGATGGCACCTGGTTTGGTGGTGTGATGGAGCTGATCACCCAGGTGACCCTGATCAGCATCATCCTGACCGGCGCAGCGCTGATTCGCGAGCGCGAACACGGCACCGTGGAGCACCTGATGGTGATGCCGCTGCGGCCGTTCGAGATTATGGCGTCCAAGGTGTGGGCCAACGGCCTGGTAGTGTTGCTGGCGGCGTCTGTGTCGATCACCCTGGTGATTCAGGGCTGGCTGAACGTACCCATTGCCGGCTCTGTGTGGCTGTTCCTGCTGGGGGCGCTCATTCACCTGTTCTCCACCACCGCCATCGGCATCCTGATCGGCACCGTGGCCCGCACCATGCCCCAGTTCGGCCTGCTGCTGATCCTCACCATCCTGCCTTTGCAGCTGCTGTCTGGCGGCATCACCCCAAGGGAAAGCATGCCGGACCTGGTGCAGAACATCATGCTGGCCGCCCCCACTACCCACTTCGTGAGCATGGCCCAGGCCATTCTGTACCGGGGTGCCGGGCTGGAGGTAGTGTGGCCGCAAATGCTGGCGCTGGTGGCCATTGGCGGAGTGTTTTTCTCAAGCGCACTGGCGCTGTTCCGGCGCCATCTGTCGGTGTGAGGCTATAAAAACGTAGGGAATGAGGTAGGCAATGGGGCCGACAGCATGTGCCTGGCCCCGTTGCCGGCGGCTGATCAGCCGAAGTGATAGAACGCCAGCTTGTTGCCGTCCGGATCGCGCACGTAAGCGCCGTAGAACTGGTTCGGAATACGCTGGCCCGGCTCACCGTCGCAGGTAGCGCCGAGGTCGATGGCCTTCTTGTAGAACTTATCCACAGCTTCCTTGGAACCCGGCTGAATGGCCAGCATGTTGCCGTTGCCCGGATGGTTGGGCTCGCCGTTGAACGGGGTGCAGACTGCCAGCATAGGCTTGGCCATGCTTTCGCCAATAAACGCAATGCGTTCCATGTCCAGCAGTACCTTGCCGCCGAGCTCGCCCAGCAGGTCGCTGTAGAACTGCTTGGCCCGGTTCATATCGCTGACACCGATGGTTACGTATCCGATCATATTCGACTCCTTGGTTGGTTAGCGCTGGGTATACGAGCGCCAGGGTGTTTTGGAGCTTAACACCTGTTCGACGATCTTTGCCTGTGGCTTTGCTATGGTTGGTTCACGACTGTTCTTTGGGAGTGTGTCATGAAGACTGGATTGGCAGTAATCGCGTTACTGTTTCTGATGACGGGCTGCACCGGTGTGCCCAAGGGTATTGAACCAGTGACCGGTTTTGACCAGCAGCGCTACCTGGGCACCTGGTACGAGATCGCCCGGTTAGATCACTCGTTCGAAGAGGGCCTGAGCCAGGTGACCGCCGAATACAGCCTTAACAATGACGGCAGTATCAAAGTGGTCAACCGGGGCTACAACGCTGAAGCCGGTGAGTGGAAAGAAGCCGAAGGCCGTGCGGTGTTTGTGGACGCCCCCGATGTGGGCCACCTGAAAGTATCGTTCTTTGGACCTTTCTATGCGTCCTATGTGGTGTTCGAGCTGGACGACCAATACACCACCGCGTATATCACCGGGTATGACCGGGATTACCTGTGGCTGATGTCTCGTACGCCGGAGGTGAGCGATGAGGTGTTGGAGGCGTTCAGGAAGCGGGCTGAGGCGGAGGGGTTTGAGCTTGGGGAGTTGATTTTGGTGGAGCAGTGAGGTGATCAACATAGTAGTTAAACAATGCAGCAACGGTTGCTTCCGGGTTTTCGCTTAGAATGGCCCTTTGTTCGCTAAAGCGAACGATGGTTTCTCGGGGACGGATAACTTCCTCAAAGATGCTTTTGTGGAAGCCGTACTGGAGGTTTGAATTAGCCGTGACCACAGCATCTTCCTGAAGCAGCGCCTGGACTCGATGAAGCTCAGTATCCAGATCAGCCATGGCCTTCAGGTAGACCTGTTTATCCAGTTCTTTGAAGAATTGGGTGATTCGCCGGTAATTGCTGCGTAGAAGTTGGAACAACAAGGTTTTCTGCTTGGGTATCCACAGCAAAACGCCGACATTGGCGAACTCGCCGGTTTCGACGTATGGCATGAATCGCACAATGGCGTAGTTACAAGCAAATCTAGTCATTTCCAGCCCCTGTGCATAGGCTTTTGGCAGAGCGGCAGCTGTCCGTCAAGTCAGCGAATACCGACTTACTCGTTCCATATTACGTTCGGTAGCAAGTGGACTGCCAGCCTTCTATAATCACCATTATGAAAAAGCTAACCCTGAAGTTAAATGACTGCAGCCCGGAGACGCTTCCTATGAAGCGGTTGGGGCAGTATCTGGCCCATCTCTCTGACATGCTTGGGGAGGTAGAGCATGTGCATTTTTCTGCGGTTAGTAAAGGCAGCGCCATGCTGAACGTGAATATTGAGGACCTCCACTATCCAAAGGTTCTCACCCACGTGCGGGAAGTGCCAAATGGCATGGGTGCGAAAAAGCACCTATCTGCCTACCGAGCACTTCAACAACTCATGGATGAAGATGGCACAGGGGGTGCGATTTTGGACAACACGGAAGCGCAGGTATTGTCGTTCCGAAAGCGGCCCGATGATGAAAAGCCGCTAGTGGTTAACAAGTCTGGCTCCGTCCAGGGCCGCCTGTATCTGGTTGGTGGTAAAGACGAAACGGTCCCGGTTCGACTTGAGGGAGCTAGTGGTGAAACGCTTTATTGTGAAGCCACTACTGAGATGGCTCAGCAGCTCTCAGCTCTGTTGTTCAAGCAAGTGAGAGTGAGCGGTCCCGGTATCTGGGAGCGTACTCCTGAAGGAACGTGGAAGCTCAAGAAGCTCAAAGTTGAATCATTTCAGGAGCTGGATACCGCCAAGGTAAGTGATGTGGTTTCCAGGCTTCAGTCGATTGGTGGTTTGAAATGGGCGGAAATGGAAGATCCGCATGGAGTAGCCAGGGACCTGAGAGGCTGATTTGAGATTATTAGTCGACAACAACATCCTGATCCAGATTCTTGCTCCGAATAAAACGGGCCTGACGCACCCAGAAACGAAGGCTGCGCTGGAGCGCGTTGATGAACGCGCGCAGGCGTTCGTCGTTGATGCCGAGAGAAGGAACGCCCTGATTCTCATACCATCCCCGGTATTGTCAGAGTTCCTGATTGGCGTGGAAGAATCTAAATATCAGGAGTATCTGGATGTTCTCAACGGCAGTGCCTGCTTTGAAGTTGTGGATTTCGATACCGCCGCGGCGATCGAATGCGCGCAGCTTCCAAACCGGAATGAGTTGGCCCAGATCTCACCCGGGCAGGTTGCCAGCAAGCTTAAATACGACCGCCAGATTGTCGGCATTGCCCTCGCTGTGATGGCGGATGAAGTCTGGTCGCACGATGATTCACTTCGCAAGATTGCGAGCTCAAGAGGCTTAACGGTCAGATCGCTGGCGGATATTGAGCCGCCAGCAGTTCAGAGCCAGATGTTTCCACCGGATGAAGACGGCTGAAAGCGCCGGTGTTACCTGCCTGTTCTTGCTCATTTAATCTGCGTCAGGAATCCCGCTCATCCTTGGGTAGCCCCGGCGTTTGCTTACTGAGCTTCTTCTCTTCGGATTTGACCCTTCGCTCGAGCTTCTTGAGGTCTTCCTCCGCCGGCAAATGTTCTGGTTGGATACCACGCTGGTCGAGCATACCTCGGACACTTCTATTGTTTTGAACGTGCTCGCGAGTAATTGCCTGCTCGCCCTTCAAGTCTTCCTGATGGACGTTATGATTGGTCATCTCCGTGGCCAGATTTTTTGCAGCGATGGTCAGAGTGGGCAGGAAATCTGCCAGCGGCCTGCTCTTTACGATTCCATAGCGCTCTTTCATGGCCTGGGTTGTGCGACCGCCGAACAATGCCTGATCGCCTTTGGACCGAATGCGGCCAAAACCTGCGTCATCAACTCCACGCTCATAGATACTTTGTGACAGCGCTTTCTCTGATTCTCGCAGGCGATCCCTGGCTTCCAGGCGGGCCTGGAGTTTCATCCGGTCTTCAATGATTTCCTGCTTGCGGGTTTGAACTGCGAAGTAGCTTTGGGCAAAGGCGATTTCCGGTTTACGCGGGTCACCATTCTGGGCAATCAGGTAGCAGGCATAGCGGGTGAGCATGAAATCTTCGACTTCGCGCTCTGCACCTTTGCCGAGGCTGATCATTTTCGTGACGCCACGAAAATGATCGTCGACAGTTATTCCGGTGCCTTCGCAGGCCGCCATGGCCTTGTTGATGACGGTAAGGAAGTTCTCCCAACGGGCGTATCCGAGGGGCTGCTGAAGGTCCCGGGCAAACCAGAATTCGATGTCCGATTGCTCGTCCGGGCGTTGCAGCCGTTGATTCAGGCTCTGGTGTAGTTGCTGCAATTGCTTGTCCATTACTTACGTTCCTTGTAGGTGACTATGTAATTTATGCGTTTGCTTTACGGCGCTTGGGTTTTGCCACAGCCGCCCGCTCCGCCTTGATCCTCTCCAGCAACGCCGCCGCACGGTTCTCCCCGCTGATCAGTTCCGGGTTGTCCTTGCGCCATTGCTCGGTGAGTTCGCCCCGGAACGCCTTGGCCAGGATGGACTGGGTGAGGTTGTTGACGCGGGCCAAGGCATTGTTGACCTGTTGTTCGATGCGGTCGGCGTGGGCGAAGAGTTGGTCTACTTGGTGGACGATTTCGGTTTGTTCGGAAACTGTTGGAAGCGCCACCTTCATTAATTTCAAATCTTTGCCAGAGATTCCCTTTTGTCCGGACGTTGATTTCACGAGAGAGTAAATATACTCGCGAGCCTCCAAGCTTGCGGCAAATATTTCGAGAAATTCTGGGATTACTTGCGCTTTGTCCACCCGTACACGAATCAGCTTGTCTGGATAGAGAAGAGTGTCGTGGTTGAGTTGCGATACTCGTGCGCAGACGCCGACAAACTCGATACTGCCGTTATACCGAGTGAACAGTAAATCATCAGGTTGGAGCGAATAACGTTCCTTATCTTTTTCCGACACCTCCAAGTGCCGGATATCAATTTGATCCAGTGAAAATGGCCTGACAGAGCTGATTCGCAGAATAGGATGGCCCCGCCCGTCTTCATTTGGTTTTGGAGACAGCCCGTTGCGCATCTCGTGAATGATTTCTGAAAGTTTGCGGTTTTCGTATGGGAACTGGGAGCTGTTGTGCTCCCGCCACTCCTCCGTCAACCGCCCACTCACCGCCGCAGCCAGCACGGACTGGCGGAAGCGTTTGAGGATTTGCGGAATGCGTTCGAGGCGGACTTTGGTGTTTTCCACCTGGGCCAGCAGGGTGTCGAGTTTGTCGGCGATGACTTTTTGTTCGGCGAGGGGGGGGAGTGGGATTTCTAAGTCCTCTATGTCGCCTTTCCTTACTGATGGCACGGTTGTCGATCGTGAGACATCAGAGAGATCAACCGTGCGGAGAAAATAGTACAGATATCTATCCGATTCGTTTAAATGCGGAACAACGGCCATGACATTGTTATCTGCGAGGCCAGGACGCATGACGAAGGCTCGACGATTTAACTTAACCGCTTCCCCAATCTTTGCGAACAGAGTTGACCCGGTGCGAAAAATTACCCCCTTCAGTGCCCCTGCCTCTTCCGTCGTCACATAGTGGTTGGCTGAGTTGAGTAGTCCTTGGCTTAGGGTTACGGCTCGAGAGACATCCCCCACTTTGTAAACAGGATAATCACCGGAGCTTTGGCCCTGGTATTTTTTGGGAAAGCCTACTCCACTTTTCACTTCACTCAGGTCACCCAGCGTAACGGTGACCCAAGAGCTCGAGGAAGATTCTGGTTCTTTCATGAGCCCACCTCACCTAGTACTTCTTTTAGCAAAACCCCAGCCCCATCAGCCTCCTCCTCAGCCCCCAATTCCCGCATCAATGCATCCAACTCGCCCAGCGCCTGCACCAGCTCCCCCATCGCCTCACCCGCCAACACACTCGGCTCTGGCAGATTGGCGGCATCCACACTGTCACTATCTTTCAGCCAGGAAATGTCCAGCGAGTCACCTTTGTGTTCGGCAATCCACTGGCGGCTGAAGCTGCGCCAGCGGCTGTGGGCCAGGCGGGGGGCGATGCCTTCGTTTTCGTCGCTGTGTTCCGGCAGTTCGATGTCTTCGGAATGGAAGCTGTATTCGCCCTCCTTGCGCTCGCTGTCGCCGTTGGGGCTATCGCCATAAACAGCTTCAAACGGCTTCAGGTGCTGGTCACCAAAGGGCGTGCGTTTGCCGAAGCTGGGCATGTTGGTGCGCAGGTCGTAGACCCAGGCGTTCTCGGTGCAGTTTTCTTCCTGGTACTTGTCCACCGCGCTGCCTTTGGTGAAGAACAGCACGTTGGTTTTCACGCCCTGGGCGTAGAAGATGCCGGTGGGCAGGCGCAGGATGGTGTGCAGGTTGCACTTGTTCATCAGGTCCCGGCGCACGTCGGTGCCGACGCCGGCTTCGAACAGCACGTTGTCCGGCAGCACCACGGCGGCGCGGCCACCGGGTTTGAGGTTGCGGTAGATGTGCTGCAAAAAGGCCAGCTGTTTGTTGCTGGTTTTGTAGGTGAGGTCGTCCCGGGTGATGCTGGCGTCGCCGCCTTTGCTGGTGCCGAAGGGCGGGTTGGCGAGGATCACATCGGCCTTTTCCAGCCCGGCACCGGTCTGGCCCAGGGCGTTGCCCAGGTGCACCACGCCTTCGGCATCCCCTTCCATGCCGTGCAGCAGGCAGTTCATCAGGGCCAGGCGGCGGGTGCCGGGCACCAGTTCGATGCCCACGTAGGCCTTGGTGGTCTGAAAGGCTTTCTGTTCGGTGGTCAGGTCGTACAGGTCGTCGGTCTGGCCTTTGATGTATTCGTGGGCGGCAATCAGAAACCCTGCCGTGCCCGCGGCCGGGTCCTGGATGCGTTCGCCCGGTTGCGGTTTCAGGCAGCGCACCATGGTGTTGATCAGGGCGCGGGGCGTGAAGTACTGGCCGGCACCGGATTTGGTTTCGTTGGCGTTCTTTTCCAGAAGGCCTTCGTACAGGTCGCCCAGGCCGTCTTTCTGGGCGCTGAACCAGTCGATCTGATCCAGGGTTTTGATCATCTGTTCCAGATGGCGCGGCTCCCGCAGGCGGGTCTGGGCATCGGCGTAGATGGCGCTGATCAGCGGGTCGTCGTGTACCAGCGTGCCGTCGCCATCCTTGCCGGTGGACAGACTGAGCAGGATGCGCTTGTAGTCGTTCAGCAGGTTGATGCCGGATTTGCCGTTAAGATCGGTCCAGCGGCAGCCTTCCGGCAGCGGGTGTTTTTTCAGGGTGCCGGCTTCGGTGTTCTCGTGCACCATTTTGATAAACAGCAGCAGCACCAGTTCGGTGACGTAGTCCGAGTAGTTGATGCCGTCGTCCCGCAGAACGTCGCAGAGGTTCCAGAGTTTCTGGACGATGTCGTTGTTGGTCATGGGTGATCCTTTGCCGGGCGCGCCGTCTTGGTCAGCGCCTCATGTATAAAAAATGCGGAAATCTTTGCACGTTACGGGCGACATGTTAAGAAAAGCCGGTTTTCTATGCATGTCATTCGGGCTATGTCGAAAAAAGGCGAAAAAATCGACAAAGATTGGATCTATGTCGATCAGGTAAACATGGTTGAATCAGGCGCGCTCCGGCCACATCGCCTCATTCAATTCCTCCAGCACGGTATCCAGCTGTTGCCCCAGCACCTTGTCCATCTGCCTGGCTCCGCCGTCATCGGCAAAGCGATGGTTCACAAACTCCCGGTCGATGATGACTTCGTGCACTAGTTGCTTGGCCAGGCGTTCCAGCCATTTGCGCTGGTTTGGGGTCCAGCTGTGCTGGGTGTAGATTCGGTCCATGGCTTCCGCTACCCGCTGTTCGAACGGAATCAGCGGCTCGCCCAGGGCGGCGCGGCGGATGTAGCCGATGATGCTGGCGGCGATGTCTTTGTTGGTCTGGTTGCGCACGGCGCTTTGCAGGCGGGCTTCGGAGTAGCCGTGGTTGTCCAGCAGCAGTTTTACTTCCCGTAGCTGTTCGCGGGTGAGGTTCCGGGGTTTGTTGACCACCACGGCCAGCGCGGCGGACTGGTTGAGTTGTTGTTTGATGAACTCGTTGAAGCTGTCCAGGTAGTCTTCCGGCTTGTCGTGTTCGCCGTAGGTCTGGATACGTTCTCGGATTTCGTCGTCGTGATCGGAGATCAGCGGCATGTATTCGCTGCCCACCAGGGACTTCACCTCGGCAAGCTGGTTCAGCAGGCCGCTGTGTTGTTTGATGAATTCCGAGGCCTGCCGTGGGCCGAGTTTATGCAGGTGCTGGTGCAGGGATTTGGGTTCCACGCCCCAGCTCTGGTGCAGTTCGTCCAGTTTCCGTTTCAGTGCCGGGCGGTTTTCAGCTTTGTTGTCGGCCTTGCGCAGCACCCGCATGAGTTTCTGGCTGAGCTGGCTGAGCACCACATCGGCGTGGCTTTCACCGGCTTGTTCACCGGGGCTGTTCAGGGCTTTTTCCAGGTGCTCGTCGTCGGCAAGCTCGCCCACCAGTTGCTCCAGGGTGATGTTGGGGTCTTTAACCAGGGGCTTCATGGTGTTCACATCCTGCAGGGCGGCGTAGATGTCCACCGGGTCGTAGATGCGGAACACGGTCTTGCCGATCTCGTCGCAGCGGCGGGTGGCGCGGCCGATCATCTGTTCGTACAGGATGCGTGAACGTATCCGGCGCATGAATACCAGGTTGCAGATACGCGGTACGTCGATGCCGGTGGTGAGCAGGTCCACGGTGATGGCGATGTTGGGATAACGCTCGTTTTTGTAGCGGCGGATGAGCTGGTCCACCTTGTCGCTCTGGCCGGTGATCTTGGCCACGGCGGCTTCGTTGTAGCGGCCGTTGTAGAGATCCTTGAAGGCATCGTCCAGCAGGCGTTTCACCATATCCGCATGCAGGTCGGTGGCGCAGAAAATCATGGTTTTCTCGTCGCCGAACGGGTCCAGTTCCTGCACCAACTGTTCGCAGATCACCCGGTTGAAGTTCTCGTTGATCACCCGGCGGTTGAAGGTGTCCACCTCGAAGGTGAGTTCGTCTTCCAGTTCGGTGGTGTCCACTTCACCGGTCAGGGTGTTGATGACTTCCACCGGCTTGCCCTTCTCGAAGGTAATGCCGTTCTGGCTGAGCAGGGTTTCGTAGCGGATGGGTGGTTCGTGGTCGATCAGCCAGTCGTCCGCCACGGCTTCCCGGTAGGAGTATGTGTACACGGGTTTGCCGAAGATTTCGCTGGTGTGCTTGGCCGGGGTGGCGGTCAGGCCGATTTTCACCGCATCGAAGTAATCCAGTACCCGGCGGTAGCTGGACAGGTACTGGCTGGTGTCCCGCAGGGCCAGTTCGCCTTCGGTCATTTCCTGGTCCAGGGTGTAACCCCGGTGGGCTTCGTCGATGATGATGCAGTCGAACTGGTCGATGGGCGGCGGGTTGTCGCTCATGAAGATGCGTTTGACCATGGCCTGCACGGTGGCCACCTGGATGCGGGTTTCCGCTTCGGCGGCCATGTCGCCCAGCTCGGCCACGTTGTAGATCTTGCTGAGGGTGTGGTTCTGCTCCAGTGGTGCTTCGTTGAAGGCGTCGATGGCCTGCTGGCCCAGTGCGGTGCGGTCCACCAGGAACAGGATGCGGTGGAAGCGTTCGGCTTTCAGGAAACGGTACATCAGCCCGATGATGGTGCGGGTTTTACCGGTGCCGGTGGCCATGGCCAGCAGCGCGGTGCGAACGCCACGGGCCAGGGCGTGTTCGGTGGCGACAATGGCGTTCTGCTGGTAATCCCGCAGTTTCAGGTAGCCGAAGGGTTCGTCTTTTAACAACTTCTCGGCGTTTTCCTTGTCCCTTTCCAGCAAATCCAGCAGGCCGCCGGGGGTGTGGAACAGCGGCAGTGCCCGGCGCAGGTTGCTGGGCTCGCGCACATCCCGGAACCAGGTGCCGGACTGTTCCGCCAGTTGCGGAATATAGGGTCGACCGTTGCAGGAATACACGAAGGGTACGTGGTAATGGCCGCTTTCATCGGCGGGCCAGGCGATGGTGCGGCCCATCAATTCCCAGGCGCCGACTAAGGGTGCGTCTACCTTGAAGCCTTTGCTGTAACGTTCGGCCTGGCGGATTTTGCCGGCGACGTTGGTGTTCTCTTTCTTGGCCTCTACCACTGCGATGGGCGTAAGGCCTGCAAATAGCACGTAATCGGCCCGGCCCTTCTCGCCATTGTGATTGGTGGGCCATTCGGCAATCGCGCGATAGGTGCCTTTCTCCGGGCGGGCGCCTTTCTGGAAGGTGATGTCCTGGCTGTCGGCTTCCCAGCCCGCGTCCTGCAGTTGTTGGTCGATGAGGATGCGGGTGAGTTCTTCGTTCAGTACCAGGGTGTCGGTAGCGGCTTTGGTCTGTTTGGCTACCTGCTGGCGCTGCTGATTAACGGTTTGTTCGCCCTGCTCCGTGAGCTGTTGTTGCAGCGCTTTGATCTTTTGCTCGTAGGCTTGTTGTTGTTGGCTCAGGGCTTGTTCGTGCTGGCGGGCCTGTTCCGCCAAAGCGCGGGATTCTTCATCCATGGCGAGCGCCAGGGCTTCGTATTCGGCTTTTTCTTTCTCAATCAGCTGGCTGAGCTGCTGGCTGCTGTCCAGCGCCATGTTGGCGTGTTGCAGATCGTGGCGGAGCTTTTCGATGTCGCTCTGAAGCTGGCGTAACTGGGCGCTGGGGTCGGCGGGCGGTACAAAGGGGCCGGACTTGAAGCTGGCACCGGCTTTGCCAAAGGAGCGGTGAAACCAGATGGCCAGGGCCCGCGCCACTTTCAGCCCATCCATGGCTTCTTTGTGCTGGGTGCGGAACTGGTGAGTGGCTTTGTTGCCTTCAATCCGCAGGATATGAAACAGTTCTTTGATCTGCGGTTCTAGTCGCAATTCCCGGTTCAGGCGGTACAGCAGTTCGGACTGGCTGGTTTGTTCGTCGAACTCGATACCGGACTGCGCGGCCAGGTGTTGGGCCAGGGCTTCACCCAGCTGGCGGAGTTTGATCAGGGTGGTGTTCGGGTCACTGGCGAAGGCACGCTCGGCGGATTCGGCCAGTTCCACGAATAAGGCATCGTGTTCTGACAAAAACGAAAAGTTGCCGGACTTGAATTCCGTTGCCTTGTTCAATGTATCCCTCCGCGACAGTCTTACGGCAGAACATTAGCAGACTTATCAAGGATACAGAAATTCAGGAGCTTCGGGCGGTGGAGCCCGTAAGGAATCAATCTTTGGAAATACAAAAAGGAGGGAAAATGGTCGGCGTGAGAGGATTCGAACCTCCGACCCCTTCGTCCCGAACGAAGTGCGCTACCAAGCTGCGCTACACGCCGATCAACGGCCGGTATTATACGGATTGCCGGCCGTTTTACTACCCCCATCCTTGGGGAAAATTATCCGTACAACTGCGGAGCCGCCCTTCAGCCTGCGGTTGGCAGCAGGGAGATGTCGGCTACCCGCAGGAACAGGTTGCGCAGGCGGTTAAGCAGGGCCAGGCGGTTGTTGCGCACGGCCTCGTCGTCTGCCATCACCATGACTTCGTCAAAGAAGGTGTCTACCGGCTCGCGCAGGCTGGCCAGGGAGGTCAGCGCGCTGGCGTAGTCGCCCTGCTCGAACAGCGGCAATACTTTCTGCGCCTGCTCTTCTACCCTGGCGGCCAGGGTCTTCTCGGCTGCATCCTGCAGCAGTGAGTTATCCACAGCCTCGCCGATGCTGTCGCCACCCTGCTTGGTGAGGATGTTGGACACCCGCTTGTTGGCACCGGCCAGGGCCTGGGCCTCCGGCAGCTGGCGGAAGGCTTCCACCGCTTTTACCCGGCGGTCGAAGTCCAGCGGGCGGGTCGGGCGGCGGGCATGTACGGCCAGGTACACTTCAGCGCCAATGCCCTGCTCGTCGTAATGGGCGCGGAAGCGGTCAAGCATGTAGTCCACTACGGTGCTGGCGGTGTTGTTCTCGGTCAGCACGGTGAAGTTCTGCTCGGCCCACTCGCATACGGTCTGCAGGTCCAGTGGCAGCTGGCGCTCGATGATGATGCGCAGCACACCCAGGGAAGCCCGGCGCAGGGCGAACGGGTCACGGGTGCCGGACGGCGGCTGGTTGATGCCGAACAGGCCTACCAGCGAGTCGATACGGTCAGCGATGGCCACCGCACAACCGGTCAGGGTAGTGGGCAGGTCGTCGCCGGCGAAGCGCGGCATGTACTGCTCGTTCAGGGCCTTGGCGACGTCTTCGTGCTCACCGTCATTGGCAGCGTAGTACTGGCCCATGATGCCCTGAAGGTCGGTGAACTCCAGCACCATTTCGGTCACCAGGTCGGTCTTGGCCAGCATGGCGGCGCGTTCGGCCAGGGCCGGGTCGCTGTTGATGGCCTCGGCGATCTTCTTCGCCAGCGCCGCTACCCGCACGGATTTGTCGTAAATGCTGCCGAGCTTGTCCTGGAACACGATGGGCTTGAGGGCCTCGATGCGGTCTTCCAGCCTGGTCTTGCGGTCGGTCTCGTAAAAGAAGGCGGCATCCGAGAGGCGCGGGCGGATCACTTTCTCGTTACCGGAGATCACCTGTGAAGGATCTTTACTTTCCAGGTTGGCCACGGTGATGAACAGCGGCAGCATGTTGTCGCTGGCATCCACCACGTGGAAGTACTTCTGGTGCTCCTTCATGGAAGAGATCAGCGCTTCGGCCGGCACTTCCAGGAAGCGGTCTTCGAAGCGGCCCATCAGCGGCACCGGCCATTCGTTCAGGGCGGTAACCTCGTCCAGCAGGTCTTCGTCGATCACGGCCTTGCCGTTGGCTTCTTTCTCGGCCAGGGCGTTGACACCGGCACGGATCTGCTCGCGGCGCTCGGCGAAGTCCGCCAGTACGTAGCCTTCCTGCTTCAGCACCACTTCGTAGTCGGCTGGGGTCGGCACAATCAGCTCTTTCGGGCAGTGGAACCGGTGGCCGCGGGTTTTGTTGCCGGGCTTCAGGTTCATCACCGGCGTTTCAATCACGGTGTTGCCGTAAAGCTGCACCAGCCAGTGCACCGGGCGTACGAATTCGGTTTTGCCGGCACCCCAGCGCATGCGCTTGGGAATGGGCAGTGCGGCCAGGGATTTCTCCACCAGCTCGGGCATCAGTTCGACGGTGGGCTTGCCCTTTTCGACGGTGCGGTACACCAGCCAGGCGCCCTTGTCGGTTTCCAGGGTGTCGAGCTGGTCCGGGGTAATGCCCAGGGAGGTGGCAAAACCGGTCAGGGCCCGGGTGGGGTTGCCGGAGTCGTCGAAGGCGGCTTTTACGGCCGGGCCGCGCTTTTCGACCGCCTTGTCGGGCTGGGCATCGGCCAGGTTACGGATGCGCACGGCCAGGCGGCGGGGGGCCGCGAAGCTTTCCACGGCACCGAATTCTACGCCGGCTTCTTCCAGGCCTTTGACAATGCCCTGGGTGAAGGCGTCAGACAGTGGCTTGAGGGCTTTCGGAGGCAGTTCCTCGGTACCCAGTTCGACCAGAAAATCCTGTGTTGCCATGATTATGCGTTCCCCTGTTCCTGCGGTGCCTTGTTGGCTTTCTTGCCCTTCTTGCTGGCCTTGGCGTCGGCGGCTTCAGCGGCAGCCAGTACTTCCTTGCGGAGATGCTCTGGAGCCAGCGGGAAGCCCAGCTTGCGGCGGCTTTCGAAGTAGGCCTGGGCGACTGAACGTGCCAGGGTGCGTACACGCAGGATGAAACGCTGGCGCTCGGTCACGGAAATGGCGTGGCGGGCATCCAGCAGGTTGAAAGTGTGGGAGGCCTTGAGTACCTGCTCGTAGGCGGGCAGCGGCAGGCCGGCTTCGATCAGGCGGGCGCTTTCCCGCTCGTACACATCGAAGCTGTGGAACAGGAACTCGGTGTCGGCGTGTTCGAAGTTGTAGGTGGACATCTCCACCTCTTGCTGGTGGAACACGTCGCCGTAGGTGACCACGCCATCCGGGCCGTTGGTCCAGACCAGGTCGTACACGCTGTCCACGCCCTGGATGTACATGGCGATGCGCTCAAGGCCGTAGGTCAGCTCGCCGGTGACCGGATAGCATTCCAGACCGCCCACCTGCTGGAAGTAGGTGAACTGGGTGACTTCCATGCCGTTCAGCCAGATTTCCCAGCCCAGGCCCCAGGCGCCCAGGGTCGGGGATTCCCAGTTGTCTTCGACAAAGCGGATGTCGTGCACCAGCGGGTCCAGGCCCAGGGCACGCAGGGAGTCCAGGTACAGCTCCTGGATGTTGTCCGGTGACGGCTTAAGCACTACCTGGAACTGGTAGTAATGCTGCAGGCGGTTCGGGTTTTCGCCGTAGCGGCCGTCGGTCGGGCGGCGGCTGGGCTGAACGTAGGCGGAGTTCCAGGTTTCCGGGCCGATGGAGCGCAGGAAAGTGGCCGGGTGGAAAGTACCGGCGCCCACTTCCATGTCGAGGGGCTGGAGAACCACGCAGCCGTGCTGCGCCCAGAAATTCTGCAATGCCAGGATCAGACCCTGGAAGGTCTTGATATCCGGCGCGGAGTTGTTGGTTGCCTTGTCTGTCACGACGTTTGCCTGCTGGTCAGTCTGTGTGTGGCGCCCCGCTTTGCGGAGCACTCCGAAAAATGAAAACGCGCATTATACGCTGGCTGGCGCTGCATTTCTAAGTGCCAGCCAGGGTGTTGTTTTGTCTGGGGTCAATCAGAAGAAGGTGAGGCCCACCTGGAACAGTTTTTCGACATCCCGGATGCGGGATTTGTCCACCAGGAACAGGATCACGTGGTCGTCCGGCTGCACCCGCAGGTGGTCGTGGGCGATCAGCACTTCGTTATGGCGCACGATGGCCCCGATGGTGGTGCCCGGCGGCAGGTGGATTTCATCCAGCCGCTTGCCCACCACCTTGGAGGACCGGTGATCGCCATGGGCAATCGCTTCGATGGCCTCGGCCGCGCCCCGGCGCAGTGAGTGAACATTTACTACGTCGCCACGGCGCACGTGGGTGAGCAGGCTGCCGATGGTGGTCTGCTGGGGAGAAATCGCCACGTCGATGTCGCCGCCCTGGATCAGGTCTACGTAGTCCGGGTTGTTGATCAGGGTCAGTACCTTGCGGGCACCCAAGCGCTTGGCCAGCAACGACGCCATGATGTTGGCTTCGTCGTCGTTGGTAACGGCACAGAATACATCGGTGCTTTCGATGTTTTCCTCCAGCAGGATGTCCTTGTTGGCGGCATTGCCTTCCAGCACCACGGTTTTCTGCAGGCGCTCGGACAGCATCACACAGCGCTCGTGGTCCCGCTCCAGGATCTTGACCTGGTAGCGGCTTTCCAGGGTGTTGGCCAGGCGGTAGCCGATGTTGCCGCCACCACAGATAAAGATGCGCTTGTAGGGTTTGGACAGCGGCTGCAGTTCGCTCATCACCGAGCGGATGTGGTCGGCGGCGGCAATGAAGAACACCTCGTCGCCGTCTTCGATCACCGTGTCGCCCTGGGGCATGATGGCGCGGTCTTTGCGGAAGATGGCCGCTACCCGGGTGTCGATCTTGGGCATGTGGGTGCGCAGGTAAGACAGCTCCCGCCCGACCAGCGGGCCACCCTGGGTCGCCCGAATGGCTACCAGCCTTGCCTGGCCCTTTGAGAATTCCAGTACCTGCAGGGTGCCGGGATATTCGATCAGCCGGGTAATGTGCTGGGTCACCAGGTGTTCCGGGCTGATCAGTACATCAATCGGGAAGCCCCGCAAACGGTCCAGCTCTTTCTCCGTGTCCTTGTTATAGAACAGTTCCTGCTTGCCCAGATACGCCCCGGCGCGCACGCGGCAGATGGTGGTGGGGGTTTTGTACAGCAGCTTGGTGACCTGGCAGGCCACCATGTTGGTTTCATCGCTGTTGGTCACCGCAATCACCATGTCGGCGTCTTCGGCGCCGGCATCTTTCAGGATGGTGGGGTACGAGGCCCGGCCGTGCATGGTGCGGATATCCAGCCGGTCCTGCAGTTCCCGCAGGCGCACGCTGTCGTTGTCCACCACGGTGATGTCGTTGGCTTCGTTGGCCAGGTTTTCAGCGAGGGTGCCGCCCACCTGGCCGGCGCCGAGAATCAGGATTTTCATGCGTCAGGTTTCTCCAGCACGGCATAGAAAAAGCCGTCGTGGCTGTCCGGGTCTGGTAGCAGCTGGCGCCCGGTGTCCATGTCGCGGCCCCAGTCGGCATTGATCTGAACCAGCGTTGCCTGTTCCCGCTGCTTGAGGAATCGCTGGATTATACGGTGGTTCTCCTGGGGAAACACCGAGCAGGTGGCATACACCAGCCGACCACCCGGTTTCAGGATAGACCACATGGCGTCGAGCAGGCCAAGCTGGATGCTGGCCAGGGGCACAATGTCGGACTCCCGGCGCAGCAGTTTGATGTCCGGGTGCCGGCGGATCACGCCGGTGGCGCTGCAGGGTACGTCCAGCAGGATGCGGTCGAACGGGGTGCCGTCCCACCAGCTGTCGATATCGGCGGCATCGGCCTGGGTCAGGGTAGCGTGCAGGTCGAGCCGGTCGAGGTTTTCCTGGACCCGGGGCAGGCGCTCGGCGGATTCGTCGATGGCGACCACTTCATCCAGTTCGCCACAGGCTTCCAGGATGGCGCAGGTCTTGCCGCCGGGAGCGGCGCAGGCATCCAGTACCCGCTGGCCGGGTTGCAGGTCCAGCATGGTGGTGCACAGCTGGGCGGCTTCGTCCTGAACGCTGGCACCACCATCTTCGAACCAGGGCAGGCGCTCGACCGGTACCGGGCGTTCCAGCTGAATGCCGTGGGGCGCAAAACGGGTTGGCTTGGCCTCGATACCGGCCTCGGCCAGCAAATCCAGGTATTCCTCACGGCGGAAACGCAGGGCATTGACCCGCAGGGTCATGGGGGCCTGGGTGTTGTTGGCGTCCAGAATGGCCTGCCAGTCTTCCGGCCAGTTGTGGCGCAGCTTTTCCACCATCCACACCGGGTGGCTGTAGCGGCTGCTGTCGTCGTTCGGCTCCGGCGCCCCTTCCCTTTCGGCCGCCCGCAGTACGCCGTTGACCAGTCCGGTCAGGTGCGGCTTGTCCAGCGCCCGGCAGGCTTCCACGGTTTCGTTCAACACCGCGTAGGTGGCTTGTTCGCTGAATCTCAGCTGGAACAGGGCCACCAGCATCAGGTGGTGAATCACCCGGTCCGGTTTGCGCAGGGGCTTTTTCAGGCGCTGGTTCAGCTCGCCGTCAAGCCGGTGAAACCAGCGGCAGGTGCCATAGCAGATGGCTTGCAGCTGGGGCCGTTGTTCCGGCGGCAACTGGTTCAGGGCCGGCGGCAGGCATTGGGTTAATGACTGGCCGTTTTCTACCGCCAGCAACACGTTGGCGGCGACGGCACGAAACGGCAGGGGCTGGTAGGCCATGGTCAGTTCAGCTCCTGGCCGGGCAACAGTACTTGCTTGCCGCCGTTGATCAGGTCGTTGATGCTCTGGGCCTTGCTGCCCGGCATCTGGACCGAGGTGATTTTCAGGCTGCCGGTGCCGCAGGCCACCTCAACGCTATCCCGCTCCCGGCTCAGTACCGTGCCGGGGGCTTTGCCGCTGCCCTGCTCCAGCGCAGATGCCCGGTGAATGCGGATGCGTTGTTCGCCCAGGTCGGTAAAGGTGCCGGGCCAGGGGTTGAAGGCGCGGATCAGTCGTTCGATGTCGGTGGCGCTGCGGCTCCAGTCGATGTGGCCTTCTTCCTTGGACAGCTTGTGGGCGTAGTTGGCGTCGGCATCGTTCTGGGGCTCACCGGTCAGCTCCCCTTGTGCCAGCCGGGCCAGTGCGTCCACGATGGCTTCGCCGCCCATGCCGGCAAGTCGGTCGTGCAGGCTGCCGCCGGTGTCGTCGGCGTTTATCGGAGTGCTCACTTTCAGCAGCATGGCACCGGTGTCCAGGCCTTCATCCATCTGCATGATGGTAATACCGGTTTCGGCATCGCCGGCGGCAATGGCCCGCTGGATCGGAGCGGCACCGCGCCAGCGCGGCAACAGGGAGGCGTGGATGTTCAGGCAACCGTGGGTCGGGATCTCCAGCACGGCTTTGGGCAGGATCAGGCCATAGGCGGCGACGATCATCACATCCGGTTGCAGTGCCGCCAGCTCCTGTTGGGCCTCTTCGGGCTTCAGGCTGACCGGCTGGAACACGGGAATGCCGGCATCCAGCGCCACCTGTTTGACCGGGCTGGGCATGAGTTTGCGGCCACGGCCAGCAGGGCGGTCGGGCTGGCTGTATACGCCCACCACATTATGGCCGGCTTCCAGCAGGGCCTTCAGGGCTATGGCGGCAAAATCCGGTGTTCCGGCAAAAACAATGCGCACGGTGGTTGCTTCTCTGTGTCGTTGATACGAAAAAACCGGGTCGTAACCCGGTCTGAATTCAGTTCTGCGCTGGCGATGCTTCAGCCATTGTCTCAGGCGCTCTGCTTGTGCAGCTTTTCCAGCTTCTTGCGAATGCGGTTGCGCTTGAGCGAGCTGAGGTAATCCACAAACAGTTTGCCGTTCAGGTGGTCCATTTCATGCTGGATACACACGGCCAGCAGGCCTTCGGCTTCAAGGACGAACTCTTCGCCGTTACGGTCTTTGGCGGTAATCCGGCAGTGTTCGATACGCTTCACGTCTTCGTAGAAGCCTGGTACCGACAGGCAGCCTTCCTGCATGGCTTCCAGGTCTCCGTCCAGCACTTCCACCTTCGGGTTGATGAATACCCGGGGCTCGCTCTTGTCTTCGGACAGGTCCATCACGATGATCTGCTTGTGTACGTCTACCTGGGTAGCCGCCAGGCCGATGCCGCGGGCATCGTACATGGTCTCGAACATATCGTCGATCAGGGTGCGGATTTCGTCGGTCACCTCATTCACCGGCTTGGCGATGGTGCGAAGACGGGGATCCGGATACTCAAGAATTTCTAGAATCATAGTGCCTTGGCTTCTCTGAAATGCGACAGCGGTCTGCGCAAAATTTCTTCATGAACCTATCATGAAGTAACGTCTTGGCCTGTATTATCCGATAAATTACCGATTGAGTACAAACTGATCAGTCGATAGCTAAAATCTTTCAGGGAAACCAAAGAATTCACTGGAAGAACAAAAGATAACATCACAAATCGCCAGACTTCTTCTATAGTAACGGGAATAACAACGTAATAAGCTGCCGGCCTACCGCAGCGGCATTACCTAACGTATAGATTCTAGGCACGCGATCAAGGATACAGACAATGAGGAAACTGTTGTACGCTCTGGCAGCCACGGCGCTGCTGTTTACCTCCTGGGCCCATGCAGAACCCGAGTTCAGGGCTGATCATCCTGAGCGTTACACTGTCGTTAAAGGGGATACCCTTTGGGACATTTCAGGGCGATTTCTGAATAACCCCTGGTACTGGCCGGAAATCTGGCATGTGAACCCGCAGGTTGCCAACCCTCATCTGATCTACCCGGGCGATCGCCTGGCACTGGTGTATATCGACGGCAAGCCACGCATCACCAAGGTAGCCACCAGCGATGTGGTGAAGCTGTCGCCCCAGGTGCGCTCTGAAGCCATCGATACTCCCATTCCTGCCATCCCGCTGGACGCCATTGCCAGCTTCCTGACCGATACCCGCATTGTGTCGCCGGAAGAACTCAACAGCGCGCCCTACGTGCTGGAAGGTGAAGACAGCCGCATCATTACCGGTGCCGGCGACAAGATCTACGCCCGTGGCGAGAAGCCCGCAGACCGCGTGGGTGTGTTCCGCCGCAGCAAGGAGTTCCGTGACCCGGAAACCGGCGAATTCCTGGGCCTGGAAGCCCGCAGCATTGCCCGTGGTACCGTTGCGGCTGAGGACGGTGACGTCCTGACGGTTAACCTGAACAAGTCCAGCGAGGAAGTGCGCATTGGCGACCGCCTGCTGGTGAGCGAAGACCGTCGCCTGACCACCAACTTTGTGCCCAGTTCTCCGGATCAGGACATCGAAGGCGTGATGATCTCGGTAGACGGTGGTGTAAACCAGATTGGCCAGTACAACGTGGTAGCGATCAACCGTGGTGAGCGTGAAGGCCTGAAGCCTGGCAACGTGATGGCCATTCTCAAGAGTGGCAACCTGGTGCGTGACCCGGTTACTAATGAAACCATCGAGCTTCCGTCCGAGCGTGCTGGCCTGCTGATGGTGTTCCAGACCTACGAGAAGATGAGCTACGGCCTGATTCTCAAGGCGACCCGCCCGCTGGCGGTGGGCGACAAGGTAGTTAACCCCTGAGCCCGGGCCTGATCAGGCCTGTGTGCTGAGGTAAAATGGCCGGACCGGAGTGTCCGGCCATTGTTGTTTTCAAGGATGAAAAAATGTCTGTATCGAATCTTGACCGGTCTCTGGACAACCAGTGGCTGCTGCTTTCCCTGTTACCCCGCTTTGCCACCCGCGCCCGCGAGCGGGTACTGGCCAATGCCGACTGCCTGACCGATGTCTTGTCGATGAACCCGGCCACCCTGAAAGCGCTGGGGCTGTCGGCTGAAACCATGTCGGCGATCCATGGCTGGCAAGCCGAAGACCTGTCCCACCCGGTGCTGGCGGAACTGATGAAAATCCGGTCGCAATGCCGGCAGCACGGTATCCGGCTGATCGGCCAGCACCATGACCACTTCCCGGAAGCCCTGCGCCAGATACACGATGCGCCCATGCTGCTATACGCACTGGGCGATACCGGCTTGTTGCTGCAGGACCAGATCGGCGTGGTGGGCAGTCGAAATGCCACCCGTACGGGCCTGGACCATGCCCGGAAGTTCGCTGCCGAGCTGGGCCGGCGGGGTTTGCTGGTGACCAGCGGCCTGGCCTTGGGGATTGATGGTGCTGCCCACGCGGGTGCCCTGGATGCCGGCCACCCGACCGTGGCCGTGGTGGGTTGCGGGCTCGACCGGCTGTATCCCGCCCAGCACCGGCAGCTGGCACACCGGATTACCGAAAACGGCCTGATTGCCTCGGAATACCCGCCCGGCACCCAGGCCCGGGCCGCTTACTTCCCCCAGCGTAACCGGATTATCAGTGGCCTTAGCCGGGGTGTGCTGGTGGTGGAGGCCAGCCTGAAGAGCGGTTCGCTGATTACGGCCCGTACCGCGCTGGAACAGGGCCGGGAAGTGTTCGCCATTCCCGGTTCGGTGCACAGCCCGGTAGCCCGGGGCTGCCACCAGTTGATCAAACAGGGGGCCCGGCTGGTGGAAACCGCTGATGACATCCTGGAGGAGCTGGGCACCTGGTGGTCCATGCAGGCGCAACCGGAGGCTGGGGAGGCTGTGGATAAAGGGCCGGTGCTGGCCGGTTTGGATAGCCGGGAAATCGCGGTGTTCGAGGCTTTGGGGTATGATCCGCAATCTACCGATGCACTGGGCCAGCTCACCGGCCTGCCAGCGGACCAGCTGATGCAGTCCCTGTTGTTACTGGAACTGGAAGGGCTGGCCCATTCGGCTCCGGGAGGCTACCTGAGGGCCGGCTGACCGGTGCATCATCACCCATAATCTGTGTGGATTGACCGGTTTCACTATGGCGGCGAAGTCTTCCCTGAACCCCTGGCAATTACACTGTGCCCGGCGCACCGTGCTGGCCGGCGGCGTGATTGCCTACCCTACCGAAGCAGTCTGGGGCCTGGGCTGCGATCCCTGGAACCAGGACGCGGTTGAGCGGATCCTGGAGCTCAAGCAGCGGCCCATGGAAAAGGGCATGATCCTGGTGGCCGCCTCGGTGGAGCAGGTACGCTTCCTGCTGGATCCCCTGCCCCGGGTGTTGCAATGGGAAGCCGAGCAACACTGGCCCGGGCCGATCACCTGCCTGGTGCCGGATGTGCTGGAACAGATCCCGGACTGGGTTCGCGGCCGGCACAGCACCATTGCCGTGCGCGTGAGTGACCACCCGGTGGTTCGCGACCTGTGCGAGGCCACCGGCATGCCGCTGGTGTCGACTTCCTGCAACCCGGCTGGCCGCCAGCCGGCCCGCAACATCTGGCAGGTGCGCCGCTATTTCGGCAATCAGCTCGACCGCATCGTGCCCGGCGCCCTGGGCGGCAACCGCAAACCCAGCCGGATTATTGATATCGTTACCGGAAAACAGTTTCGTTAGGAGCAAGCATGTCACAGCAGCCGGATACCCGGGCCGTAAAAGAATACCTTCTGAGCCTTCAGGATCGCATCTGCCAGCGGCTGGAGGCGGTGGATGGCCGCGCTTCCTTCATTCGTGACAGCTGGGACCGGCCGGAGGGTGGCGGTGGTATCAGCCGGGTGATGGCCGATGGCGGTGTGATCGAAAAAGGCGGGGTGAACTTTTCCCATGTGATGGGCGATACCATGCCGGCTTCTGCCACGGCGCATCGCCCGCACCTGGCCGGTGCTCCCTGGCAGGCCATGGGTGTATCACTGGTGATACACCCGGAGAACCCCTATGTGCCGACCTCCCACGCTAACGTGCGCTTTTTCATTGCCACCCCGAAAGACGGCGAGCCGGTGTACTGGTTTGGCGGCGGCTACGACCTGACCCCCTACTACGGTTTTGATGACGATTGCGTGCACTGGCACCAGACGGCCCGTAACGCCTGCCAGCCGTTCGGCGACGAGGTGTACCCGAAGTTCAGGCAGTGGTGCGACGACTATTTCTACCTGAAGCACCGCCAGGAGCCCCGGGGCGTGGGCGGCCTGTTCTTCGATGACTACAACACCGGAAACTTCGAGCAGGACTTTGCCTTTATGCAGGCGGTGGGCGACAGTTACATAGAGGCTTACGAGCCGATTGTCAGGCGCCGGATGGACACCCCCTGGGGCGAGCGGGAGCGGGAATTCCAGCTTTACCGCCGTGGTCGCTATGTGGAGTTCAACCTGGTGTACGACCGGGGCACCCTGTTCGGGTTGCAGTCCGGCGGGCGCACCGAGTCTATCCTGATGTCACTGCCGCCGCTGGTGCGTTGGGACTACGACCGGAAGCCGGAGCCGGGCAGCGAAGAGGCGCGTTTGACGGATTATTTCCTGACCGGACGGAACTGGCTGGAGCAAAGCGATGACGAATGAACTCTATGCGGTGGTGGGCAACCCCATCAGCCACAGTAAATCCCCCCGTATTCACAGCCTGTTTGCCAGCCAGACCGGCGAGCCGGTGGAGTACACCGCGATACAGGCACCGCTGGAGGACTTTTCCGGTACGGTACGGCACTTTTTCGAGCGTGGCGGCAGAGGCCTGAACGTAACCGTACCGTTCAAGGAACAGGCCTGGACCCAGGCAGAACACCGCACACCACGGGCGGAAAAAGCCGGCGCCGCCAACACCCTGTACCTGGATGCCGACGATGCCCTGGTGGCTGACAACACCGACGGTGTTGGCCTGGTGCGGGACCTCACCCGCAACCACGGCGTGGCCCTCAAAGGCCTGCGAATCCTGGTATTGGGTGCCGGCGGTGCCGTGCGGGGCGTGCTTGGGCCGGTTCTGGCGGAAGCGCCCGCCAGCCTGACCATCGCTAATCGCACCGTGGCCAAGGCCGAGGCGCTGGTACGGCTGTTTGCCGCTGAAGCCGGTGATACCGAACTCTTTGCCTGCGGCTTTGAACAGGCAACCGGAGCGTTTGACCTGGTGATCAACGGCACCAGCGCCAGCCTTCAGGGTGACCTGCCGCCGGTGCCGGCGTCGATTCTGGGGGGCAACACGGTGGTGTATGACATGATGTATTCCCTGCAGACCACCACCTTCAACCAGTGGGCACAGGACAACGGTGCTACCCGGGTGTATGACGGGCTGGGCATGCTGGTGGAGCAGGCAGCAGAATCGTTTTATGTATGGCGTGGGGTGCGGCCGGAGACCGCCCCCGTGATCGACGAGCTGCGTAACGACTGATGAGGCGTTATTCGGAGGCGTTCAGGTATTCGTCTTTCAGTTTCACATAGTTAGCTGCAGTGTATTTGAAGAACGTTTTTTCCTTCTCGCTCAGCGCCCGGGCCTGCTTGCACGGCGAGCCCACGTACAGGTAACCGGATTCCAGTCGTTTGCCCGGCGGTACCAGGGTGCCGGCTCCGATGATGACTTCGTCTTCTACTACGGCACCATCCATGACGGTGCAGCCCATGCCGACGAGTACGCGGCTGCCGATGGTGCAGCCGTGCAGCAGGGCTTTGTGGCCGACGGTGACGTCGTCACCGAGGATCAGCGACCAACCGCCGGGGTTGAAGTCGCTGGCGTGGGTGATGTGCAGTACGGAGCCGTCCTGGATGCTGCAGCGGTCGCCGATGCGGATTTTGTGCATGTCGCCGCGGATGACGGTCATGGGCCAGACGGAGCAGTCTTCGCCCATTTGTACGTCTCCGATCACTACTGCACTCTCGTCTACCCAGGTCCGCTCGCCAAATTGTGGTGTGGTACCCTTGTGAGTTCGTACATTTGCCATTACATATACCTTTTGACTGGCCTCGAATTGAGGGGAAGGAGTCTTTGGGAGGAGGGCTTTCCAAAAACCGCTCCTGCGGCACCCCTTCGGGGTCCGGCCCGCAATCACAGATTGCGGTCGCTCAGCTGTCGCATGAAGCTTCGCTTCATCAGCGCTCGGCTGAGCCCATGTGGCGTTTCTGCTCCGCCATCCATGGCTCCGCAAATTTTTGGAAAGCCCTCCTCCCAAAGACTCCCCCAAGCATTGGAGTTGCCTGAAAGTAACCTAAACCCGGACAGCTGAGAAGGGGACCTATGAATAACCCGCTTTTGACAGATGATTTGTTACCGAAATTTGGTCACATCCGCACCGAGCACATGGAAACGGCGATTGACCAGATTCTCAGCGAAAACCGCGTGAAAATTCAGGAGCTGGCGCAGCAGGATGATCTCACCTGGGACACCCTCGCCCAGCCCATGCAGGCGCTGGAGAACAAGCTCAGTAGCGCCTGGTCGGTGATTTCCCATCTTAATGGTGTGATGAACAACGACGACCTGCGCAAGGTGTACAAGAACTGCCTGGAGAAGCTGACTGAGTACAGCACGGAAGTGAGCCAGAATGATGCCCTGTGCGAGGCCTACAAGAAGCTGGCTGCACGGGACGATTTCAAGGAACTGAGTGAGCCCCAGCGCAAGTCCATTGAAAATATCCTGCGGGATTTCCGTCTGGGTGGTGTGGATCTTCCGGAGGACAAGAAGAAGCGTTATGCGGATCTGTCCCGGGAGCTGGCGGAGTTGTCTAACAAGTTCAGCGACAACGTGCTGGATGCTACCCAGCACTGGTTCAAGCATATTACCGATGTAGACCAGTTATCCGGCCTGCCGGAGACGGCTATTGAAGGCGCGAAGCAGGCCGCCCGGCAGAAGGAGCTGGATGGTTATGTGATTACCCTGGATTTCCCGAGCTTCTACCCGGTGATGACTTACTGCAATAACCGGGAACTGCGCCGGGAGGTGTACGAGGCCTTTGTCACCCGCGCCTCCGATCAGGGCCCGGATGCGGCCACGTGGGACAACACGCCGGTGATGGCGGAGATCCTCAAGCGTCGTCATGCCCTGGCCCAACTGCTGGGTTTTGATAACTATGCGGAGCGTTCCCTGGCCACCAAGATGGCCCGGACTACCGACGAGGTTCTGGAGTTCCTGAATCAGCTGGCGGCCAAGTCCAAGCCGCAGGCGGAGAAGGAAATTGCCGAGCTGAAGGCGTTTGTGAAAGACGAGTACGGCGTGGACGACTTGCAGGCCTGGGACATCGGCTATTACAGCGAGAAGCTGCGCCAGAAGCAGTACGACATCTCCCCGGAAACCCTGCGGCCCTGGTTCCCGGTGGATAAGGTGGTGCCGGGCCTGTTCCGGGTGGCGGAGAAGTTGTTTGATGTGCAGATTGAAGAGCACGCAGACGTCGAAACCTGGCATGAAGACGCCAAGGCCTACTGCATCAGCCGCAACGGCCAGCCCATCGCCTGGTTCTACCTGGACCTGTTCGCCCGTCAGGGCAAGCGTGGCGGAGCCTGGATGGCCGACTGCCGGGTGCGCTGGCGCGATATGCGCGGCAAGCTGCAGCTGCCGGTGGCGTTCCTGACCTGTAACTTCACCCCGCCGGTGGATGGCAAGCCGTCGCTGCTGACCCACGACGAAGTCACCACCCTGTTCCACGAATTCGGCCACGGCCTGCACCACATGCTCACGCAGGTGGAGGTGATGGATGTATCCGGCATCAACGGCGTGGCCTGGGATGCGGTGGAATTGCCCAGCCAGTTCCTGGAAAACTGGTGCTGGAACCCGGAATCCCTGGCCCTGATCGCCAGCCACCACGAAACCGGCGAACTGCTGCCGGAAGACCTGCTGCAGAAATTGCTGGCGGCCAAGAACTTCCAGTCCGGCATGGGCATGGTGCGCCAGCTCGAATTCTCGCTGTTCGACTTCCGCCTGCATGCGGAATTCACCGACGAAGCCCCCACCAACCCGCTGGACATGCACCGCAAGGTGCGCGAAGACATCGCAGTGGTGCAGTCGCCGGAATTTAACCGCTTCCCCAACGGCTTCTCCCACATCTTCGCCGGCGGTTACGCCGCGGGCTACTACAGCTACAAGTGGGCGGAAGTGCTGGCGGCGGATGCGTTCTCCCTGTTCGAAGAGAAAGGCATCTTCGACCCGGAAACTGGCCAGGCCTTCCTGCACAACATCCTGGAAAAAGGCGGCTCGCAGGAGCCCATGGAACTGTTCAAAGCCTTCCGGGGCCGCGAACCGCAGGTGGATGCCCTGCTGAAACAAACCGGCATCACGGACGAAGCTGCCTGATACAATCCACCTCGGTTGTCGTATTCGGCAACCGGGTGTTCTTCTGGAGTAACATTATGGCAAGTCCGAAACGCTTCATCGCCGGCGCCGTGTGCCCCCGCTGCGCCGAGATGGACAAAATTACCATGTTCACCACCGACGCCGGCGACCAGGTTCGCGAATGCGTGGCTTGCGGCTACACCGATGCGTTGTCCGACCAGCCCCAGCCCGAGGCCCCGGAAATCGAAACGCGGGTAAACAAAAAGGGCAACACCGATGACCATACCGTCAAACAGGTGGTGTTCTTTAAATCTGGCTCCGATTCCGACTCTGGCTCTGGTGAGTAGGTCTGGCCCTGGCCCTAGCCTGCCGGTTTTGGGGGGTTAGAGGCCACGGGGGTGCTTTTCTTCCGGGAAAAACAACTCGCTTCGCTCAGACATCTTTTTCCCTGCAGAAAAGCACCCCCGTACCCTCTAAGCCAAACTGCACGGAAATCGTTTGTTTAGGGTTTGGCTTTTTCAAGTGTTCTGGTTTTTCAGGAGAAATCTGGCGGGGTTGTTACTTTTTCAGTGAGTCGCTAATCTTGGTCTCTCTTTCTCAGACCTTCTAGCTCCCCAGCTTCTTCAACATTTCCTTTCTCTTTTTCTCTTTTTTCTTCTTTTCCTTCCGTACCCCTCATTGGTACGACGTGAGGGGGTGGGTCAGGTTTTTTTCCGCCGGAAATGGATGTCTGAGCGCAGCGAGTTGCATTTCCAAGGGAAAAAACCTGACCCACCCCATCGCAGCCCCCAAAACCAGCAGGCTACGATCAAGAATATGCCCCCCAAACAGGCAGGCTACGATCAGGACGGCAAGCTCCAAAAACGGCGTCAGAGCACCATCGCGGCCAACCACCCGAAGGCGAGCAACGGCAGGTTGTAGTGCAGGAACGTAGGCACCACAGTATCCCAGATGTGGTTGTGCTGGCCGTCCACATTCAGGCCGGCAGTGGGCCCAAGGGTCGAATCAGAGGCGGGTGAACCCGCATCACCCAGGGCACCGGCGGTGCCGACCAGGGCAACGATGGCCAGGGGGCTGAAGCCCAGTTGCAGGGCCAGCGGCACGTACAGGGCGGCGATGATGGGAATGGTGGAGAACGACGAACCGATACCCATGGTAATCAGCAAGCCCACCACCAGCATCAGCAGTGCGGCCAGGGCCTTGTTCTCGCCGATGGCGGCAACCGAGCCCTCTACCAGGCTCTTGATTTCGCCGGTTTCCCGCATCACTTCGGCAAAGCCGTTGGCGGCGATCATGATGAAGCCGATCATCGCCAGCATCTTCATGCCCTCGGTGAACAGGTCATCGGCTTCTTTCCACTTCACCACACCGGAAATGTTGAACAGCACAAAGCCGGCCAGCGCACCCAGGATCATGGAGCCCAGCCAGAGCTGAACCACAAACGCCACCACAATGGCCACCAGCGCCATGATCAGGGTTTTCGGGCTGTATTTCACATCCACCCGCTCGGTGCGTTCGATGAGCTTCATGTCATAGCCACGGCCACCCCGGTAGCTGAAGAACACCGCGATCAGCAGGCCGATGAACATACCCAGGGCTGGCAGGGCCATGGCGGACATGACGTTCAGTTCGCTGGCGTCTACGCCGTTGTCGGCCACGTTGGCGAGCAGGATTTCATTCAGGTAGATACCACCGAAGCCTACCGGCAGGAACATGTACGGGGTAATCAGGCCGAAGGTGAGTACACAGGCCACCAGCCGGCGGTCCATGTGCAGCTTGGCCATGACAAACAGCAACGGTGGCACCACCAGGGGAATAAAGGCGATGTGGATGGGCAGGATGTTCTGGGACGAAATGGCGACGGCCAGCAGCAGGCCGATGATCATGAAGCGGATGCCGGTGGCCGCGCCGCCTTCATCCTGGCGGCCTACCATGGCCAGGGCTTTGTCGGCCAGGGCGTGGGCCAGGCCGGATTTGCCGATGGCGACCGCGAAGGCGCCCAGGGTGGCGTAGGACAACGCCACGGTTGCGCCGCCACCGAGGCCGGAGTTGAAGGCATTGATGGTGTCTTCAAGGGACATTCCGGCCACCAGGCCACCGGAAATGGCACCGATGATCAGGGCAACGACAACGTGGATGCGGCACAGGCTCAGTACGAGCATGATCAGTACCGCGGCAACAACGGCATTCATGGCAGACTCCGGGTAGGAATATTGGGTTTACCGGCACTTTTTGGGCACCGGCGGCACGAAAAGTGCGCTAATGTGCAGGAAATGACCGCATCAGTCAAAGTGGTTGTGTAACGGTCAGTCAGCATCCACCCGGGCAAAGCGCGGTACCTGTTCGCCGGCCACTTCCACGGTTTCACGGAACATGGCCAGGGGCCTTACCCACAGGCTGTAGTCGCCGTACAGGCAGCGGTACACCACCAGGGGTTCCTCGGTTTCGCTGTGCCGGGCGACGCCGATCACTTCGTAATCCTGGCCTTTGTAATGCCGGTAGCGGCCCGGTTCTATAGGGCGTTTTCGTTCTGACATGCTGTCCTCGCGGGTGGTAGTGCTGATCTATCCCCTAATGATAAGGGATCCGGTGCCGGTTTCGAGTTAGACTGAAGAGTATACCTGACCGTACCAACCGGGACTCCGAACCTGAATGAAAGGCTTTTCCGCTGCTGTTCTGCAAATCATTTTGTGCCTTTTCCTGGCACTGGGTGCTGGTGGAGCGCAGGCAGATCCAGTGGGATTCCAATGGCTGGAGGTGCCGGATGGTTCACTGGGTATCGACGGAGTGCGCAGCCTGCCAAAGGAGCGCTGGCAGGCCCACGAGGCCGATACGGTACTGAACCTCGGGTTCAGTGACGGTACCTTCTGGTTGCGTGTCGAGGTTCCGCCCGAGCCCCGTAACCGGCTGCTGCAGGTAGGCTATCCCCTGCTTGATGAAGTATCTGTTTATTGGGAGCAGGCCGGGAATATCGTTGAAACCTGGCATACCGGCGATACCCTGCCGTTCCGTTCCCGCCCGATAGAGCATCGTACCTTCGTGTTCCTGGTGCCTTCCAATACCGAACCGGTGACCGCCTGGGTGCGGGTGAAAACCCAGGGTTCCATCCAGATACCGGTGAAAGTCACACCGTCGGCCGAATTCCTCGCCTACGAGCAGATTGCCTATGGCTGGCAAGCCATGTTCGTTGGTGTTGTGGTGGCGCTGGCCCTGTACAACCTGTTTCTGTTCGCCATTGTTCGCTACCCGACTTATCTGTGGTACGTCCTCACGGTGCTGAGTGCCGGCCTGGTTCAGCTGAATTTCAACGGCTTGCTGTTCCAGTGGTTCTGGCCGGACCTGCCGGTGGTCAACCAGTATCTGACCGCTGTTATGGTTCCCCTGGGGCTGTCGCTGGCCCTGGTGTTCACCATGAAATTCCTGTCGGTGCGGCAATACAGCCGGGGCGCTGACCGGTTACTCCAGGTATTGCTGATGGCCTGCCTGTTCGCCATCGGTTACGGATTGCTGGGTTCCTATCAGTACGCCATTGCCCTGATCAGCACCCTGGCGGCCTTCGTGACGGCAGCGGCGTGGGCGGTGGGTGTGCTGGTGTGGCGGCGCGGGCAGGTATTGGCCGGTTTCTATGTGGTGGCCTGGACACCGCTGCTGATTGCCCACCTGTTACTGGCGTTGGCCAAGCTTGGGTTGATTCCCAGCAACCGGGCCATGGAGGTAGCACCCCAGGTGGGTGTGGCTATCGAGGTGGTGGTGTTGTCACTGGCGCTGGCCTATCGCATCAACCTGGAGCGCCGGCGCCGGCAGGAAGCCCAGGAGCATGCCCTGGAGATCCAGCGGGAAGCCAACCTGATGCTCGAAACCCGGGTTCGGGAGCGCACCGAGGAGCTGGAGCAGGCAAACGACCAGCTACGCTCCATGAGCCTGACCGATGGCCTGACCCGGGTCGCCAACCGGCGGCGCTTTGACGACAAGCTGGACATCGAGTGGAACCGGGCCATGCGCCACGACCAGGAGCTGAGCCTGCTGATGCTGGATATCGACCACTTCAAAAAGGTGAATGACAGCTTTGGCCACCTGGTGGGTGATGATTGCCTGGTCTCGCTGGCAGCAACCCTGCAGGGCGAGATTCTGCGCGCCAGCGACCTGGTAGCCCGCTATGGCGGGGAAGAGTTTGCGGTGTTGTTACCGGCGACAGACGGCGAAGGTGCCCGCCAGGTGGCTGAGCGCATGCGCCAGGCCGTGGCGGGCAAACCCGTCCCTTCCGGGCAGGGTGGTACACCGGTGGAGCTGACCATCAGCGTGGGTGTGGCCACCATGCGCCCGGCCATCGGCGCGGGTAGCCAGGAGCTGGTGCGCCGTGCCGACGAAGCCCTGTATGCCGCCAAGACCAACGGCCGCAACCGGGTCGAGGTGTGGCGTGATGAGGCTGTTGCCCCGGCAGACCGGGGCTGAGGCTCAGTTTTTCAGCTTGTACTTGCCCGGCCCCATAAACACCACGGCCAGCGCGGTAAACAGGAAAAATCCCTGCAGTTCCAGTGCCCAGCCGCCGTTACCGGCCAGCGACAGCAGCTGGTGGCTGTGCACCAGCACAATGGCGACCAGCATGTTGAAGACAATGATCAGTGCGCCAATACGGGTCTGATACCCCAGAATCACCATCAGTGGTGCCACCACTTCCCCGATATACACACCGTACGCCAGCACAGCCGGCAGGTTATGGCTGGCCAGCTGGGCCTCGATAAAACCGATACCGTTAAGCAGTTTGGCGATGCCGTGGAACAGCAGCAGGCCACCGAGGGTGAGCCGGACAATCAGTTTTCCAAGGTCGGTATTCTCAAGCACAGGGCAAGCCTCCGGAACAGTGAATGGATGGCCGAAGGATACAGGGTTATTGCACAGAAATTCAGTGACTTGTTGGTCAGGATGTTGTTTTACAGGGCCGGGCCCAGGGAAAACCGGATGTGGTTCCGCTCCAGCAGGTTTTCCCAGTAATTGCGCATCCAGTCCCAAGCCCGGTTGTTGAACTGCTCCACGAAGGGGTCAAGGTCCAGGTCGTAGTAATCCGGGGTGCCGGCAATCTGCAACACGGTCACGGTGATGGCATCGTCCAGCTCGTTGGCGAACGGTTCGCCGATCAGTTCGTGGGCCAGCAGGTTGGCCCGGGTGGCTTCCAGGTCTATCAGCTCGCCGGCCCGGATCGAGCGGTTGTTGTCGTGCATTTCTTCCATCAGCCGGTGGCACAGGTAAGCCCGGATCAGCAGGCCGTCGAGGCCGTCGTAGCGGACCAGCAGCACCGAGGGCTGGGTGAAATAGCGGATAGCGGCATCAATAAATGGCTGGAACAGGGGCTTGGTGCCGGCGTCGATGGCGCAGGTGTCTACGCACTCGATCAGCCGTGGCGCCATTTCAATGTATTCCACTGCAAACTGGAACAGGCAGGTGGCAGGCTGGCCGTCGATTACGATCGATGGCGGCAGCCTGGTCGCCTTGTCTTTCAGCTGCCGGAGAAAGCTCCCCGAGCGGGCTTCCTGGCGACGTGCCTGGTCAATAATCTCGAGGACTGCCTGTGGTGTCATGTCAGGAGATGCCGATGTAGGTACAAAATGAGGTCGCAAGGCGCCTCCCCTTCTCCAGGAGCAACCAAGTGGCATGGCCAGCTGAACTGCCTGCCGTTTAAAAACAGTGTAGCCAATATTTTTTATGGCGCTGCCGGCAGGCGGCAAAATCCCCTGCGGAAAACCGAAATCCCGGCTGCCTAGCGTGGCTGAAACCACACATCCTGGCGGGTGTAGCGCCAGCACAACCAACCCATACTGCCGGCACGGGCCAGCATCAGGCTGATCAGTGCCAGCCACAGGCCATGGTTGCCCCAGCCGGTCGTCAGCCACCACACCGGCAAAAACACACCAAGCGCTGAGAACAGCATGGTGTCCTGCATTTCCCGGGTGCGGGTAGCCCCGATAAATACGCCATCCAGCAGGTAACTCCACACTGCTGCGAACGGTAACATCCAGAGCCAGGGCAGGTATTGCCAGGCGGTGGTTTGTACGTCTTCAATGCCGGTCAACAGGCTGATCAGCCAGCGGCCCCCGAGTACAAAGCCGATGGTCAGCAGCAATGCGCCCCAGAGCGACCACCGCAGGGCGCTGTTGAATACCACCCTGAACTGCCGTTTGCTGCCCTTGCCAATGGCTTCACCGATCAGTGCTTCGGCGGCGTTGGCAAAGCCGTCCAGGGCATTGGAAATCACCAGCAGGAAGGTGATCAGCACGGCATTGGCGGCCAGGATGATATCCCCTTGCCGGGCGCCCTGGGCGGTGAAGAAGGCCAGGCACAGCAGCAGGGCGATGGTACGCACCATGATGTAGCGGTTCACCTGCAGGATGCGCAGGTAATCCGACACCTTACCGAACAGCTCCCGGGTCAGCTGCTGGCCCTCCGGCATGCGTTTGAGCACGATCATTACACCGATGGCGGTGGCCCCGTATTCGGCCATTACGGTGGCCATGGCCACGCCCCGGCTGTTCCAGCCCAGAACGGTCACGAAGAACACGTCCAGCACGATGTTGATGCCGTTGGCGATGATCAGCATCACCATGGGCCCCCGGGGGAACTGGGTACCAATCAACCAGCCCACCAGGGTGTACTGGCACAGCACCGCCGGCGCACTCCAGATTCTGATGGCAGCGTATTCCGCAGCCAGTGCCGCAACATCCGGGCTGGGGTTCATCAGCTTCAGGCCCAACGCAATCAGCGGTTGATGAAACAGGATCAGTAACAGGCCAATGCCTACGGCCAGCAACAGCGAACGCAGCAACAGCGCCACCTGGGCAAAGGCATCCCGCTGGCCCCAGGCCTGGGCGGCCAGGCCGGTGGTGCCCATGCGCATGAAGCCGAAGGTCCAGTACAGGATGGTGAACAGATTGGCGCCCACCGCAACCGCGCCCAGGTATTCCGGGCTGTCCAGGTGGCCAAGCACGGCCGTATCCACCAGCCCCAGCAGGGGCACGGTGAGGTTGGTCAGCATCAGCGGCCAGGCCAGTGTCCACAGGCGGCGATCGGTAGGGCGAACAACGGCCTTATAAATTCTGCTTATCAAAACGGGTTGCTTATCCATTTTAGGTTTAATGATTTTTTAGTCTTTTTTTGATCTGTGTCTACACTGACATTTGATGTATCCGTAAGCAGGCTTTCACTCTCGGTGGTTCCGCTGTTGCGAGCTTCGGAACAGACCGCAGAGGGATGACGCAAAATCCGACAAGAATAACACTCTGTGGAGACACAGTATGCGCGTGCATGCCAAGCGGGCAGTTGCCCTAGCCGCTGGTCTGTTGTCACCGGCTGTAGTCATGGCGGACTGGACCATGAATATGGCTCCGGGGGTAACCGGTACCAGCAACCAGATTTTCAGCCTTCACATGACCATTCTCTGGATCTGCGTGGCCATCGGTGTGGTGGTGTTCGGGGTCATGTTCTGGTCGATCTTTGCCCATCGCAAATCCCAGGGTGCCAAGCCCGCCAATTTCCACGAAAACACCGTGGTGGAAATCCTCTGGACCATTATTCCCCTGGCCATTCTGGTGGCCATGGCCGTGCCTGCCACGGCAACCCTGGTGGAGATGTACGACACCAGCGAGTCCGAGGTGGACATCAAGGTTACCGGTTACCAGTGGCGCTGGCGCTATGAGTACATCAACGACGATTTCGGTTATTTCTCCAGCCTGTCCACCCCGAGGGAGCAGATCGAGAACCGCCAGGCCAAGGGTGAGAACTACCTGCTGGAAGTGGACAACCCGCTGGTGATTCCGGTGGGCAAGAAAGTGCGCTTCCTGCTGACCGCCAATGATGTGATTCACTCCTGGTGGGTGCCGGAATTCGGTGTGAAGAAAGACGCCATCCCCGGCTTTATCAACGAAACCTGGACCCGCGTGGACGAGCCGGGCATCTATCGCGGCCAGTGCACCGAGCTGTGCGGCAAGGACCACGGCTTTATGCCGGTAGTGGTGGAGGCGGTGCCGGAAGAGGAATACAACGCCTGGGTAGCCGAACAGCGGGCCGCCGCAGAAGCCGAGCGCCAGCTGACCGAGAAAGACTGGACCCTGGAAGAGCTGATGGAGCGGGGCGAGAAGGCCTACGCCAGTGCCTGTGCTTCCTGTCACCAGCCGGATGGTACTGGCATGCCGCCGGCCTTCCCGGCACTGAAGGGCAGCCAGATCGCAACAGAGGACATGGCCGCGCATATCGATATCGTCGTGAATGGTAAGTCCGGCACAGCGATGCAGGCCTTCGGTGGTCAGCTGAGTGAGGTGGACCTGGCCGCGGTGATTACCTACGAGCGCAATGCCTGGGGTAACAACACCGGCGAGATGGTCACGCCGAAAGAGATTTTTGATTACAAGAACCAAGAGTAATCGACGCCAGATAACAACAATCACCAGCCATAAAAAACGGCGGTAACGGGGGTTTTCATGAGTGCGGTTGCAGATACCCACAGCCAGGAACATCACCACGGCCCGGCCAAAGGCATCAGCCGCTGGCTGCTGACCACCAACCATAAAGACATCGGGTCTATGTACCTGATCTTCAGCTTCGCCATGTTCCTGCTGGGCGGCAGTATGGCGATGGTGATCCGGGCCGAACTGTTCCAGCCCGGCCTGCAGATTGTGCAGCCGGAGTTCTTCAACCAGATGACCACCATGCATGGCCTGATCATGGTGTTCGGGGCGGTGATGCCGGCCTTTGTGGGGCTGGCCAACTGGATGCTGCCGCTGATGATCGGCGCGCCGGATATGGCACTGCCACGGATGAATAACTGGAGTTTCTGGCTGCTGCCCTGTGCCTTCCTGATCCTGGTGTCGACCCTGTTTATGGAGGGCGGCGCGCCCAACTTTGGCTGGACCTTCTACGCTCCGCTATCCACCACTTACGGGCCCCCGAGTACCACCTTCTTCATCTTTGCCATCCACATTATGGGTGTGTCTTCCATCATGGGTGCCATCAACGTGATTGCCACTATCCTGAACATGCGGGCACCGGGCATGAAGATGATGAAAATGCCCCTGTTTGTCTGGACCTGGCTGATCACCGCCTTCCTGCTGATTGCCGTCATGCCGGTGCTGGCCGGTGCGGTCACCATGATGCTGATGGACATCAACTTCGGCACCAGTTTCTTCGATGCTTCCGGCGGTGGTGACCCGGTGCTGTTCCAGCATGTGTTCTGGTTCTTCGGGCACCCGGAGGTGTACATCATGATCCTGCCGGCGTTCGGGGCTATTTCCCATATCGTACCGGCCTTCTCCCGCAAGCCGCTGTTCGGCTATGCCTCCATGGTGTATGCCGTGGGCGCCATTGCCCTGCTCTCCTTCCTGGTATGGGCGCACCACATGTTTACCGTGGGCATCCCGCTGGCGGGGCAGCTGTTCTTTATGTATGCCACCCTGCTGATTGCCGTGCCCACCGGGGTGAAGGTGTTCAACTGGGTAACCACCATGTTCCGGGGTTCCCTGAGCTTTGAAGCACCCATGCTGTTTGCCGTGGCCTTTATCATCCTCTTTACCATCGGTGGCTTCTCCGGGCTGATGCTGGCCATTGCCCCGGCGGACTTCCAGTACCACGACACCTACTTTGTGGTGGCCCACTTCCACTATGTACTGGTACCCGGTGCCATCTTCGGTATCTTCGCCTCGGCTTACTTCTGGTTGCCCAAGTGGACTGGCCACATGTACGACGAAACCCTGGCCAAGACCCACTTCTGGCTGTCGTTTATCGGCATGAACCTGGCTTTCTTCCCTATGCACTTCCTGGGGCTGGCGGGCATGCCCCGGCGGATTCCGGACTACGCCCTGCAGTTCTCGGACTTCAACATGGTGTCCAGTATCGGGGCCTTCATGTTCGGTGTTACCCAGCTGCTGTTCCTGTTCATTGTCGTCAAGTGCGTGCGCGGTGGCGAAAAGGCCGCGGCCAAGCCGTGGGATGGAGCTGAAGGGCTGGAATGGACGGTGCCGTCGCCGGCGCCCTATCACACTTTCTCTACACCGCCGGAAGTGAAATAACCGGGAGGTCACCATGGCCGAACAGCAACCACAACAAGGCAAGCGCAGTAACAGCCGGGTGATCGCCTGGTGCATGGCCGGCGTGGTGGGCATGTTTGCCTTTGGCTTTGCCCTGGTGCCTTTGTACGACGTGTTCTGTGAAATCACCGGCATTAACGGCAAGACCGGCGGGCGCTATGAAACCGGGGTGTCGAACCAGGTGGACGAGAACCGCACGGTCACCGTGCAGTTCCTGGCCAGCAACGGCCCGGGCATGAGCTGGGAGTTCCGGCCGGTACAGCGGAGTGTGAAGGTGCACCCGGGTGAGGCGGTTACGGTGAACTTCTACGCCGCCAACCCCACCGACCATGCCATGGTGGGGCAGGCGGTACCCAGCCTGTCGCCCTCCGAAGGCACCCTGTATTTTCACAAGACCGAGTGTTTCTGCTTCAATCAGCAGCCCCTGGACGCCGGGGAAAGCGTGGAAATGCCCCTGGTGTTCATTGTCGACCCGGAGCTGCCGGAGCACATTACCAAGCTGACCCTGTCTTACACCCTCTACGACCAGGACCCACAGGCAAGGGTGTCCGGTTCGGCCAGGGCAGGCGCAACAACAACCAACAATAACGGCTAAGCCATCGGAGACAGCTATGGCGGATCACCAGACCTACTACGTTCCCGAACAGAGCAAATGGCCCATCGTTGCCACCGTGGGCCTGGGCGTAACCCTGTATGGCGCAGCGTCAATCATGGTGAATGGCAATCAGGGCGAGAGCACCGGCGGTTCCTGGTTCATGTTCTGGATTGGCGCGCTGATCATGGCCTACATGCTGTTTGGCTGGTTTGGCAGCGTGATCCGCGAAAGCCGGGCCGGCCTGTACAGCGACCAGATGGACCGCTCGTTCCGCTGGGGCATGAGCTGGTTCATTTTCTCGGAAGTCATGTTCTTTGCCGCCTTCTTCGGGGCGCTGTTCTACGTAAGGGTGTTTGTGGTGCCTTGGATTGGCGGTGAAGGCGATAAGGGCAGCACCAACATGCTCTGGGAAGGGTTTCAGGCCAGCTGGCCGCTGATCAACAACCCGGACCCCCAGGTTTATCAGGGCCCGAAAGAAGTGATCGGGCCCTGGGGCCTGCCGCTGATCAACACCATTTTGCTGGTGACCTCATCGTTCACCGTCACCATCGCCCACCACGCCCTGAAAGCCGGTAACCGGGCCAAGGTAAAGCTGTGGCTGGCCGCCACCATTGCCCTGGCGGTGGTGTTCATGTTTGTGCAGGGCTATGAATACGCCCACGCCTATGGCGACCTGGACCTGACCCTGCAATCCGGTATCTATGGCAGCACCTTCTTTATGCTCACCGGTTTCCACGGCGCCCACGTAATGCTGGGTACCCTGATGCTGTTCATCATGCTGGTGCGGATCATCAAGGGGCACTTTACGGAAGACAACCACTTCGGGTTCGAGGCGGCCGCCTGGTACTGGCACTTTGTGGATGTGGTGTGGCTGGGGCTGTTTGTCTTTGTGTATGTAATCTGACGGAGCGGTTACGGCGTGGGGTTCAGGGTCATGTTCCCGGACCAGAGAGCGACCAGGATCAGTGCCAGCAAGAGCACACTCAGGGCAACCCGGACTGCGAGGGAATTCACCACGCGCCGGGTTTTGCCGCCGTCATGGATCAGGAAAAACAGACCGCTGAACAGGCTGGCCATAACCGCAACGAGCAACATAACGATGGCAATCTTGAGCATGGGAATTCCCGTTATTTTTAGCTTTCACTCACTATAGCAGAGCATGGGTAGACCTGTTTGATGGCTCGCCACTGGCAGTTTGACTGGCGATTACTGGTGTTTTCCGGGTTGTTTCTGCCCCTGCTGATCAGTCTTGGCGTGTGGCAACTGAATCGCGCCGCGGAGAAAACCGCGCTGCTGGAAACCTGGCAGGCAGAGTCGGCCAGCCAGACCTGGGCAGAACAGTCCGCCGGTGCGCTGAAACCAGGGCAACCGGTGTCGCTCACCGGTTTTTATGGTGAACAGACCTGGCTGCTGGATAACCGTACCCGGGACGGCATGCCCGGCTACGAAGTGTTGACGCTGTTCCACCCCCTTGAAGGCCCGCCGGTGGTGGTGAACCGGGGCTGGATACAGGCGCCGCGCACGCGGGAGCAGTTACCGCTGGTAACCACGCCGGAGGATCTGTACACCCTGAATGGCCGGCTGACGGATTACCCGGAGCCACCCGTGCTGGCAGCTACGGAGCCGGAATCCGGTTCCTGGCCAAGAAGGGTTCAGGCATTGCCGGCAGAGCTGGTGGCCGGGGAGGGCGTTGATCCGGCAGCCATGATTGTTGCCCTGGCCGACAGCCAGCAACCCGGCGCCTACCGGGCCGACCGGGTGCCGGATGTGATGGGCCCGCAGACCCACTACGGATATGCGGCCCAGTGGTTTGCGCTTGCCGCAGCGCTGACTATATTGACTGTAGTAGCGAGTTATAAAGTAGCGAGTTAAAAAGTGGCGAGTTATAAAAAGAACAGCCAGACCTCGAAAGAATCGAAAGACAGGAGCCGATAATGACAACGACAACGGCTGATAACGTGACTCCCGGTGTTGAGCCCACCCCCGAACAGACCCGCCGTGGCCGGCGTACCGCACTGTTGCTGTTTGCAGTGGGCTTTGGCCCCATGGTGCTGGCCACTATCATGTTTTATACCGGCTGGCTGAACCCCGCCGGCCATTCTAATCAGGGCCAGTTGCTGCAGCCCGTGGCGCCGGTACAGGCACTGAACCTGGAAACCGGAAGTGGCGTACCCCTGGCCGACCGGTTTGGGGTAGACCAGCCGGAGGCCAAGTGGCTGATGCTGGTTACCGCCGGCAGCTGCCAGAAGGATTGCGAACAGTTACTGTACCTGGCCCGGCAGGTGAACATTGCCCTGGGCAAGAATGCCCCGAGGGTTGGCCGTGCGGCGTACCTTGCTAGCACCCCGGCCGCACTGGAAGCCCGCTGGAGCGAGGAATACAGCCTGATGGAGCGGCTTCGGGTGGCTCCCGGAGCAACACCGGCCTGGCCTGCAGGCGTGAACCCGGCCAACGAGCCCCGGATTCTGCTGGTCGATCCGTTTGGTAATGTGATGATGCATTACGGAACCGAGCACACCGGCAAACAGATGCTCAAAGACCTTAAACACCTGCTGAAGCTGTCCCAGATTGGCTGATCGGGAGGTCAGGGCCGTGAAACCGGAATTGAATCCCGAGCTGTCTTTGCCTGAGGCGAAAAAGCCATCCGTTGCCAAGCCCATGGCCCGCTGGTCCGCTTTTGCCTGCGGCCTGGCGGTGGTGGTAATCATGCTGGGCGCCTGGACCCGGCTGGTGGACGCCGGGCTTGGTTGCCCGGACTGGCCTGGCTGCTATGGCTTTCTGACCGTACCCCAGAGTGAAACCAGCATTGCCATTGCCAATGCCCGCTTCCCGGAAACTCCGGTGGATGTGTCCAAGGGCTGGCCGGAGATGATCCATCGCTATGCCGCCGGTACCCTGGGGCTGGTGGTGTTTGGGCTGGCAATTGCCGCCATCCGGCACCGGAGGGCGCAGTTGCCGTTGCGGCTGCCCCTGTTTATTGCCGGTTTTATCGTGCTGCAGGGCGCTTTTGGTATGTGGACGGTCACCCTGAAGCTCTGGCCGCAGGTGGTGGCCCTGCACCTGCTCGGAGGCTTCACGACCCTCAGCATGCTGTTGTTACTGACCCTGCGCCTGCGCAAACGGGCCCGGGGTGAGCTGCCGGCAGTTGCTACTGCTTCATTGCCCCTTGCCCGGCTTCGTCCGTGGCTCTATGGCGGCCTGCTACTGGTGGTGTTGCAGATTGCCCTGGGAGCCTGGACGGCGGCCAACTACGCCGCTGTCGCCTGCACCGACCTGCCCACCTGTCAGGGCCAGTGGTGGCCGGAAGGGATGGATTTCCGACATGGCTTCGACATTGCCCAGCATGTAGGCCCGAATTATCTGGGCGGCCAGCTGACGGCCGATGGCCGGGTGGCCATTCATGTCACTCACCGGTTAGGTGCGCTGATAGTGCTGGTGTATCTGGGTCTCCTGCTGCTCAGGCTATGGCAGCAGCGGGGTGAAAGCCGGCTGGAAAACAGCGTCTTGCTGGTGGCCGGGGCACTGGTGTTACAGATCAGCCTTGGCCTGGCCAACGTCTGGCTGCACATACCACTGGCCATTGCGGTCGCCCACAACGCCATGGGGGCGGGCCTGCTGTTGTCCGTTATCCACCTGATCTGGCGGCATCACCAGCTTCCGCAGCCGCAAACATCCAGGGCTGCGTCAACAGAATCCCACACAACAACCATAAACCGGGAGGTTACGGCATGAGCGAGCAAGCAAAGGCGCTGCCGGCCCAGCACAGTGCAAAGTCAGTATCGGGCCGGATTTCCTGGCGCGACTACCTGGAGCTGACCAAGCCCCGGGTGGTGGCCCTGATGATCCTGACCTCGGTGATCGGTATGTTGCTGGCGGCGCCGGGGGTGCCGGGCTGGGACATCTTGCTGTTCGGTAACCTGGGCATTGCCTTGCTGGCAGGGGCGGCGGCCGTGGTGAACCACGTGGTGGACCAGAAGATCGACACCGTCATGGCCCGCACCCGCAAGCGTCCTGTAGCCACCGGGCGGATAGCACCCTTCGATGCCATCCTGTTTGCGGTGATGCTGGCGGCCGCCGGCATGATTGTCTTGATCTGGCAGGTGAACGAACTGACCGCCTGGCTGACCCTGGCCTCGCTGGTGGGCTATGCCGGCGTATACACCCTGTTCCTGAAACGGGCCACGCCCCAGAACATCACCATTGGCGGCCTGGCCGGTGCCATGCCACCGCTGTTGGGCTGGACCGCGGTCACCGGGCAGGTGGAAGGCCATGCGCTGCTGCTGGTGCTGATCATCTTTGCCTGGACCCCGCCCCACTTCTGGGCCCTGGCCATCCACCGCAAGGAAGAATACGCCAAGGCCGGTATTCCCATGCTGCCGGTTACCCACGGCAACAAGTACACCGAGCTGCACATCCTGCTGTACACCCTGATGCTGCTGGCGGTGAGCCTGCTACCTTTTGTCACAGGGATGTCTGGTGGTATTTACCTGATCGGTGCCCTGGCGCTAGGCTTGAGGTTCCTGCAATATGCCATCCGCCTGCTGAAAGGGGATGATCGCCGGGTAGCCCTGAACACCTTCAAATACTCCATCACCTACCTGATGGCGCTGTTCGTGGTGTTACTGGTGGATCACTTCGCCTTTTTCTGAACAGAGGCGGTTGCACTAACCTGAGTTGGAGGCCCCATGGGGCGGTCGTTACGCATTACGCTGTTTGTACTGTTACTACTTGTTATGCTGATCTTTGGACTGACCGTCGGCCGGCAGGTGTTCCTCAGCAGCAGCGAACCCGCGCCGGCACCGGATCTGAGCCAGTACAACACCTACGTGTACGACCAGCCCCGTGAACTTGCCGAGTTCACCCTCACCAATGAGCAGGGTGAAACCGTGACCCGGGACAGCCTGAAAGGCCGCTGGACCTTTGTGTTTGTGGGCTACACCAACTGCCCGGACATCTGCCCCGCCGCCATGGCAAACCTGCGCCGAACCAACAGCCTGCTGCCGGCGGAACTGCCCCGGCCGGATTACCTGCTGGTGACGGCCGACCCGGAACACGACACCCCGGAAAAGCTCAAAGCCTATACCGGCTTCTTCGGTGAAAACTTCCATGGCCTGACCGGCGACCTGGACATCCTTCGGGAAGTGGCGAAAAGCGTCAGCGCCGTGTTTGTGCACCGGGAGGTTGATGGTCAGCTGCTGGTGGACCACAGCGGCCACTTCGCCCTGCTGAACCCGGAGGGAAAACTGCAGGCGCTGATCCAGCCTCCCCACAAGCCGGAAGAACTGGTACAGGCCTACGAGCGGATCTACCAGTGGGCGAAGGCAAACGACCCCCGGGCTTCGGGAGCCTGAGGGGCTTGGGCCAAGGTCCCACTGACAAAACCCGGCGCCTCCCTTACACTGCCCGGCTCTGATATCCAGCCACCAGAACCCGGGCCGTGCTCATGACGTCTTCTCCAACTGCCACCCCGAAACAGCTGTTCACGGTACTGCTGGCCGGCAGCCTGGTGCTGCTGGTGGTGCACACCCTTGGCCGGTTTATCTACACGCCGCTGCTGCCCTACCTGGTGGCCGACAACCAGTTCAGCGCCCCGGACGGCGCCGCGGTAGCCACCTGGAACTACCTTGGCTACCTGATGGGCGCCATGCTGGCCATCCGCTGGCATCGCATCGACCAGATTCGTTTCATGCTGCCCCTGTTCCTGGCCGTGCATGTACTCACCACCCTGATCATGACCCAGACCGACAACCTCACGGTCATCTCCACCACCCGCTGGCTCAATGGCGTGGCTAACGGCGTGGTGTTTGTACAGGCTCCGGCGCTGATCCTGGAATGGCTGGTCCTGCGCAACCGCGCCACCATGAGTGGCCTCGTGTACATTGGCGTGGGTGCCGGCCTGTTGGTATCCAGCGGCCTGGTATCCGGCACGGCGGATTTCCTCGAAGGTGCCCAGCGATGGTGGCCGGCGGCACTGGTGTCCATCCCGCTGGCCTGGTGGGGTGTCATGCAGCTGCGCAAGCTGGATGTGCCGGTGCGGGAACACGATGATTCCGGCCAGGCCATCACCAACACCCCCCTGATCGACCGCGCCAGCATCCCGCTGTTTCTCTCATACGCCGGTGCCGGCCTGGGCTACATCCTGCCCATGACCTTCCTGCCGCTGCTGGCAAAAATCGAATTGTCGGATGGCCACTTCCTGCAGGATGGCACCTGGATGCTGGTGGCTCTGTTCACCATCCCCGCGCCCTGGCTCTGGAACAAACTCGGCGCCATCATGGGCGACCTGCCAGCGCTGCGATTGAATTTCATCATACAGTTGGCCGGTGTCCTGGCTGCCGTGCTCTGGCCCGGGGCCATCGGTTTGGTGCTGTGCGCGGTCCTGGTCGGAGGCACCTTCCTGGGCACTGTTCTCCTCACCCAACGCATCGGCCGCGCTCTCCATCCCCACCAGGGCCCGCGTTTGTCCGCAGCCATGGTGGCCCTCTACGGCTTCACCCAGATGGTGGGGCCGTGGCTCACCAAGCAGTGGCTCGACTCCGGCGGTACCCTGGTGTCTGCTTTTGGTATCGGTGTCGCGGCCCTGGTGTTTGGCCTCGTGTTCGCGTTCTTTGTGCCCCGGCCTGAGGTATGGCATTCGCGGTCTTGATGTGGCCCCAGACTGTTGGTTGTGGGGGATTGATCGGGGTGGTGGGGTGTTTTTTGCCTTGGAAATGAAACTCGCTGCGCTCAGACATTCATTTCCGGCGGAAAAAAATACCCCACCACCCCGCTCTAGCTGACCACGGCGGTTCCGCTGGGTTAAAAGACTTTTTGGTTGAAAGAATCAGTGCTCACGCAAAAGGCAAAACGGATTAACCCAAGACAGACCCTAGTAAGCTATTGAGATACCCTAAAAGTTAGGCAGGGTGTGGGGGGTGTTTTAATTTTTTGACCGAATAAAGGTGTCTGAGCGCAGCGAGTTCTTTTTCGGCCAAAAAATTAAAACACCCCCCGCGCCACCCCCCGAAACAACCAGGCTAAACCCAACCCAAAACATGCCCCCGATAGAACACATACTCCCAGAGCTAAAACAAACCCTGAACGAGGCCACCACAGCCCTGCTGCAGGCCCCACCGGGCGCCGGTAAAACGACGAGGGTGCCGCTGGCTTTGTTGGATGCCCCCTGGAGGGAGAACCGGAAGATCCTGATGTTGGAGCCGAGGCGGCTGGCGGCCCGGTCGGCGGCGCGCTATATGGCGAAGCAACTGGGGGAAGCGCCGGGGCAGACGGTGGGGTATCGGACCCGGCTGGATACCAGGGTATCCGGGGCCACGCAGGTAGAGGTGGTTACCGAGGGTATTCTCACCCGCCTGATTCAGAACGACCCGATGCTGGAAGACTATGCGGCGGTGTTGTTTGATGAGTTTCATGAGCGGTCGTTACAGGCTGATCTGGGCCTGGCTCTGGTGCGGGAGAGCCAGCAGGCGTTGCGGGAGGATCTTCGGTTGCTGGTGATGTCGGCCACGCTGGACACCGCGCCCATTGCCCGGGTGCTGGGGGATGTACCGGTGATTACTTCGGAGGGGCGGGCGTTTCCGGTGGAGGTGGCGTATCGGCCCTTGCCCCGCAATGGCCGGGTTGTGGACCAGGTGGTGGCGGTGGTTCAGGAGGCGCTTCGGGATCAGATCGGTTCCCTGCTGGTGTTCCTGCCCGGTGCTGGCGAGATCCGGCGGGTGGCGCAGCAGTTGGCGGGGCAGTTGCCGGACCACGTGGTGCTGGCGCCGCTGTATGGCAATTTGAAATCTGAGGAACAGGATCGGGCGATTTCTCCGGCGCCAGAGGGAACCCGCAAGATTGTGCTGGCCACGGCCATTGCCGAGACCAGTCTGACCATTGAGGGCGTGCGGGTGGTGATTGATGCCGGCCAGCAGCGCCGGGCGGTGTTTGATCCTAACAGCGGGATGACGCGGCTGGTCACCGGCCGGGTGTCGAAGGCTTCTGCCGAGCAGCGTAAGGGCCGGGCCGGGCGGGTTGAGCCGGGGGTGTGTTACCGGTTGTGGAGTGAATCGGAGCAGTTCGGGCTGGCAGATTACACGCCGCCGGAGATTCAGCAGGCGGACCTGGCACCTCTGGTGCTGGAGCTGGCCCAGTGGGGTGCCCGGTCGCCGGAGCAGGTGGCCTGGATTGATGCGCCGCCGAAGGCGCACTGGCAGCAGGCGGTAGAGTTATTGCAATGGCTGGATTTGCTGGATGCCGAGGGAGCCATTACTGACCATGGCAAGGCTGCCCGGGAGCTGGGCCTGCATCCGCGGCTGGCCCATATGGTGATCAAGGGCCGTGCGCTGGGGCTGGAGCAGCTGGCGGCAGAGCTGGCGGCGTTGCTGGAAGAGCGGGATTTGCTGGGGCCGGGCTCGGGGGCCGATCTGCATGAGCGGATTCGGGTGCTGCGGGGCGAGCGTGGTCACCGGGGGCTGGATCCGGCTCGGTTGAAAGCGGTTCAGCAGGCGGCGAAGCGGCTGTGTCGGGGCCAGTTTGTGCAGGAGCTACCGGCAGAAACTGAAGTCGGCCGGGTGCTGGCCCAGGCTTATCCGGACCGTATTGCCCGCCGCCGACCGGGCACAACACCCCGTTACCAGCTCAGCAACGGTAAGGGCGCAGTATTGCGGGAGGAAGACCCTCTGGCCCGGCAGGAGTGGCTGGTGGCGGCAGACCTGGATGGCAAGGCCCGGGAAGCGACAATGTACCTGGCGGCGCCGTTAGACCTGGTGGACCTGGAGCAGGATCTGGCTGCGCACATTGAGCAACGGGAAGAAGCGCTCTGGGACGACAAACGCGGCACCGTGGTGGCCCGGAAGGTTCGCAAACTCGGTGCCCTGATCTTGGCGGAAAAGCCCCTGCAACAGGTAGCCCCGGAACTGATCCAGCAGGGTTTGCTGGATGCGGTGCGCCGCAAGGGGCTGGACAGCCTGCCCTGGAATCCGGGCGCCCGCCAGTGGGTTGCCCGGGTGCGATTGCTGGCGGCTCAGTTTCCCGGCGACTGGCCGGAGGTCAGCGACCAGGCTTTGCTGGACACTCTGGAGACCTGGCTGGCGCCTTTTATGGCGGGCATGAAGCGCTGGTCAGACCTGGCCAGTATCAACCTCGTCCAGGCCCTGAATTCTCTGCTGGATTATCCGCAACAACAGCAACTGGAAGAGCTGGCGCCCCGATCCCTGACCATTCCCACCGGCCAGAACGTGACCCTGGATTACAGTGCCGACAACGGCCCGGTGCTGGCGGCCAAGCTTCAGGCTTTGTTTGGCTGGACGGAAACCCCGAAAGTGGCCCGCAGCCGGGTGCCGGTGGTGATTCACCTGCTGTCACCGGCTCAGCGGCCGCTGGCGGTAACGGCGGACCTGGCCAGTTTCTGGCAGAACGCCTACCCGGAAGTACGCAAGGAACTGCGGGGCCGCTACTCCAAACATCCCTGGCCGGAAGACCCGCTTACCGCCCAGGCCCAGCAGGGCACGAAAAAGCGCCCGGCCAGATGAGCCTGGCCGTAACGGTTATTTCACGATGGTGCGGCTCTTTTCCAGGTACACCGCGCCTTCCTGCTTCACGGTATCCGGGTCGGCGCGCTCGGAAGCCTTGTGAACCAGCTCCAGACGCTCGGCAATGTCTTCCAGCTCGTCATCCATCTTGCCCAGGGCATTTTCCAGGGTGTAGGTGAGCTGGTGTACTTCGTTCATGGCTTCCGGGGTCAGCTCGCCGGCAAGTACTTTTTCCAGCCGGTTGTTGTACTCGGATAGGTTGGCAACCGCCTGTTCGAGGGTTTTTGAAGGTTCGCCCTTGTAATGCTCGTAGTCGTCATCGGCGAATGCGAGGGCGGCGAACAGCAGGGCCGCAGCGGCTGCGGCAATTTGCAGGGTGGTTTTCATGGAGCATCCTCTTCACTGTTAAACGTTAATGCGAATTATTACCAATAATATCTGGGCGTGCAACAGGAATTCGCGTACAAACGGAAAAATACCGCTTGCCAGTGGCCGGAAGCTGTATAAAATGCCGCCACTCTCCACCCTGTGCGGCGATAACCATGCACCTTGTATCCTTCAACGTGTTCCGTACTCTCGGCTTTCCGGACATCACAGTCCTCAAACCTGAACATTTTTTGCGCCACAAGCCTTTGCTGCAGGAAGCAGACTGGGTGTTGTTCCCCGAATACTGGCAGCTCAGTGCCCTGGTGCACGGCCTGAAATGCCGGATTTATGGGTACATATGCGCATTTGTGGTGATCAGAAAAAAGCCTGATGATCGCGACATTCACGGGTAGCACGGCGAGTCTGTGCTACCCTTTTTTTATGCCCGTTTACCCTGTGGAGGGACACACCACCCATGAACCAGACCCCCAACGCCGATATCGCCGATTACTACAGCGCCGAGACGTTCAAGCGGATCAAGGACTTTGCCGATGGCAAGGAAACCCCGTTTGTGGTGATCGACACCCAGACCATCGAACGCCAGTACGATGAGCTGATCGACGGTTTCCCCTACGCAAGCGTCTACTATGCGGTGAAGGCCAACCCGGCTCCGCAGATTCTGACCATGCTGCGGGACAAGGGTGCCAATTTCGATATCGCGTCGGTATATGAGCTGGACAAGGTCATGGGTCTGGGTGTTACCGGCGACCGCATCAGCTATGGCAACACCATCAAGAAGGCGAAGGACATTCGCACCTTCTACGAGAAGGGTGTGCGTCTGTATGCCACCGACTCCGAGGCAGACCTGCGCAACATTGCCAAGGCGGCACCCGGTTCCAAGGTGTATGTGCGTATTCTGACAGAAGGTACCCTGACCGCCGACTGGCCGCTGTCCCGCAAGTTCGGCTGCCAGACCGATATGGCCATGGACCTGCTGATCCTGGCCCGGGATCTGGGCCTGGTGCCTTACGGCGTGTCGTTCCATGTCGGTTCCCAGCAGCGGGAAATCGGCGCCTGGGATGCGGCGCTCAGCAAGGTGAAGGTAATCTTCGAGCGCCTGAAGGAAGAAGACGGCATCGAGTTGAAGATGATCAACATGGGCGGCGGTTTTCCGGCCAATTACCTGACTCGCACCAACGAGTTGAGTGTGTATGCCCGGGAGATCCTGCGTTTCCTGAAAGAGGATTTTGGCGACGATCTGCCTGAGATCATTATCGAGCCGGGGCGGTCGCTGATTTCCAATGCCGGGGTGTTGGTGAGTGAGGTGGTTCTGATTTCGCGCAAGTCCCGCACGGCGTTGCACCGATGGGTGTTCACTGATGTGGGCAAGTTTTCCGGGCTGATCGAGACGCTGGATGAGTCGATCAAGTTTCCGATCTGGACCGAGAAGACCGGTGAGGGTGAAGACTGTGTGATTGCCGGGCCGACGTGTGACAGTGCCGACATTATGTACGAGCACCATAAGTATCCGTTGCCTTTGAACCTGGCGATTGGGGACCGGATGTACTGGCTGTCGACCGGGGCTTATACCACCACTTACAGTGCCATCGAGTTTAACGGGTTTCCTCCGTTGAAGGACTACTACATCTAGGTTTGGAGTTTCTGCCAATTGGAGTCTGGCCGCGGGGCGGGGAGGTGTTTTCCTCTGGAAAAAACAACTCGCTGCGCTCAGACATCTTTTTTCCGGCGGAAAACACCTCCCCACCCCACGGCCTGCGGCCGTGTTCGGGGGAGTCTGATTAGCTCATGCCATCATTGCAGGGGCACCATGAAAAGGATCAGCTTTCGGGCTGGTCCTTTTTTCGTTCCAGGTCCAGGGTGAAGGCCAGGGGCAGGACCAGCACGCTGTAGGCGATCATGGTAATGATGGCGTGTCTGGGGTCGCCGGTGGTGTCGGCGATGAGGCCGCCGAGCATGGGCACGCAGAAGCCCATGGTGTAGCCCACCAGGAAGGTGCCTGCGGAGAGGCGGCCGGTTTCGGCGGAGCTGACCAGGAGCGGTGGCAGGGCGACGAGCAGGATCAGGAGGATGCCGGCGACGAAGCTCATGACGGTGGCACTGGCGATGAACCACCAGCCTTCCAGGAACACGGTGCCGGTGGTGCCGAGGATGCTGAGGGCCGCGGTTATGACGATGGTGGTGCGGCTGCCTACCCAGCGGCGGGCCATTTTGAGCACGACCAGGGAGGCGAATACCTGGGCAATGTTGTACCAGAACAGGGCTTCGGAGAGCATGCTGATTTTGCCCTGCTGCTCCAGCAGATTGCCCATGTAGGCATTGAGGCCGAAGAACATGGAGCCGGACAGGCCCAGTAGCAGGCCAATGCGCAGGGTAAGCGGGTTTTTCCAGTCTGGCAGCCAGGCGGCGCGGCGTATCGGGCGGGCCATGTCCCGTTTGGGCAGGAACAGGGTGGCGGCTACCAGCAGTGCCGGTAGCGACCATACCAGCAGGGTGGCACGCCAGCTGTTGTCCAATAGCGGCATGAGTACCGGCAGGGTGATGCCGGCGCCGATGAATTCACCCATCAGCATGCCGTTCATGTAGATGGCAGAGCCCATGGCAATGTGGTGGGGTTCGAGCCAGCGCGGTAACAGTGCCGGCAGTGCCGGTTGCATCATGGCAACGCCCAGCCCCATCACGGCGCTGGCGAGCATCAGGGTGAAGGTGTCGGGCACCAGGCCCCGGCCGGCGGAACCGATCACCATAATAACCATGGCCGTGGCCAGGGTGTTTCGGGGGCCGATGCGGGAGATGGCCAGGGAGCCGGGCATGGCGCCGATGGCGAGCATCAGGATGGGTAGGGTGGTCAGGGCACCGGTGAGGGCCTGGCTCAGGGCCAGCTCGTCAGCAATAAACGGTGCCAGCGGTGGGGCGACCAGTATAGGTACCCGGAGGTAAACACCGGCCAGCCAAAGCAGCACCGCCACCGGCAGCAGCCTGGCTGGCGGTGGCGGTGTGGTCGCGGCGGAGTTGCTTGCCACGATGGTGCGAATCAGTCTTCGCTGGTGTCCGGCAGATAGGCGCCGTCTTCGTCGTGCACTTCCTGGCCGGTAACCGGCGGGTTGAAGGCGCAGATCAGGCGCATGTCTTCGGTGCCGCCGTACAGGGTGTGACGGTCGTGCTTGTCGAGGGCGTACAGGGTGCCGTCGGTAATTTCGTGCACTTCACCGGTGGCAAGGTCCTTGATGCGGCCGTTACCGGCTACGCAGTAAACCGCTTCCAGGTGGTGCTTGTACCAGAAGGTGTGCTCGGTGCCGGCCGGGATGATGGTTTCATGGAAAGAGAAACCCATACCGTCCTTTTTCAGCAGCAGGCGGCGGCTGGTCCATTGCTGGGCGCTGACTTCGCGCTCGGTACCGATGATGTCTTGCACTCGTACGATTTTCATTCGCATTCCTCATTTGGTGATGGAATAGCCATACAGTATAAACATGCCCGTCAGTCGCGATTCAACCGCCAATCGTCGTATACCGACATGGCCTGCTCGATTGCCTGCGCGAAATTCTGTTTTTGAGCAGGGCTTAGAGCGCCCTGTTTCCGGCATCGGTCGAACGCTTTCTGGATCTCCCGGCGGGCGTTTTTGTCGAGCCGTTCCAGCCAGTGATGGTCCGCCGGTTCCAGTTCCAGCAGATCCCGCCCGGCGTGGTTGCGGTGGTTGATATGCCACCAGTGATCGACGGCTCTCCCCAATACCACATAGCCGAACTGACTGTCTTGAACCGGGCCGAAAGTGGCGGCTTTCAGTCCGTCTTTCAAGGGCCGGATGTTGAGCGCCGGCAACAGCAGCCGGTCGCCGTAAAAGTAGCTGCCGGCAGCGCCCAGTAAGCCGCCGACGAGGGCGCCTGCCCCCAGAGAGGAGCCCAGTGTCATGGCATCAATCCCCGCACCACCAACGGCTCCGGCACCGAAACCGGCAGTGGCCAGGTAGCGCTTGCTCACAGCCCAGTGTTTGCGGGTGTCTTCGGAAAACAGGTCGTGCTGGCTGGCCCATTGCAGTTCGGCTTCCTGGCGCCGGATACGTTGATGCTGGTACAGGTGTTCGATGTCCACGCGCAGGGTCTGCTCCCGTTGTCGTTGGCGTTTATACCAGCGGTCTCTCAAGGTTTCGGCCAGGGTGGCATCGCTGGTGCCGGCAACCTGGTCGAGCGTCAGTGTGCGTTTTTCCTGGTAGCTCATCAGGTCTTCCAGTGCCCGGGCCATCACGCTGGCAGCCTGGCGCCGGCGCTGGCTGCGTTGTTCTGACAGCAGCTGCGTGGCCTGTTGCAGGGGGTGTTCCCAGTCCGGTTCGAGCTGGCCAAAGGCCCGTAACAGGCTGAGATGTTGCTCGAACGGGGCGCGAACGGCATCGAACTTGCGCACAACCTGGAAGAACTGACCGAGTGCCGATTGCCAGGTGTCACTGTAGTCGTCGGCACCAATGCTGTTGATCAACGCCAGGCTGGGCCGGCCGCTCCATCGCAGAATGGTCATTTCGGCTTCGTGCTCGGCACTGTAGGGAACCGATCCGTCCACCACGTAGATGATGCCGGCACCCTCGATAATCGGAGCCAGCAATTCACACTCGTCGATATAGCGGTCATCGCCCTGATGCTGGAGTACAAAGGCCCTTACCGTGTCCGGATGATCGGAGGCCGATAGACTGTGGGCTTCGAGCCATTGCAGCACCCGCCGTGGTCGCTGGAAACCCGGGGTGTCCACCAGGGTGTAGAGCGTGCGACCATCCACGGATAATGGGTAGGCCTGATGGGCGCGGGTGGTGCCCGGTTCGAGGGCGATAGCGATGGCATCGTTCTGGGAGAGGGTCGCCACAACGCTGGATTTGCCCTTGTTGGGATGGCCTACCACAGCAAATACCGGAGACGGCTTCATGATTGTGGATGTCCAGTTTGATAGGGGTTTTCCGGTAACGAAGGCATCAGGGCCACGGAGGCAAAGCCGGCCGGTAGCCTTTCGGTAAATCGCAGCCAGGGTTGAATCAGGTGGTCTGGCGGCATTCGGTTGGCGTCTGCGGCAAGGGGCAGAAGGATGACTTTGGTGCCGGCTGGCCACTGTTCCCGGGCCTGATCGAGAAAGTCATGGAGTTCACCGGTAGGTGGCTCCCAACTGCGGGTGATCAGTACCACCGCGGGTGAGGTTTCCCCGGACAGCGCCTGGGTAAGCGTTGCCAGCACCTGGTCGTCCTGGGCCAGCGAGGACCGCCCCCCCGCTTTGTAAATCTGGCTGTTACTGGCCAGCAGTGGCTGCGGCAATTCCGGATCACCGGCACCGGCCCAGCAGACCAGATGTTGCGCGTCCTGGAGTTCGCCGGGTTTGGCGCGGGTGGTGGTGTCGGGCAGATCGTCGGCATCGTTGTGCTGGTTGCCGGTGTCCAGCGTCGGCGTTTCCATGCGGTACAGCAGCGCCTGCATGCCCGGGTGGCGTTGCAGCAGGCTGAACGCCTTGCGGTGGACCAGCCACTGACTGAAGGCAAGTAATAGCAGGCGCGGCATTAGCACCCAGGTCAGCCACAGCATGACCACAAAGGGCCACCACTGCCCCCATTGTGCCGGCGCGGTGCCGGCACTGCCCGGGTCGGCGCGGAAGAATCGGGTGGCGTCGATCAGTTCCTGGGAGGGCTCGGCCGCAGGCCACAGCCAGCTCCACGGTCCGGCAACCACTTGGATCAGCCGGTGATACCCCTGAGCGGCGGTGTCCAGTGTGGTGCTCCAGCCAAAGGCCAGATCCTGAATGACCAGCATTACCAGCAGCGTTATCAGGCCGGTGATGGCAAACAGGGTGCCGCCGGTGTGGGCAGCCCGGGCCATCAAAACCGGGTGCAGCTGCGCGAGGGTGGCGCCGGGCGGTTGTTTTTGCAGTCGCCGTTGCAGCCAGCGCCAGGGCTGCCAGCCCGCCAGGGATTGCACGGTGGTGGCCAACGCCAGTAGCAATTGCAGCAGAACAAACGCCAGCAGTACGGTGACATTGATGCGCTGGCCGCCATCGTAGAACAACAGGCCGGCCATGGTGATTATGCCGAACACCGCCCCTGCTGCTGCAAAGCCGCCATTGATACGGCGCCAGCGCTGTTGCAGCGCCCGGCCCTGCGCACGCACGCCACCGGGGCCACTGAGCCGCTGCATGTGTGCCAGCCAGTGTGCGGCATCGGGCTGTATGCCCTGTTGCTCGCAGTCCAGGGCGAAACGCCGGTCCCGGCGATGCAAAAACGCAGGGGCTTGATCCCTGTCCCGCTGGATGCGGTCATCAAAATCCAGCAGCAGACGAAGGGGGTTGTGGCTCATGCAGTGTCCTGATGAATTCGGTCGGATTTGCTTTCCTGCTAGGATATAGCCAATAACGCTCATGAAGCCAGCCGGGAAGCCCTATGCCCCACCACCTGATGAACCTGCGCAATGTGCCGGATGACGAAGCCGAGGACATTCGTGCCCTGTTTGACGAGCACGATGTGCGCTATTACGAAACGCCACCCAGCCGCTGGGGCATCAGCATGGGCGGTTTCTGGGTGCATGATGATGACGAGGCCCGGCGGGCCCGGGCTCTGCTGGACGGCTATCAGGCTGAGCGCCTGGCCACCCGGCGTCGGGAATATCAGGCCCGGTGTGCGCGGGGCGAAACCGGCCTTTGGTTCCAGTTCCGCCAACGGCCGGTCACTTTCGTGGCCGCTGTGATTGCAGTGGCGGCTATTCTGGCGTTGAGCCTGCTACCTTTCATTCGTCTCTAGCCTGGTACCGGTGCGCCGTCTATGACACAGCTGTTTTCAGATAATCATAAAACCGGACTGACCCGGGAGTTGATCGATGCGCTGGCACCAATGTTCGAGCAGGCCAGCGCCGGCGCGATTGCCATTGATGCGGATAACCGGATCACCTGGATTAATCAGAGCTATGCCGATTTGCTGCAGTTGCCGGCCCCGTCGGTTGCCATCGGCGAGGATGTCCGCCGGATCATTCCCCATACCCGAATGCCGGAGGTGGTCGCCTCCGGCAAGCCGCTATTGCTGGACATCATGGAACATAATCACCAGCAGCTGGTGGTGACACGCATACCGGTACAGGACGATGACGGCAAGATCGTGGGCGCCATCGCCTTTGTGCTCTACGACGATTTGCAGCCACTGACGCCTCTGGTGGCCAAATTCCGCAGGCTGCATCAGGATCTGGCCGCCGCCCGCAAGGCGCTTGCCAAAAAATCCCGGGGTACCCGCTACAACCTGACGGACTTTGTGGGGGCCAGCCCGCAAGCCCTTGAGGTGAAGCGCCGGGCCCGGCTGGCATCGGGTCGTGACGTGCCGGTATTGCTGCTGGGCGAAACCGGCACCGGTAAAGAGGTTCTGGCCCAGGCCATTCACTCGGCATCCGCGAGGGCCCACAAGCCGTTTGTCGGCGTTAACGTGGCGGCGGTGCCTGAAAACCTGTTGGAGGCCGAATTTTTCGGTGTGGCACCGGGGGCCTACACCGGCGCAGACAAGCGCACCCGGGAGGGCAAGTTCCAGCTCGCCAACGGCGGCACCCTGTTTCTGGACGAGGTGGGGGATATGCCTTTGCCGTTACAGGCCAAGCTGTTGCGGGCGTTGCAGGAGGGGGAGATTGAGCCACTGGGTTCGAACACCGTCAGCCCGGTGGATGTGCGGGTTATTGCCGCCACCAGTCGCAATCTTGACGCCATGATCGCTGACGGCAGCTTCCGGTCGGACCTGTATTACCGGCTCAATGTACTCGAGATTTCGATACCGCCTTTGCGAGATCGGCTGGTGGACCTGGGGGTGCTGTGTGAAGCGCTGCTGGGTGATATCTGCGACGGCCAGGGCTTGCCCGGTGAAATCACCGACGAGGGCATTGCCGCGTTGGGCCATTACGACTGGCCCGGCAATATTCGGGAGTTGCGTAACCTGTTGGAACGGGCCCTGACCATGAGTGAGGATGATGGCCTGCTCGATGCTGAATCGATTTTTAAGGTGTTGCCGGCAGCCAGTGCGGGGCCCGAACCACGCATGTCGTTGCGCCGGGTTCGGCCTTTGGCCCGGGTGATGGCCGAGGCGGAAGCCCATGCCATCGAAGAAGCTCTGCTGGCGTGCCGTGGCAACCGGACGCGGGCGGCCAGGTTGCTGGGGATTTCCCGCTCTGTGCTGTACGAAAAACTGGCCAGAATGTCCTGAAATCCGGACAGTTGTCCGAAATTCAGGACATATAACTACGACCTACAGCGAGAAGTGTCCTGATATTCGGACAACTGTTTTCTTTTTCATTCCCGTTTGACGTCATAATCTCTTTAATATCATGCAGTTGTGTTATTTGGCACAACGAGTGCAGTTATCCGGATGCAGGACGTCAGAACAACGCTTGAAAACAAACTGACGCACCATTGTTGGACCCAAATCGAGTCAGTCAGGTTTTCCTGCGTTGTCTGATCCTATTCAGACTCGCCTTCCAGCCCTGTGCCGGGAGGTCGATGACAACAAAAAGAAGGATCCAGTTCATGTCGATCAAGTTCAATGTCTCTCGCCTTGCCTATGGCATTACCGCCGCTGCCGTCATCACCGGTAGCCTGGCCAGCAGCGACGCGCTGGCTGCCGAGAAAGTTCGTTGGCAGGTTCCCCTCGCCTTTCCTTCGCACCTGATCGGTTTGACCACACCGGTCAAACACCTGTCGGAAAACCTCAAAGCGGTTTCCGGCGGAGATATTCAGCTTCGCTACTATGAGCCCGGCGAACTGGTTCCCCCGTTTGAAATCATGGATGCCGTGGGCAGCGGCAAGTACCCCGCCGGTTACACCTGGGTGGGTTATGACCAGGGCACTATTCCTTCCCTGCCGCTCTACTCCGGTGCACCTTTCAACATGGAGCCACCGGCGTATCTGGCATGGTACTACGAGGGCGATGGCCGGGAGCTGCTGGAAGAAATCTACGCCGAGCGCAACATTCACCCGATGCTTTGTTCGATCATCGGGCCTGAGGGTGCCGGCTGGTTTGCCCAGCCCATCGAAGGTGTGGACGACTTTGACGGCCTGAAGATCCGCTTTGCCGGTATTGGCGGCAAGGTCCTGGAAAAGCTGGGCGCCTCTGTCACCATGGTGCCTGGCGGCGAGATCTACCAGGCTCTGGAGCGCAAGACCATTGATGCCACCGAGTTCTCCCAGCCAGCCATCGACAAGATGCTGGGCCTGGACCAGATCATCAAGAACTACATCATGCCCGGCTGGCACCAGACTCTGACCACCTCCCACCTGCTGGTGAACAAGGACACCTGGGAAAAGCTGGAACCCCAAACCCGCGCACTGGTGGAGATGGGGTGCGAGTCTGCCACGCTCAAGGGCTTTGCCCAGAGCGAGTGGGCCCAGCCAACCGCACTGCGCGACTACGAGAAAGAAGGTGTGAGCGCCCAGACCCTGCCAGAGCCCGTGCTGCGGGAATTGCAGAAGGTCACCAACGAGGTGCTGGACGAGATCGCAGCCAAAGACCCGATGTTCAAGCGGGTTCTGACCAGCCAGCGAGACTTCATGGAACATCACTCCATCTGGCACTCCAAGGGCTACCTGCCCCGGGATTTCTACCAGTACGACTGATCAGCGGATGATGATCGCAGCAGGCAGCGCTAGATCGCTGCCTGCAACTCCCTCCTGCGTACGAATGAATCGAGGTTATTGTGACGGATTCCAATACGTCTGTGGGCAGTCAATCCACGGCCCCCGGTAATATCGAATTGCCTGCCAACGGGCTGTCCTGGCGGCTGGACATGCTGGTGGTGGCCGTGGGTCGCCTGAGTTCCTGGTTGTGGATTGGTGTGCTCGTTGTTGTGCTCATCAACGTATTTTCGCGGTATGCGTTGTCGCAGGGCTCCATTGCTCTGGAGGAACTGTCGTGGCACCTGTTCGGGATCGCCACCATGCTGACGCTCGGCTACGCCGTGGTCCGGGATGACCATGTCCGGGTAGACGTGCTGAAAGAAAAGTTTTCGCCCAGGGCGCAGGCCTGGATCGACCTGCTGGGCACTGTTGTACTGGCGTTGCCGGTGATCTACCTGATGATTGATGCCCTGGTGCCCTATGCCTGGACGGCCTGGACCTACAACGAACGATCCCAGGCGCCCAGTGGGCTGCCGTACCGGTTTATCTTCAAGAGCATGTTGCCGCTTGGCCTGGCCTTCGTGATGCTGGCGCTGCTTTCCAGGGCGACCCGCTGCACAACGCTGTTGTTTGGCTTCCCCAGGGCGGTCACCCCTCCGAACGACGATCGCCGGTCCACCGGCCATCCCAATCCCTGAATAACGAGGCAGACGTCATGGGTGTAGAAGCGATTCTTGTTATCGCCATGTTCGCCAGCTTCATGGTGCTCCTGCTGCTGGGATTCCCGGTAGCCTGGTCACTGGCGGGTATTGGTCTTGTGTTCGCCATTGTCGGACACGTGATGGTCGAGTATTTCGACTCCCCGCTCTGGTTTACCTGGCAAGGCACCATGGGGGTGCTGGATGCCAGAATCTACGGCATTGTCGCCAACGAATTGATGGTGGCGCTGCCGATGTTCATTTTCATGGGCATCATGCTGGACCGCTCCGGCATTGCCGAGAAACTGATGCACAGCCTGGTGCGCGTGCTGGGCCCGCTGCGTGGCGGTTATGCCATCACCGTGGTGATCGTGGGCGTGTTGCTGGCGGCATCTACGGGTATTGTCGGTGCCTCGGTGGTGTTGCTGGGCATGTTGTCCCTCGGGCCGATGATGCAGGCCAACTACAACAAATCCCTGGCCGTGGGTACCGCCTGTTCCGTGGGTACCCTGGGTATTCTGGTGCCGCCCAGCATTATGCTGGTGCTGATGGCGGACCGGCTGGGCACTTCCGACGCATCCGTGGGCAAGTTGTTTATGGGGGCGCTGATCCCCGGTGTAATGCTGGGCGCGATGTACATTCTGTACATTCTGATTGCCTCGTTCATTAAAAAAGACCTGGCACCCGCGCCGGCAAATCGGGAGCCCCTCAACGCCCGGGCCTGGCTGGATGTGCTCAAAGCGGTTCTGCCGCCCATGGTGCTGATCATTGCGGTACTGGGCTCGATCTTTTTTGGTATTGCTACCACCACAGAAGCCTCTGCGGTGGGTGCCGGCGGTGCTTTGCTGATGGCCTTTGTCAGCAGGCGTCTGGACATGGCCACCCTGAAAGAATCCCTGTATCAGACCAGTCGTACCTCGGCGTTTATCTTCGGCATCTTCATCGGTGCCACGGTGTTCGCGTCGGTGTTGCGGGGGCTGGGCGGCGATGAAGTCATTGAAAGCGCGATCACCGGCCTGCCCTTTGGCACCACCGGGGTCTTGCTGACCGTGCTGTTAATCACCTTCCTGCTCGGGTTCTTCCTGGACTGGGTGGAAATTACCCTGATCGTCCTGCCGCTGGTAGCGCCGGTGCTGTTCAAGATGGGCGTGGAGCCGGTGTGGTTCGCGATCATGTTCGCCATCTGCCTGCAGACCTCATTCCTGACGCCGCCGGTGGGCTTCTCGTTGTTCTACATCAAGGGCGTGTGCCCGCCGGGCATCACTACACGGCATATCTACCTGGGCGTGCTGCCGTTTATTGCCCTGCAGTTGCTGGCGCTGGCCCTGGTGTTCTGGTTCGAGCCGCTGGCCACCTGGCTGCCTAACGAGGTGTATGGAGGGGGCTGACCAGCCCCCCCTGCGGATTCCAATAACAATTCCAATCGTGAAAGGAGATTGTGACCATGCGTCTTCACAATCAAGTTGCCCTGATTACCGGCGCCGGCCGGGGCATTGGCCGCGCCATTGCTGAACATTACGCCCGCGAAGGGGCCCGGGTGGCGGTGGCGGACCTGACCCTCGAAAGCGCCGCCGACACCGTAGCGGCCATTGAACAGGCCGGCGGCACGGCCCTGGCCCTTGCCATGGATGTCACCGACGAACAGGCGGTTGACCAGGGTGTGGCCACCATCGTTGAACACTGGGGCAGGCTCGATGTCGCCCTGGCCAATGCCGGTATCCAGCACATCGACCCGGTGCACAAGCTGGCCTACGCCGACTGGAGCAAGGTGATGAACGTGCACCTGGACGGCGCCTTTCTGGTGACCCGGGCCGCACTGCGGCAGATGTACACCCAGGGTGGGGGTACTATGCTCTATATGGGCTCGGTACACTCGGTGGAAGCGTCGCCCTTGAAGGCCCCCTACGTGGCCGCCAAACACGGCATGCTCGGCCTGTGCCGGGCGGTGGCAAAAGAAGGTGCCGAGCACGGGGTACGCAGCAACATTATCTGCCCCGGCTTTGTGCGCACCCCGCTGGTGGACAAGCAGATACCGGAGCAGGCCAAAGAGCTGGGTATTTCCGAAGAAGAAGTGATCAGCAAGGTCATGCTCAAGAACACCGTGGACGGCAAGTTCACCACCCTGGAAGACGTATCGGAGCTGGCAGTGCATCTGGCCGCCTTCCCGTCCGCTGCCCTGACCGGCCAGTCGATTGTGGTCAGCCACGGCTGGCATATGCAGTAATTTTCTGGAGAGACGGATGAGCAACACAGAACAATCACCGGTTGTCTGGACCCCGGACCAGGACACCCTCACCGGTTCCCGCATGGGCCAGTTCAAGGCCTGGCTCGAGCAACAGGGCTTTGGCCCCTTTGCCGATTACCACGCCCTGCATCAGTGGTCGATCACCGAGCTGGATACTTTCTGGCAGAAGGTGTGGGATTACTGTGGCCTGGTTTGCGACACCCCCGCCAAGCGCGTGTTGGGTAATCGCGAGATGCCCGGCGCGGAATGGTTCCCGGGCATGAAGCTGAACTTTGCCGCCAATCTGCTGCGGCTGGCAGATGGCGACCATGCCCATAAAGAAGCCGTGGTGGCCTACTGCGAAACCCGCCCGGTAATGCGCAAGACCTACGCTGAACTGAAAGCCGACGCCGGCGCCCTCGAAGCCTTCCTGCGCAGCAAAGGTATCCAGAAAGGTGACCGAGTGGCCGGCGTGGTCACCAACGGCTACGAAGCCCTGGTCGGCATGCTGGCAGCTACCAGCCTGGGCGCGATCTGGAGCTCCGCCTCCCCGGACTTCGGCATCGGCGCTATCAACGACCGCTTCGGCCAGATCGAGCCCTCAGCCCTGATTGTGGTCAACGGCTACGGCTATGGCGGCAAAGTGTTCGCGCGCCAAGGTGACTTCTCCGAGCTGATCGCCGGCCTGCCCTCTCTGAAGGTGGTGGTCAGCATTGCCCAGCTGCCGGATGAAGCCCCGATTCCCGGCGAGCTGGTCACCACCTGGGACGACGCCCTGAAGGCCGGCGAAGGCCAGGCGCCGTCGTTCACCCCGGTCGATCCGGATCACCCGGTGTACATCCTCTATTCCTCCGGCACCACCGGTAAACCCAAGTGCATCGTGCACGGCACCGCCGGCTTGCTGATCAATCACGCCAAGGAACTCATGCTCCACGGCGACATCGGCCCGGACGACCGCTTCCTGTACTTCACCACCTGCGGCTGGATGATGTGGAACTGGCAGGCCTCTGCCCTGATGACCGGCGCTGCCGTGATCACCGTGGATGGCTCCCCGGGTTACCCGAACCTCAATTTCCTGTGGGAAACCGTGGCCAAAGAACGGGTTACCCACTACGGCACCAGCGCCCGCTTCATCGCCGGCTGCCGCAAAGCCGAACTGCAGCCGGCGAAAACCCTGGACCAGAGTGCCCTGCGCGTGGTGTTCTCCACCGGCTCGCCGCTGTTACCGGAAGACTACGACTGGATCTACACCGGCGGCGCCCCCAATGCGTTGCTGGGCTCCATCGCCGGCGGCACCGACATCTGCGGCTGCTTTGTGGGGTCTACCCCACTGCTGCCGGTACGTAGAGGCGAAATCCAGTGCCGTTTGCTGGGGGTAGATGCTGTGGCCTACGGCGACGATGGCCAACCGGTCAGCGAAGGCCGCGGCGAACTCGTCTGCCGCCAACCGCTGCCGTCCATGCCCGTCAGCTTCTGGCAGGACCCGGACGGTGAGCGCTATAAAGACGCCTACTTCAACACCTTCCCCGGCGTCTGGGCCCACGGCGACTTCATCGAATTCACCGAACACGGCGGCGCCATCATCTACGGCCGCTCCGACGCCACCCTCAACCCCGGCGGCGTCAGAATCGGCACCGCCGAAATCTACCGCCAGGTGGAAACCATCAGCGAGGTTAAAGACAGCCTCGTGGTCGGCCGCCAGATCGACGGCGACGTGGAAGTGGTGCTGTTCGTGGTCCCCGCCGAAGGCCAGACCGTCACCGACAACCTGGCCAAAACCCTGAAAACCCGAATCCGCGAAGGCGCCAGCCCAAGGCACGTACCCAAACACATCGTCGAAGTGCCCGACATCCCCTACACCCGCAGCGGCAAGAAGGTCGAGTTGGCAGTCGCCCGACTGATCAACGGCTCGAACAAAGCCGATAACCGGGATGCCCTGGGTAACCCGGAAGCGCTGGACCGGATTCGGGAGCGTTTGGCTACAGCCGGCTTGTTACCGGAATGATCAGGGGTGTTTTGTTGACAAAGTGACGGCCGTCATCGCTGAGCAAAGGGTTGCGGAAACCACCGCGATCACTCCAAAGCCAGAAAAACGAACAAATGTTAGAAAGTTTCGTAAATTCCCGCCATTTCATGAGCCTGTAACCGAAGATCAGGCATTATCCGTACGTTCTTATACTAAGATCGTAATCAAAATTCCGCAAAAAATGCTATCTTAGTAGGTCTATCAAAAGTTCCGAATCAGTCACTGGCAAAACCGGACGTTCACAAGACGCCCGAATGCGCCATGACCGTCCTGAACCCACCCCATAGCCTGAGGACGAAAATGAGCAACTCCAAATCCAAGATTGTCTACACGTTGACCGACGAGGCACCCGCCCTCGCGACCCGGTCACTGCTTCCCATCCTGGAAACCTTCGCCAAGCCGGCTGGTATCGACTTCGAAACCAGCGACATCTCTCTCGCGGCGCGTATTCTGGCAGGCTTCCCGGACTACCTCGAGGAAGGTCAGCGGGTGCCGGATGCCCTGGCTGAATTGGGTGAGTACACCAAGGATCCGGACGCCAACATCATCAAGCTGCCGAACATCTCTGCGTCCATTCCCCAGCTGCGTGCTGCCATCAAAGAGCTGAACGAGCAGGGCTACAAGGTTCCCGAGTACAAAGAAAACCCGGAAACCGACGAAGAGAAAGAAATCCACGCACGTTACTCCAAAGTGCTGGGCAGCGCCGTTAACCCGGTCCTGCGTGAAGGTAACTCCGACCGCCGTGCACCGGCTGCGGTAAAAGCCTTTGCCCGCAAGTTCCCGCACACCATGGGTGAGTGGAGCCCGGCTTCCCGTACCCACGTGGCGCACATGCGCGGTGGCGACTTCTACTCCAGCGAGCAGTCAGTAACCCTGGACAAGGCCACCAACGCCCGCATCGTGTTCGAGAACAAGAAGGGTGAGCAAACCGTTCTGAAATCCGACCTGCCGCTGCTGGAAGGCGAAGTGCTCGACGGCATGTTCATGAGCAAGAAGGAACTGGTGAAGTTTTTCGAAGGCGCCATCGAAGACTGCGAAAAGACCGGTGTGATGTTCTCCCTGCACGTGAAAGCCACCATGATGAAAATCTCTCACCCGATCGTGTTCGGTCACGCGGTGAAGGTGTTCTTCAAGGAGCTGTTCGACAAGTACGGCGACCTGTTCAATGAAATCGGCGTAAACCCGAACAACGGCCTGTCTTCCGTGGTTGAGAAGATCAAGCAACTGCCGGAATCCAAGCAGGAAGAAATCCAGGAAGCCCTGCACGCCTGCTACGAGCACCGTCCGGAAATCGCCATGGTCGATTCCGTTAAAGGTATCACCAACCTGCACGTACCGAGCGACGTGATCGTAGACGCCTCCATGCCGGCAATGATCCGTAACTCCGGCAAGATGTGGGCCCGTGATGGCAAGCTGAAGGACACCAAGGCGGTTATGCCTGAGTCCACCTACGCCACCATCTACCAGGAAGTGATCAACTTCTGTAAGACCCACGGCGCGTTCGATCCCACCACCATGGGTACTGTGCCGAACGTCGGCCTGATGGCCCAGAAGGCGGAAGAGTACGGCTCCCATGACAAGACCTTCGAAATCAAGGAAGACGGTATCGTTCGCGTTGTCGCTGAAGACGGCACTGTGCTGACTGAGCACAACGTTGAGCAAGGCGATATCTGGCGCGCTTGCCAGACCAAGGACCTGCCGATCCGCGACTGGGTCAAGCTGGCGGTCAACCGTTCACGTTCCAGCGGTATGCCGGCGGTATTCTGGCTGGACGACGAGCGTGCCCACGATGCCCAGCTGATCAAGAAGGTCGAGAAGTACCTGGCCGAGCTGGACACCGAAGGCCTGGAAATCCACATCATGTCTCCGGTTCGTGCTATCCGCTGGACCATGGAGCGCCTGATCCGTGGCCTGGATACCATTTCCGTAACCGGCAACGTGCTGCGTGACTACCTGACCGACCTGTTCCCGATCCTGGAGCTGGGCACCAGCGCCAAGATGCTGTCCATCGTGCCGCTGCTGAACGGCGGTGGTCTGTACGAGACCGGTGCTGGCGGTTCCGCACCCAAGCACGTACAGCAGCTGATCCAGGAAAACCACCTGCGTTGGGATTCCCTGGGTGAATTCCTGGCCACCGCAGTGTCCCTGGACGAGCTGGGCGAGAAGCAGAACAACCAGCGCGCCCGCCTGCTGGGCCAGACCCTGGACAAGGCTACCGAAAAGCTGCTGGAGAACAACCAGTCTCCGTCCCGTGTGACCGGCGAGCTGGACAACCGGGGTTCCCACTTCCACCTGGCCCGTTACTGGGCGGAAGAGCTGTCCAAGCAGGATGAGGACAAGGAACTGAAAGAGTTCTTTGCCAAGCTGTCAGCACAGCTGGAAGAGAACAAGGACAAGATCCTGGAAGAAATGACGGTGGTACAGGGCAATCCGGCGGATATCGGTGGTTACTACCACGCGCCGGCGGAGAAAGTGTCTGCCGTTATGCAGCCCAGCGCAACGCTGACCAAGATCCTGGTCGACGCCCAGGCATCTGTGAGCTGAGGCTCAGTGTCAGGCCGGGATGTTTCCCGGCCCTGATCAAAAAAACCGGACAGCCATTGGCTCTCCGGTTTTTTTGTTGTCTAGTCGTCCTCATCAGGGTCTTCCTGGTAGCCCTTGCCGGTCTCACCCGCCTTGCGCAGCTGGATCAGCGTCAGTGGCGGGCCAATGATCTCGAATACCACCGTCGCGCCGATGACCAGTGGCAGGATGTAACCCAGTTCCGGTAGCCGTTCGGTGGCTACCAGCGCCAGGCCCAGGGCTACGCCTGCCTGGGGCATCAGGCAGGCCCCGATGCGGCTACGGGTATCGGGCGCCGAGCCGGCCAGCACGCTGCCCAGATAGCCACCGGCAAAGCGCCCTGCCACCCGGGCCAGCACGTAGGCCACTCCCAGTGCGCCCAGTGTTGGCAGTGCCAGCCAGTCCAGCTGGTAGCCCGCCATAAAGAAGAACAGTGCCAGGAAGGGTTCGGAAATACCGTCGATTGAACGGAATGGCCGCACGTGGTGCCGGGCGAGGTTGGCCACGACCACGCCCAGGGTCATGCAGGTGAGCAGGTAAGACAAGCCGAGCCAGCCGGCCAGCCCCGCGGCTACAAACACAAAGCCGGCGGATTCCAGCAGCATGGGCTCACCGGGCCGCAGCCGGCCGGTCAGCCACGCCATGGGCAGGCCCAGCACAATACCCAGCAGTACCGAGCCTCCGACCTCCATCACCCCGTGCAACATGGCCGTAGGGCCATGGGTATCGCCGTTGCCAATCAGCAGTCCGGCGCTGACCAGCAGGATACTGAACAGGATGGCGCCCCAGGCGTCGTCGATGGCCACCACCTGGAACACCAGCCGGGTCAGCGGGCCGTTGGCGCCGGATTCCCGCAGTACATCCAGCGTGGCGGCCGGCGCCGTGGCGGTGGAAATGCCGCCCAGCAAAAGCGCTGCCGCCAGGTTGCCGGTGGCCCACCAGGTAGCGAAGGTAACGGCTGCAGCGGTCACAAAGGTGACCACCAGGCTGACAATCAGAGCCTCCTTGCCCTGCTTGAGGTCCTTTGCAGACATCCGCTCGCCCAGCAGAAAGCCCACCATAGCCAGGGTCAGCTGGGTAATCAGGTGAAAGCTCTGGCTGGCATCGGCCGGCAGCAGGTCCAGAAGGTCCGGCCCTGCCAGGGCGCCCAGCAACAGCAACAGGGTGACCCGGGGCACATGTACTTTCTGGCCGACCGCATGGGCCGCCAGGGCCAATAACAGGGTGGCGCCAATCAGGATAAGGTCGTTGGCGTGATTCACCGGATCAGTCCTGTTGCAGGGGCGCGAAGGTGGCCCCGGTGAGCCTGGACAGGTCTTCCGGAGCCAGCTCGATCTCCAGTCCCCGTTTTCCGGCGCTGACAAACAGGGTTGCGAAGTTGCGGGCCGAGTCGTCGATAAACGTCTTCAGGCGCTTCTTCTGCCCCAGCGGGCTGACGCCACCCAGAACATAGCCGGTAGTGCGCTGCACCAGCTGTTTGTCGGCCATGGCGGCCTTCTTGGCCCCGGCGGCCCGGGCAATCAGCTTCAGGCTGAGCATGGCGGATACCGGCACCACGGCGACGGCGAGGTCTTTGCCATCCAGCGAGACAACCAGGGTTTTGAACACCTGGTCCGGATTGGCGCCGGTTTTTTCCACGGCCTCGTTGCCGTAGCTTTCGGCGGCCGGGTCATGCTCGTACTCATGCACGGTAAAAGCCACCTTGGCGCGTTGGGCGGCGAGAATTCCGGGGGTCATGCAGACTCCTGTTGCAATCACGGTTTGCCGGAATTAAACCACGGGGCGCCGGTAACTGCACCCCGGTTGCTGCCGGATGATGTGCTTTGATCTATAGTGAAACCATTCAGATATAAAACAAAGGCAACAATATGCATTCACTGGCTCGCCGCGCCCTGAACCTCAGCGCCATTCCCCGGGACCTGCACTCGGTCACCTTCCGGGACACTGCCTCGGAGCACCCGGAACGGGTCGACCTGGCCCCCGAGGTTCCGGAAGCCGTGTGGCGCAGCGTGGAAGCCCTGTACCGGACCGGGGTTCATCCCGGTATCCAGCTGTCTTTGCGTTATCGGGGTGAACAGGTGTTGCATCGCGCCATCGGTCATAGCCGGGGTAACGGGCCCCACGATCCCCGCTCGGTGCCCCGGGTGCCGATGACTACCGAAACCCCCATCTGCTTTTTCTCTGCCTCCAAGGCAGTGACTGCCTTGCTGATGCATATGCTGGCCGAGCAGGGGCTGGTGAACCTGATGGACCCGGTGTCCTACTACTGCCCGGAATTTGCCAGCAGTGGTAAGCGCACCATAACCGTGCACCAGATCCTGTCCCACCGGGGCGGCATTCCGGCCATTCCCCGGGAAACTCCCATTGATGTGTTGTGGGATAAAGACGAAATCTGGCGATTGCTGTGTAACGCCCGGCCGGTGGAAGTAGACGGCGCCAAGGTGGCTTACCACGCCATCACCGGCGGCTTTGTGTTGCAGCGGGTGCTGGAGAAGGTGACCGGCGACAGCATCGATGCCTACCTGGACAAGTACCTGCGTGGGCCCATGGGCATGAAGTGGTTCACCTACGGTATTGGTGCGGAACACCTTCCGGACCTGGCCAGTAACTACGCCACCGGGCCTACCCCGAGGTTTCCGGTGTCCTGGATTGTTAACCGGGCGCTGGGCGGCGACATCGGTACCGTTGAGCGAGTGACCAATGATCCCCGTTTCCAGGAAGCGGTGATTCCCGCCGGTAACCTGTGTGGCACCGCTGAGGAGATGAGCCGGTTCTTTCAGATGATGCTGAATGGCGGCACCTGGAATGGCCAGCGGATCTGCAGCGAACTCACCATCCGGCGTGCGATCCAGCAGTTCGGATCCCTCCAGGTGGACCGTACCATGATGTTGCCCATGCGCTTCAGTGCCGGCATGATGCTGGGCGGCAATCCGGTGGGGCTCTGGGGGCCGCAAAGCCGCTATGCCTTTGGCCACGTGGGCTTGATCAACAAGTTCTGCTGGGCGGACCCGGCCCGGGATATTTCGGTCAGCCTGCTCAATACCGGCTTTCCGATAGTCGGCCATCATTTACCCGCGCTGGGGAAGTTTGTCTATACTGTGTGCAAGCAGTTTCCGTTATTACCGGAGCATCGCCGCAGGCTGGTGGCAGCATGAGCCGGGGCACCGGGGTTAACGGAGTGTTAAAAAAAGTGAAAGCTTGTTCATTTTAATTGAACTTTGTCGGACAGTCCGGCACACTTTTTCACGCAAGACTTTCAGGATGTGGAAGTTACCAAAGACTCAATGGATGAGACCCCTATGCCAAAATCAAGGCTATCCCCGCTCGAACCCCGCCGTGTGCAACTGGACTATCACGAGAGCATGCGCTCCCAGGTCCAGCAACAGCTGTGCAACGAAGTAGAGCGGCTTGAACGCCGTATCGAAACCCTGCGCATGACCAAGGCCCCCCACGCTGCCCTGATGATTTCTACCTATGAGCGCATGATCAGCCGCAAGAAGGGGTTTTTGCAGAACTGGGATTTGTAGCCCTCAGGGTCTCAGGCCAGACTCCTTCGTTGCATATTCGTACTCTGGTTCGGTTTTTTCCGAGCAGTAGGCATCTGTGCTCGGGGTTTGGTCTATTGAGGTGTAAACACGGACTTTTGGCAACTCGTAGTCCATCTCAATCTTTACGCAATCTACGATCTGTCCCGCAAATGTGAATTCCGGGCCGCCCTCAGTGTTTTCTGAGGTACCGATTGCAGTTCCATCAATGATCAGGCTGTCGGTATTCGAACCGGAATAACTCCGCGCAAATGCCATTTCCCGCTCATTCTCAATGACGACACTACCTTCGGTAATGACTCTGGCACCATCGTTATAGCCTGAGCTGGAAAATGCTTCGGGCAGGAATTGGGTGGCAAGTGTGGCACTGGGTCGCGTTGAGCCGGGCGGGAAAGAGCCGGACGACGCCCATGTGAGCACGCGGGTTACTAGATTGGAAGATTCTGGTGTATACACCCACTTTACGATTGGGTACTGCCAGTTATAGTCGTTCTCGGGCTGGCCGTCTTTAAGGGCGGACTCATCGATAAAACGGATCTGAACCTGGTTTGTTCTGTTGCTGTATTCACCGGCCTCACCTTGTTTGATCCTTCGTACAATGTATTGTCGGCCTTCGTTAAAGTTTTCGACGGCATTTTCACCGATGACACGCCTTATGATGTCTAAAGGATTCCTTGCGGATTCAATTTGTGGTGGCTGCTCATCGGAGTAAGTAAGGCCAGCAAACAAAGCGATCTGATTCCTGATGCTGTCTGCTACCGCCGCTGCATCAAAAGTGCTTTGGGTGTTGGGATCTGGTTCTACAGCCTGGATCAGATCGGCAAAAAGGACGGTATCGGTTTGTTCGAGCAGGGTGAACGTGGAAAACCGAAGATCTACATTTGTGGCGGGATTGAGCGTAGAAGTGGAATCCCCACCGCTCTCCACACGGCACCCACTCAGGGTCAGCAACGCCAGTGATATGGCAACAAAAAGGCAGGAATGTCTCATTTCAGAAGGCCCCGGGGTGCGAAATTCGTTGTGAACGGCTAAAGTGAGCTGTGCTGACAATAAACGATAAAGCACGCAGCTACCCGCGCGGAGATCACATTTTGCAGCAACGGTTCGCCCAGGCCGGGATTCCGGTGCTGGTCCTGTTTCTTGTACTGGCAGCCCTGATTCTGCCGGCCCCGGCCATGGCCCAGGATGCCTGCCGCAGTGGCGAAGTCCGGCTTGACCGGAACACCGGTGCCATCCGTGACCTGGGCGGATGCTTGCGGTACCTGGAAGATCCGGACCAGAGCCTGTCGATTGATCAGCTCAGATATCTTGAGGCCGAAGCCTTCACCCAGCATGAATCCGGCGTGCTCAACTTCGGCTACACCGAATCTGCCTACTGGACCCGCTTTGACCTGAGTACCCATGCCCTGCAGGGCGAGACCGACTGGATACTGGAGCTGGCGCTACCGCTGGTGGACAGCGTCGAGTTGTTTCTTGAGCGGGATGGCATGCTGGTAGACCAGCGCCAGGCGGGCTACCAGGACAACTGGGAAGACCGCGACCTGGCCGTGCCCAACCCCACTTTCCGGCTGAAGCTGCCTCCTGACAGCCGCACGCGGGTGTTCCTGCGCATCACCAATACCAACACCTTCCGCCTGCCCATCACCCTCTGGCACCCGAACGAATATATCGAGAAAGTTTCCATCGATGAAGCGGTGCGCGGGGTGCTGCTGGGTGCCATCCTGGCGATCCTGGCCTACAACCTGTTTGTGGCGGTGTCGGTGCGCGAACGCAGCAACATCTACTATGTGCTCTACCTGGTGGGTGCGGCGGTGTTTATTTCTACCGAGCAGGTCCACGGCGTTCAGCTGCTGGATGAACGGCCGGCCTTGCTGAACAAGGATTACCTGCACTACCAGATCATCCTGACCTGGTTCTTTGGCCTGCTGATGGCCCGCTCCCTGCTGGAAACCCGTGAGCGCTCGCCAGACCTGGACCAGGTGCTGCGGCTGTGCCTGTATTCGGTGGTGCTCACCTTTGGCCTGTCCATCTTCATGCCCTATTCGGTGGCGATGGAATGGATCGTGCTGGATTCGATCCTGCTCAGTATCATCCTGATTGTGGTCAGTTACCTGTCCTGGCGTTACTACAACCCGGCCGCCCGGGCCTATTTCTACGCCTGGACCATGGCGCTGATCGGCTTTGGTATCTATGCCCTGACGGTGATGGGCTACCTGCCGCTGAATACCTTTACCACCTACGCCCCGCAGTTCGGGCTGACTGCCCAGATCATCCTGTTCTCCTTTGCTCTGGCCGACCGCATCAAGCAGGTGCAGGGTGAAGCCATGGCCTGGAACCGCCGGGCCCTGGCCAACCTGGGGCGTTACCAGTCGCTGTTCAACAACGCCATCGAAGGCGTGTTCCAGATGTCACCGGAGCGGAAATTTGTGACCGCCAACCCGGCCATGGCAGAGCTTCTGGGTTACAACAGCAGCCGTGAACTGCTGGATGAAAATCCGGACGTGCTGGAAACCTGCATAGCCGATGAGCGCCTGCGGCGGCTGGTGGTGGAGCAGCTGGAAGCACGGGGCACGGTTAAAGGCATCGAAGCCCGGTATTTTACCCGTGAGGGCGAGGAGCGCTGGGCGACCATCTCCTTGCACACCGCCTACGATGCCGAGGGCATGCCGGTGCACCTGGAAGGCACCTGCATCGATGCCACCGAAAGCCACCAGCGCCAGCAGATCGAACGTGAACGGGAACAGGAACGGCTGGAGAAAGAGCTGGCCCGCAACTCCGCCAAGGCCAAGAGCCAGTTCCTGGCCAACATGAGCCATGAAATCCGGACGCCGCTGGCGGCGATCATCGGTTACGGCGAAACCCTGCTGGACCCGGACCTGGACGACCGGGAAAAGCGCAGCAGCGCTGAAACCGTGGTACGCAGTGGCCGGCACCTGCTGGAGCTGGTGAACGATATCCTGGACCACTCCAAGATCGACGCCAACAAGCTGGACGTGGATGTGGTGCCGGTGAACCTGCCGGAGTTGCTGGATGAAGTCCGCGCGTTCTTCGAGCCGCGGGCCCGGGAGAAAGGCCTGGATTTTCGCATTGTCTGCGAGTATCCGCTGCCAGAGCAGATCTGCACGGACCCCACCCGATACCGGCAAATCATCATCAATCTGTGTGCAAATGCGCTGAAATTCACGGAAAGCGGCTCGATCTCCCTGGTCATCCGCTGTGATCGCGAGGCCGAAACCCTGATTGCCCGGGTGGTCGATACCGGTATTGGCATGAAGCCGGAGCAGCTGGAGCGGTTGTTTGATCCGTTCGCCCAGGGCAGCACGGCTATTTCCCGCCAGTATGGTGGCACCGGGCTGGGGCTGAGTATTTCCCGCCGGCTGGCGGAGCTGCTGGGAGGGGATATCCGGGTAACCAGTACCTACGGCGAGGGCAGCGAATTCGAGGTTTCCATCAGCACCGGCAGCCTGCAGCAGGTGCACTTCCTGCGGGATGCCTCGGAATTCAGCCAGCGCCGACGGGCCATTGCCATGGTGCTGGCACCGAGGTTGTCGGGCCGGATCCTGTGTGCCGAAGACAACGAAGTGAACCGGCGGCTGGTATCCCTGCTGGTGGCCCGTACCGGCGCCGAGCTGGTGCATGTGGCTAACGGTGCCGAAGCCCTGGAACGGGTAAGGCGCGAAGACTTCGACCTGATCCTGATGGATATCCAAATGCCGGTCATGAACGGCCGGGATGCCACCCAGGCGATTCGTGAAGCAGGTATCAATACGCCCATTATTGCCCTTACGGCTAATGTTATGGCCGAGGATATTGCGGAATATCGGATGGCCGGCTGTAACGAGCACCTGGCCAAGCCGATCGACAAGCAGCGGTTCTACGAGATGCTGGCCCGCTACCTGACCCACTGCCCGGAGCCGGTTACTGCTACGGACAGGAGCTATTCCGGCCGGGTTCTGGTGGCCGAAGACAACGAGGACAACCGCCGGCTGGTGGAGCGCATGCTCCGGCGCCTGGGCCTGGACCCGGTTCTGGTGGCCTCGGGGGATGAAGCCGTGCGCCGCGCACTGTCGGATACCGTGCACCTGGTGTTGATGGATCGCCACATGCCGGGAATGGACGGCGTGGAAGCTACCCGCCTGCTTCGCCAGGCCGGATTCCGCCGGCCCCTGATAGCCTTCACCGCAGGTGACCAGGCCGAGAACGAAGCCCTGCTGGCAGCCGGCTGTGATGGCGTGCTCAACAAGCCCATCGACCAGAGCCACCTGCAGGCCCTGCTGGATCGCTATCTGGGAGCGCAGACCGTGGACAGCTCAGGCCTTGATGATGACCTGGCGCACCTTGTTTCCCGCTTCCTGTCAGGCCTTGCGGAGCGCCAGCGCCGTATGAAGCTGGCCCTGGGTGACCGGAATGTTGACGTGCTGCGCACCGAGAGCCACCAGATCAAGGGTACGGCCGGTGCCATGGGCTACCCGATGATGACGGAACAGGCGGGCAGGCTGGAGCAGTGCCTGCGACAGAGTGAATACGACTGGCCGGAAATCGCACAACGGCTGGAACAACTGAACCATATGATTGACCAGGCTCTGAAGGCACTGGTTTCAACCACCGGTACCCGACAGGAACAGACCCATGAGTGACCAGAATCGCCCCCAGGAACACAATTCACTGAGCATGATGTACGGCACCTACGCAGACGTGCTGTTTGTGCTGTTTCCGTTTCTTGTCATTGCCATGCAGCGGCTGTGGAATGGCAATGTCTATGAAACCCTGATGCGGGCGGACCTGAGCATTGCCGCGACCATCATGGCAGGCCTGGCCATCGGCAAGTTTGTGCTGGGGCTGGTGACCAACCGCGATCTGGGCCGGTACAAGGAGCGCATTGTCTTTTTCATTGCCCTGACCTTGTTTGTGGTGCTGGGGCCGTCCATCATTCTGATGTTGAGTATCGTGGGCAATACCGAAGTCCCGGGGTTTGTGGCCTTTGTGCAGCCGGTGCTGCTGATTGTGGCCATTTCGTTGTACACAACGGCGGTCAGCATCAGCAATATACTGGTGCGGGAAGGGGCCGGAGCCGGCGAGGGTGCCGACAGCCGGCCAGCCGGCGAGCGGGAACAGGGCCGGCCGGGCCCGGCACCGCTGGAGCTGCCGCGCAAAACCGGCAATGACTCATTCTGAGTAACGGGACACAACAGGAGAGAATGGATGACGGATCTGAGAGTACTGGTGGTTGAAGACGAGCCGGTCATGCGCGAGCGGCTGGTACAGCTGCTGTACAAGGCGGGCGCAACGCTGGTGACGGAATGCAGTGATGCGGCTTCGGCCAGGGCAGCGTTCGACGCCAGTGAATACCAGATCATTCTGCTGGACCTGGGGCTGCCGGACGGCAACGGCCACGAGTTGATGACCCGCTTCAAGGAGGTTCGCAAGGAGCAGCACATCGTGCTGGTAACGGCGGATGATTCGATTGAGAGTATCCAGCGGGCAATCAGTGCCGGCGCCAACGGCTACGTGGTCAAGCCCTATTCCCAGGAAAAAATTCACGATGTGGTGAGTAACTACGCCATGGTCCACGGTGGCGACATGGCGCAGATGCAGGGGCTGAACCGGCACCACTGACCGGTCCAGCCTGCGTTGGCTCAGGCCACCTGGCGGGCAATCCAGGAGTTGTAACGGGTGGCCAGTGCACGCACATAGCGGGCCTCGGCGCCGTCCAGGTTGCTCAGCACGCCCTTGAAAATCCAGCCACGCTCGTACAGACCCAGCACCCGCTGCTCGTCATCCAGGTTGACGCGCTGATTCAGTTTCTTGCAAATCGCATCCAGCAGCGGCAGCTTTTCCGGACGTTTGATCGGTGCCTGCCGGTTGGTCATTGGCTGGTTGGCTGCCCGTGTAGTCGGATGTCTTCTCATGATCTTCTCCTTGTCGTTTTGCGGCTGCAAAAACAGAAAACCCCGGGGCCTGAGGCAACCGGGGTCTGGCAGAGAAGCTGCCCCGGTCGCTGCAATGGCTCCCGGGACTGACCGAAAGCCGTTAGATGTCTTTCACCATGGCGCGCACGGATTGCCCTGCTTGGCAACCGGCGGTGGTAATAACGGTGTACTTGGTAATCATTCTGGACCTATCGGCTCTGTGATTTCGGTTCGGTATCAGTGTATCGGCAATTGGCCGGTTTGCAATAGCCTCCGCCATTCGGCAAACCCGTACAGACGCCGTGGGCTCTCGGGGCCATAATTTGTTCCGTCACGTGTTTTTACGTTGTGCAATCCTCGATGCCTCCGTATCAGGTATCGGATGGATCTCTCCTTTCTACGCAGCCCCCATGGGCTGCGTTTTTTTTCGCCTTCGGAAACTTCGTAGCCACTAGTCCCTACAGCCAATTCCGGCCGGATTGGCGATAATTTGCACACCAATCAAGTGGTACACCTAAACCGAATACAGAGGTTGAAACCGAAGAAAATGCCCGAAGACCCTGCCCCCGCCCGCAACAAGTTCCGTTCTGATTTTATCGTTGAAATCGCACTGCTCGCCGCCGTTGCCGTTTACCTGGTGATCGCCCAGGGGCAGTCTGTGGGAGACAACCTGAGCTTCACCGTTGTGGGCGCCAGCCTGATGGCCCTGGCCACTTACTGGACCCTGCATACAGCCCGGGATGGCCTGGAAGTTATTGCACTGAGGCTTCGCCCCGGGAAGTAAGTTTTTGCCAGGTGTGGTGCAGGATCAGGGCGTCGTTGGCGGCCCGGTGAACCGGCAGGCCCAGTTCGGCAATCACCTGCTGGCGCGCGCCGGACCAGTGCCGGACCTGGGTCTGGTCGAGCAGCATGGAGATAGACTCCAGCTGGAAGGCCGGTGTTTCCCCGGCGGCCCGGTACAGGCGATGCAGCCAGAAGCTGTCGAAGGTCCAGGCATCACAGAACACCTGCCCTGACAGCAACCCGTTCAGCTGTTCGACAACCTCGGCTACCGGCCGGCCTTCCTGCTCCAGCCGGCTGCGGGAGATACCGTGAATGGCCTCGGCACTGTCGGACCAGTCCTGCCATTGCCTGTTGGGGCGGATCAGCCAGCTGTGCAGGGCGCCGTCAGGCAGGCACAGGCCAACCTCGATCGGGTAACTGGCGATCAGGTCAAGGCTGGAGGCCTCGAAGTCGATAAACGCTGGGCTGGAATCCGGTTGCATCAGGTGTCGGTTCTGGTTCATTGTCATTTTCTCCCGAGTTTACCGCCGATCCTGCGTTGACGCGAACCCAACCGGTGTTTGCGCTGTTACAATACCGCTCAGCTTTGAACACCCCGTGACACACCCCCTGCTATTGTGGTGAGAATCCCATGACTGACACTGTTGTCGTTATTTATTCCGGAGGCATGGACTCGTTTACCCTGCTCCACCTGGCCCGTTCCCGGGGCCTGAAGGTCCATGCGCTGTCGTTCAATTACGGCCAGCGCCATGTACGGGAGCTGGAGGCGGCGCGCGCCGTGTGCCAGGCCGAGGGTATTCCCCACAAGGTGATTGATATCCGCGCCATGAGCGAGGTGATGGCCGGTTCTTCCCTGACTTCGGACGCCGAGGTGCCGGAAGGTCACTATGAAGAAGACTCCATGAAGTCCACTGTGGTGCCCAACCGCAACATGATTCTGCTGTCCCTGGCCACCGGCTACGCGGTAACCGTGGGCGCGGGGGCTGTCTGGTATGGCGCCCACGGCGGCGATCACGCCATCTATCCCGACTGCCGTCCGGAATTTGTGGAGAAGATGGACGCGGTATGCCGCATCGCCAATTACGAACCGGTGGGTATCGAAGCGCCGTTCATGGCCATGGACAAGGGCGAAATCCTGGCTGAAGGCCTGAAGCTTGGCCTGGATTACAGCCAGACCTGGACCTGCTACAACGGCCGGGATAAAGCCTGCGGCCGTTGCGGTTCCTGTGTCGAGCGGCTGGAAGCGTTCGCCGCCCACGGCCTGGAAGATCCGCTGGCCTACGAGGACAATGCCTGATGTACCGGGTGAAAGAAGCCTTTTACACCTTGCAGGGCGAAGGCGCCCAGGCGGGCCGGGCGGCGGTGTTCTGCCGGTTCAGCAAATGCAATCTGTGGAATGGCCGGGAGCAGGACCGGGCGACCGCGGTGTGCAATTTTTGCGATACCGACTTTGTTGGTACCGGTGGCCAGAACGGCGGCCGCTTTGAAACCGCCGAGGCGCTGGCGGCCCATATCCGCAGCCTGTGGCCGGACGCGCCTGGCAAACCCTATGTGGTGTGCACCGGGGGTGAGCCGTTGTTGCAGCTGGATGAGCCGCTGATTGCAGCCTTCCATGCCGAGGGCTTCGAAGTGGGCGTGGAAACCAATGGCACCCTGCCGGCGCCGGACGGTATCGACTGGCTGTGTGTGAGCCCCAAGGCGGACGCCGAGGTGGTGATTACCGAGTGTGATGAACTGAAGCTGGTCTTTCCTCAGTCGCTGGCCCCACCGGAGCGCTTTCTGGGCATCCGGGCCCGGCATTACTTTTTGTCTCCGATGGCTTCGCCCTCGGTGCCGGACCAGGGCAATGATCCGGTCAAACAGAGCAATACCCGCAAGGCGACCGATTACTGCCTGGCCCATCCGCAATGGCGCCTGACCCTGCAGATGCACAAGATTCTGGGCATCGACTGACTCAGGCGGTTTTCCGGAAACCGGTTTCCCGGGCACGGAAGTGGCTCGGGCTCAGGCCGGTCCAGCGTTTGAAGGCACGGGTAAAGTTGGCGGCATCGGCGTAGCCCAGGGCATCGGCAATCTGGCTCAGGTTCATGCCGGTGGTGCCGAGCAGGTCCTGTGCCCGCTCCAGCCGCACCTGGTCGACCAGGTTCTGGAAACTGGCGTCTTCTTCCTGCAGCCGGCGCTTGAGCGTCCGTTCCGAGACAAACAGGGTACTGGCCACCCGGGCCAGTTTCGGCGGGAACGGATGGCTGGTTTCGATCACCCTGCGCACCCGGCAGGCAAAGCCGGCGTCTTCCGTGAGTTGTTTCAGTGCTTCTTCACACTGTTCCCGCGAGCTCTCTGCCAGCTGTTCATTGCTGAACCGGACCGGCTGTGCCAGCTGGCTGACGGGAATTACCAGGGCATCCTCATGGGCGCCATATTCTACCGGCACGCCCACCACCCGACGGAAACGGTGGAAGTGATTCGGCTCCGGGCCGCGCCGGAGAATCCGGGTACCGGGCACCGCAGCCCCGGTCAGTTGGGCTCCCATGGATACGCAGCCGTACAGCACAGCATCCAGCACAAAGCCCTGCAGCGGCCCCAGTTCGACATCACAGAACACGGTGTAACGGGCGTTCTGGCCACTCAGGTGCTTTTCTACTTTCAGGTGCGGTGCCCGCAGTGTCAGATAACGGGTCATCAGCTCCAGCGCTTCTTCCAGGGTAGGGCTGCTCATCACCGCAGTACCCAGGGCTCCGTGCAGGGGCAACCGGAGTTCCCTCGCCAGCATGATGCCCAGGCCAGGTTCGCCGCTTTCGATGATCGCCCGGGTAACAAATTCACTGGCCTGGGCCTGGCTGACCCGGAGATCGGTGGAGTTCAGGCGGGCCGGGTCCAGGCCGACCCGGAGGATCAGATCCCGCTCGTCGACGCCAATGGTGCGGAGCAGCTCGGCCAGGGTATGCAGGTAGATGGCCGGCATACCCAGGTCCTGTGCAGTAGAAACGGAGGCGCGCATGGGTTTCCTCGTCAGTGTCTGTTGTTGTTATGCAAGGGAGTCAGTCACAGATTATGGCCTTTTGCCGTGCCCGACCCCATGACTCCAGTGACGGGTCAACGGGCCGGAGAGGCCAATTGCCTGTATGCCGGCCCTGTCACTGACTGTGCCGGCGAATAAAGTCTTCCAGTACCCGGGCCGAGCGGCCGGGTTTCTCCAGCATGGGCAGGTGGCCCACGCCCCGGAATACGTGTACCTCGGCATGGGGCGTGGCGGCTCCGAACCAGTCCACGCAGCGGGTGGGCGTGATAACGTCTTTGTCGCCCCATTGCACCTGCAGCGGCGGGGTTTCGGTTCCCAGATAGCGGGCCGGTGCCAGCGGGTCTGCCAGCATGTCGTTGAAAATATGGCGCAGGGAATCCCGGCGCTGCAGCAGGTCTGGCCCCAGCAGGCCGGTCATGGCCAGGCCCGGCAGGGTCGGTTTGCCGTTGCCGACGCTGTTGAACATTCGGTAGACCCCGCTCCAGTCCCGGGGAATGAGGATGGCATCCCGGTCGGTTTTGAACGGTGCGTTGAGGTCGGCGTCCGGCTGTTCCGGTATGCCGGCACTGTTCAGCAGGGTGACGGTACGCGGTGGCCGGTCGAGCGTGTGCGCCATCACCGAGGCAATGGCGCCGCCCATGGAACTGCCGGCAATGTGCAGGTTGTCGGTGGCATAGCCTGACAGCCATTGTCCGAGCCGCCGGGCCTGGCTTTCATAGCGATAGCAGGCGTCTGGCCGGTACTGGCTTTCTCCCAGGCCGGGCACATCCGGCACCAGCAGGTGCCAGTCTGCGGGTAGCATCTGCATCCACAGGGCCCAGTTTTCTTTCATGGCGGCAAAGCCGTGAATCAGCACCAGGGTCGGCTTGCCCGGTGTCGGCCGGCCCCGCTCCAGAAACACCAGCCGGTGTCCGTCGACCAGGGCCTCCTTGCGGCGGGCGCGCAGTAACCAGCGCTGGCCGGTGCGGGCGGCAGGCCACAGATTGGGGGCAGGAATTCTCATGGGGACAACCTCGTAACAACAAACCGGCTCCCAGTGTAACGGGCTGTGGCCGGGGAGCTATTGCCGGGTTGCCTGTGCTGGCGGTCGGTCGGGTCAGTTATTGCCCAGATGGATGTCGGTGATCACCGGATTGTGGTCCGAGGCCCGCCACGGCTGAGGGCCTGACAGGGCGGAGCGCTGGTTGTAGGCAAGTGCCCGGGCTTCATCGGCATTGATGTTCCAGGTTTGCGCGTGGCGGACCCGAGGCTGCAAGTGCCTGTCGGCCAGGCTGTAATCGAGCGAGCCCTTCTCACCCCGGTAACGATAGCTGTGGTAGGCGCAAGCCTCCGGCCCGCAGGGGTAAAAGCGATGTACCTGGCTATGGTATCCGGCCTGTCGGAATCTCTGAACCGGTGTTTCCATGGCATAGCTGTTGAGGTCGCCGGTAATCAGGGTGCCGGCGAATCGGGCGGGAGCGGGCAAGGAATCCAGCCAGCGGATCAGCGCCCCGGCTTCTTCGCTGCGGCGATGGCTGTAGCAGCCCTGACCGTCTTGCCGGTCGGTCTCCTGGCCGGAGGCTTGCCGGCAGGATTTGGATTTCAGGTGCGGCACCACTACCTGTAAAGCATCACCGCCGGCTGCGGGGCGAAACGCCTGTGCCAGTGGCGGACGGCCCTGGTGCCGGAATGTACCGGAGCGCAGCCGGTGCGGCTGACCGGCCGGTACAACCCGGTCTGTGCGGTACAGCAGTGCGGTACGAATGGCATCGGAGCCGTCCTGCCCCGGGGTCCTGATGAATGCCCATGGTTCTCCGAGCGTCTCTACCAGTTGCGTGATAGCGCTGTCCGGGCCGTAACCGTCGTTTTCCAGCTCACTGACCGCAAGGATGTCCGGCTTGGCCTGCAGGATGGCACTGCGCAGCCGCGAGGCCTGCACCTCCAGTTGCTGAAGGGATTCGGCACCTCTGGGTGTCGGGAAGCCGTTGCCCCGGCCATTGCCGTTAAAGAAGTTCTGCAGGTTCAGGGCCATGACCCGGACATGGTTCCGGGCCGGAGCCGGTGGTGCGTCTGGGCGGGGATTGTTGCGCTGGAACCGGGGCATTACGGACGGTTGCAGGCGCCACTGGCTGAACCGGAAATCCAGAACGCCTTCAAGCCGGGTTACCCGGTCGCCGGCGCGCAGGGGTGCATCGTCGGCAAGGTTGTTCAGCCAGGGCACGGGGTTGGGCTGGCGCTGGCTTTTGCCGTCGTCCAGAAGTACCCGGTGGAGTTGGTTACGTTGGCTTCGGGCAGCGGCTTTGGCGCCCGGGGGCAGGTATTCGGTGGGCGTAACCTGATCGGAGCTGGCCAGGGTGAGTTCGCCATAGCGGGCCAGGTTGTAGTGGTCGATGATGGTCAGGGGCTGGCTGAACCTCACGCGCATGTTTTCCAGGTGTTCCGGTGCCTCGGGCCAGGGCAGTCTGACCTCAATGGGTTCCGGGAGTGGCGCGGTACCGCAGACCTTAAGATTCCGCACAGCCACCAGCTCGGTCAGCCCGTGGAACTCCTTGACGGTGCCGGTCACCCGCAGCCGTTGCCCGGGCTTGCCGGTTTTTTTGCGGGTGTAGATAAACAGGGCTTCGGAGGTGGCGGGGTTGTTATCGGTTTCGTGGTCGGCCTGTTGCAGGTAAAAGCCGTTGAAGCCTCCGGGTTCCCGGGCGTCCCGGGTAACTATGCCTTCTACAGTAACGGTTTGTCCGGCCAGGGGAGAGCGGGTGCCATCAGACTGGATGCGATGGATGGGGGTTGCCGGATCGCCACAGGAGGCCGCCGCCGCTGCAGGAAGCAGGGCGGCGAGGATCAGGCTGATAAGGGGTATTCGTTCTGGCTTGGTCACCGGGCCAGTCTAGCAGAGACCGGCAACCGCTTTGAGTGCCCGTTCCCGTTTGCTGCCAAAGCCGAGTTGGTCGGGATTGGCCAGTTCCACCTGTTGCACCAGCGGGTCCGGGTGCAGGTTATCCAGCGTAATGCCCATGCGTGCCAGCACATAGGGTGCCAGGGCGGCGCGGGTTTCAAGGTGCAGCCTGCCCTGTTCCATGCCGTAGTCATTGGCAATGATCTGCTGCTGGGCTTCGGTCAGCCGCTGGTCGGGGGTAATTTCCAGGCTTACCATGCGCTGCCAGTCGTCATCCTGGCCGGCGGTTTGCCGGGCTTTCTGGCGCAGGGCTTCCGGGTGCCCCTGGAAACGGCTCAGGGCAAAGTCCCGGAACTCGCGGTTGGCATGGCACCAGGCGCGAACGTGCCAGTTATTGCCGGTACACACCAGGGTATGGGGTTCCAGCAGGCTTTCAGCGGCTTCTGGGCGGCTCAGGGAAATATAGCTGGCGCGCAGCTGGCGGCGGTAACGGGTTGCGGTTACCACCGCACGCATGGTTTCCGGCGCAACGTGGCGGCAGGGCTCCACGACCACGGTGTTGCCGGGCAGGCCCAGATCCAGCTCCGAGAAGGTGGCCCCGAGCCTTTGCTGGCGGGCCAGCAGGTCATGGTATTCGCTGACCTGGCCATGGGTGACCACCGGTTTGAAATCCCGGGCGGGGACATAGCCTTTAAGGTGCCGGTCGTAGACCAGGTTGCCCGGTGCCAGCTCCCGCAGGTAGGTATTGATGTCTTTGGAAGCCTGCTGCCGGCCGATTCCGAAACTGTGGCAGATGTGGTTGGTGGTCAGCCGACCTTCCCACAGTGCGATGGTTTCGATGAGTCGATAGCGAAGCAGCAGATCCCAGCGAATGGGCCAGTCCGTTTTCTTCATAACCAGGCGCTCACGATCCAGTAATTTGCGTGGCATTCATGTTACCCGCTCCCGTCACCGGGGTGTGTTACGGCCCATTAATGTAAAACATTGTCAAACGGGGCGCCAGCAGCGCCTTCGGTTTCGGCAAGTGCCTAGTGGTGCCGGCTTGGTGTGGCTGGTTAAATACCTGTCTGCAGCAACTTTTAAGGCTGCTATCTTTTATTGATTCCAATCCAGATTTCCCAGCCGGAGTTGCCGATGACCCGAATGGTCGTTTCTTTGTCTGCCTTGATCATGAGCATTGTGCTCCTGGTCAGCGGTAACGCCTTCCTGATGACTCTGCTGGGTATCCGGCTGAGTATCGAGCAGGTGTCTCCGGACGTGATCGGCTGGGTACTGGTGTGCTATTCCATCGGCTTTGTACTGGGCACGTTGTATGTGCACAAGATTATTGGCCGTGTGGGCCATATCCGTGCGTTTGCGGTGTTTGCGGCGATGGCGGCGGTGGCCGCATTGTTGTATCCGATGGCAGTGTCCACCCTGTTCTGGGCGGTGTTGCGGGTATTGTCCGGTTTCAGCGTGGCCGGCGTTCTGGTGGTGATCGAAAGCTGGTTCTCCAGCCGCGCCACCAACAGTAATCGCGGCGCCATGTTTGCCGTGTACCAGATTGTGTTCTACCTGTCCGCCGCCGGCGGCCAGCTGATCGTGAATGTGGGTGACCCTGCCAACTTCCTGCCGTTTTCACTGGCCGCTATTTTACTGGCCCTGGCCCTGATTCCGCTGTCCCTGACCCGCATGGAAGCCCCGGTGATCGAGCAAACTGCCCGGATGTCGGTGTTCAAGCTGGCCCGGGAATCTTTCTCAGGGGTTGCCGGGGCGCTGGTCAGCGGGGTGCTGATTGGTGGCTTCTATGCCCTCGGGCCGGTCTACGCCACCCTGGTGGGGCTGGATGTGGCGAAAACGTCCACCTTTATGGCCAGTGCCATTGTTGCCGCCATGCTGCTGGCCTGGCCGCTGGGCCGGGTGTGCGACCGCTTTGACCGTCGTCGCGTGATGTTCTGGGTGGCCCTGGCGGCTGCCAGTTCGGCGGGCGGTGTGGCGGTGCTGGGCGCCGGCAACCTGGCCTTGCTGACCCTGCTGGTGGGGCTGTTTACCGGATTGTCTGCCACCCTGTACCCGATTGCTGTGGCTATTGCCAACGACCGTATGGACAGCAACCGTATCGTGGCCGCCAGTGCCACCCTGCTGCTGAGCTATGGCATTGGCAGTGTCATCGGGCCCATCGCCATGGCCGAGCTGATCAACCAGCTGGGGCCGTCGGGCCTGTTCTACGGCAATGCCGGTTTCCTGCTGGTCCTGGCTGTAATCACCAGCTACCGCATTACTCACACCGACGATGTGCCGGTCGAGGATCAGGAGCACTTTGTGCCCGCCATGCCGGAGGCTTCTCCGGTACTGGCCGAGCTGGATCCGCGGAACGAGGATTTCCACGAATCTCCGGAAGTGGAAGAGATGCAGGAAGAGTTGCGCCAGGCTGGCTGACGCAACTTGCTGAAACTTTCGGTTATCACCGATTATATTTTCACTTCGGTATCTGTATTTAAATCAACGATTAGCATACTATTGGTGAATATTCAGCAATAGTAAGTTTTCGTCAGTTCTTGCCCGGGCGTGGTTTGCCCCGGAGCAGATCAGCCTCAGGAGTAGATTGTCATGAGAGAACAGTTCCCCTTTGCCGTTGCCCGGGTTACCCGCCGCTGGCGTAAAATGCTTGATGAACGCCTGAAAGACCTCGGTGTTACCCAGGCCCGCTGGAGCACCATGTTCTACCTGCAGGAAGGCGGCGAAGGCCTGACCCAGCGCGAACTGGCGAGCCTCATGGCCATCGAGAACCCGACCCTGGTGCGCCTGCTCGACAGCCTGGAACAGCAGAACCTGATTGAGCGCCGCCCTTGCCCGAACGACCGCCGGGCCCGTCGCCTGCACCTGACCAAGGCGGGTGTGGACTTTATGGAAGAGCTGACACAGAGAGCCTCCGACCTTCGGGAGGAGATGCTTGAAGGGATTTCCGACAAGGATCTCGAGTGCACCCTGAAGGTGTTCCACAAGATCATGGAAAACGCTGAAAAGCAGAAGTAACCCTTGGCGGATAATTCGGTCGAGGGCCTGAAGGCTCGATACGGCGACCGCTGGCGCTGGCTGGCGGTCATCACGGTTGTGATGGGTACCATGGCCACGGTGCTCAGCGCCACAGTGGTCAACGTTGCCCTGCACGACATCATGATGGAGTTCGGAATCCGTCAGGGGCAGGTGCACTGGCTGGCGACCGGCTTTATCGCCGCCATGACCACCACCATGCTGGCTTCCACCTGGTTGCTGGACCGGTTCGGTGTGCGGCTCACCCTGGCCTGTGCCATGGCCATGTTTACCGTCATTTCAGTCATCGGCGGCTTTGCCGAAACTCCCGGCCAGCTGATCGCCGCGCGGGTGGGCCAGGGCGCGATGGCGGGCCTGATGCAGCCAATGGGCATGTTCCTGGTGTTCCGCATTTTTCCGCCTGAACAGCGTGGCCAGGCCATGGGTATCTATGGCATGGGTGTGATCCTGGCACCGGCCCTGGGCCCGGTACTGGGCGGTTTTCTGGTGGACCAGTTCAACTGGCGCTATGTGATGTACGCCCCGGCTCCGGTGACCCTGCTGGGGGTGTGGATGGCCTGGCGTTTTCTGCCATTACCCCGCTCCCGGCCGGCCAATTATCCCTTCGATTTTCTCGGCCTGGCATTGCTGGGCAGCCTGATCGCGCTGACCCTGGACACCCTGACCCGCCTGCAGGAACTGACAGGCCAGGAAGTCCGGGTGCTGGTTCAGGGCGCGGTCGCGGTTGCCCTGCTGGCGGCATTCCTGTTCCGTGCCCGCACGGCCCGTTATCCTCTGATAAAACTGGACTTGCTGCGCCGTCCGGTATTCCTGTTTGCCACCCTGGGTGCCATGGCACTGGGCCTGGCGCTGTTTGGCTCTACATACCTGATTCCGCTGTTTGTACAGACCACGCTTGGCTTCTCCGCAACCGAGGCTGGCCTGCTGATGTTGCCGGCCGGTATCGTGCTGGGCATGACCTTCCCGCTGGCCGGGCGGCTGGCTGACCGGCGCAGTGCCCGCAGCCTGGTGTTGTTTGGTATTGTAGTGTTTGCCCTGTCGGCGGTGCTGTTTGCGGTAACCGGGCACCTGGTGGGCTTTGGCTGGCTGGCATTCTGGGCCATTCTGGGCCGGATCGGCATCGGCTTCATGCTGCCGGCGCTGTCTACCGGCGCGATGAATCCCCTGCCGCCGGAGCTGATGGGGGCGGGTTCCAGCACCATCAACTTTGCCCGGCAACTGGGCGGCGCGTTGGGTGTTAACATCGTGGCGCTGACCATCGAGTTCGGGGAGCATCAGGGTGGGCTTCCTACCTTTTCCGCGTTCCAGTCGGCCTGGTGGCTGGTAGCCGTGTTCGTGGCGGTAGCCGCCATCCCGGTCTGGAAGATGCGCAGCTGAGTTTTCATATAAATTTACCCACCGGAGGCCTTTCTGAATGGATGCTTTTCTCGCATCGACCCTTGCCGTAGCCATTGCCGAGATTGGCGACAAAACCCAGCTGTTGTCGCTGTTCCTGGTTGCCCGCTATGCCACCCGTACCCCGATCATCCTGGGCATCCTGATTGCTACGGTGCTTAACCATGCGCTGTCCGCGTGGATTGGCGCCTGGGTGGCGGCACAGATTCCCGCAGCCTGGCTACCCTGGATTCTTGCCGTGAGCTTTATCGCCATTGCCCTGTGGTTGCTGGTGCCGGATAAAGACGACAGCGACGACTCGAAGTTTCTGGGCATGGGGGCCTTCATGGCCACCACCATCATGTTCTTCCTGGCCGAAATCGGCGACAAAACCCAGATCGCCACGGTGGTACTGGCGGCAAGGTATACCGAGACATTCTGGGTTATTATCGGAACCACCGTTGGTATGCTGATTGCCAATGTACCGGTTATTCTGGCAGGTCGCTGGCTGATGGAGCGCCTGCCCCTGGCCACCGCGCGGATCAGCGCCAGTATTCTGTTTGTGGCGCTGGCGGGGGTTACCATTTGGACAACCTTGATGAACTCCTGACGCCTTCGCCGGTCTTCTGGTGTGGCAGGATTTTGAACAGGAAACAAAGATGATGCAGTTGAAGTACCGTTTCTCGTGGCTGCTGGTGCTGTTGCTTGCCAGCCTTGGCATGCAGGCCAGTGCCCAGCCTGCGCCGGAACCCGGGCCCGGGGAGCAGGAAGATGCAAAGGAAGAAATCGACCGGTCTCCGCGGGTGCCAACCTTTCCCCTGAACGGTGACCTGGCAGGGGAGTTGCAGGTATTCACCACCGCCTATGAAGACACCTTTGCCGGCATTGGTAACGAACTGGCGCTGGGCTACCTGGAACTGGTTAAAGCCAATCCCGGCGTGGATCCCTGGCTACCGGGGGACGGCTCGGTGATTACCCTGCCCCGTATGTATGTGCTGCCGGATGTGCCGCGCAAGGGCATCGTGATCAACCTGGCCGAATACCGTCTTTACTACTTTACGGAAGATGGCGTGCAGGTGTATCCGGTCGGCGTGGGTACCGAGGAAAATCCCTCACCGCTGACCAACGCCGAAGTGACCATGCCGCTGGAGTCTCCGGCCTGGTATCCGCCGGCCAGTATCCGGGCCGAGTACGAAGCCTCCGGCGATTACCTGCCCAGGATGATTCCCCCGGGCCCGGGTAATCCGCTGGGTTCCCATGCCCTGTTGTTGAGCGAGAAAGGCTACCTGATTCATGGCACCAACAAGCAGTTCGGTGTCGGCATGGCGGTCAGTCATGGCTGCTTTCGCATGTACAACGAGGATATCTCCCGCTTTGTCTACCAGGTGGAGAAAGGCACTCCGGTACGGGTGATCCGTGAATCGGTGAAGGTCGGCCTGTCGGGTGGCGAGGTCTGGCTGGAAGTGCACCGGCCCCGGGAAGATTACACCGCCGAGGATCGCGACAAGCTCTGGCAACAGGTGTTCGAGAAAGTCGAAACCTTTGTTGAGGAACATCCGGACGTGCAGGTGCGGCGACAGTCTATCGAGATTGCCGTAGACCAGGCCGATGGCATTCCCACCATGATTGGCGAAAAGCTCACGCAGATGGCTTCTGAAAAGAGCGCCGAACCGCCCCGGGAACAAAAAACCGAACCCGGGCAGACGCTGTACTTCTGATAGCGTGGCGGATCGAACAAGGCCTCTTCTCACCCTGTACCCGGGCTACACTAGCACCGGGATTAACGAAAAGGTGAAGAACACACCGTTTATTGTGGATGCACAGACCGGGTGCCGTGCTATGGTGAAAGCCATAGAAGCCGGAAAGGCCGAGCACTTTGTGCCGGCCTTGCCCTGGGCACCGCTGGGTTTCATTATCAGGCGCTTGCCGGAGGCCGTTCTGGCGCGCATGTTCTGACCATCCCGACCGGAGGGCATGATGCACGCACCGCCATTCCAGAGTCGATCCAGCCACCGGAGGGCAACCTTCTGGGGGCTAGTATTCCTGGCCGGAGCCCTGCTGTTACTGGTCAGCCTGTCATGGCAGGTACTGGCCCAGCAGGAACGGCGCGGAACCGCCCTGGTGCTGACCGTAGAAGGTGCCATTGGCCCCGCCACCATGGATTACGTAACCCGGGGTCTTCGCCGGGCCGAGCAGGATAATGCAGGGCTGGTCATCCTGGAGCTGGACACCCCGGGTGGCCTGATGGACTCCATGCGGGAGATCATCAAGGCCATCCTTGCCTCCGACGTGCCCGTTGCCACCTACGTTTCGCCCCAGGGCGCCCGCGCCGCCAGTGCCGGTACCTATATCCTCTACGGCAGTCATATCGCGGCCATGGCCCCGGCCACCAACCTGGGCTCTGCCACGCCGGTACAGATGGGCGGCCTGCCCGGCTCTCCGGAACCAGAATCTCCTTCCCCTGCAGACAACGCACCTGAAGACGCCGGCGAAACCGAAGACACCAGCGCTGAACCGGAAAAACGCCGTGGTGACACCGCTATGGAACGCAAGGTGCTGGAGGATGCCGTCAGCTATATCCGTGGCCTGGCCGAACGCCACGGCCGCAACGGTGACTGGGCGGAAGAGGCTGTGCGCGAGGCGGTAAACCTGGGGTCCAGTGAGGCGCTTGAGCTCAACGTGATCGATGTGGTGGCTCCGGACCTGGCAGGACTGTTGTCCGCCGTTGACGGTCGCACCGTGCAGATGGCCTCTGGCCCGCGTACCCTTGAAACCGCCGGGCTGCAACTGGTTCGGGCCGAGCCGGACTGGCGCACCCGCCTGCTGTCGGTGATCACCGATCCCAACGTGGCCTACTTCCTGATGATCATCGGCTTCTACGGCATTATTTTTGAGCTGGCGAACCCGGGGGCCGTGGTGCCGGGCGTGATCGGCGCCATCAGCCTGGTGCTGGCACTGTTTGCGTTCCAGGTACTGTCGGTGAATTACGCCGGCCTGGCGCTGATTATGCTGGGGTTGGCATTTATTGTGGGGGAAGCCTTTGTGCCCAGCTTCGGGATACTGGGTATCGGCGGCATTGTCGCCTTTGTGACCGGTTCGGTGATCCTGATGGATGGCAGCCACCGGCAGATTTCCCTGCCCACCATTGGCGGAACAGCGGTGGTGGCCGGTGGTTTTATGCTGTGGACAGTCACCCGCTTTATCGGCCTGCGGCGCCGGCACCCGGTCAGCGGCAGCGAGCAGATTGTCCATGAACATGGCCTGGCGCTGGACGATTTCAAGCCGGAGCATGACCAGTTCCTTGGCCATGTCCGGGTCAGTGGTGAGCGCTGGAATGCCCGCAGCGGCTCGGCCATTACGGACGGCATGGAAGTCAGGGTAACCGGCATCGACGGGCTGACCCTGCAGGTAGAGCCCGGGTCTGACGCAAGGTAGAACAATCACAGGCAATACAAGGAGGCCGTATGAATCTGGGTGATTTCATTCCCTATCTCGCACCCACCGTGGTGCTGTTGCTGATCCTCGGGTCAGCGATAAAGATCCTGCCCGAATATGAGCGTGGCGTGGTGTTCTTCCTGGGGCGCTTCCAGGGCGTGAAAGGGCCGGGCCTGATTATCGTGATTCCCGGTATCCAGCAGATCGTTCGGGTAGACCTGCGGGTGATCACGCTGGATGTGCCCAGCCAGGATGTGATCTCCAAGGATAACGTGACCGTGCGGGTGAACGCCGTGCTGTATTTCCGGGTAGTGGATCCGGAAAAGGCGATTATCCGGGTGGAAGACTATGGCGCTGCGACCAGCCAGCTGGCCCAGACCACCCTGCGTTCGGTGCTGGGTAAACACGACCTGGACGAGATGTTGTCAGAGCGTGACAAGCTGAATGCGGATATCCAGGAGATCATCGATGCCCAGACCGAGGAGTGGGGTATCAAGGTGGCCAACGTGGAAATCAAACACGTAGACCTGAACGAATCGATGATACGCGCCATCGCCCGGCAGGCCGAGGCTGAGCGGGAGCGGCGGGCCAAGGTTATCCACGCCGAAGGTGAATTGCAGGCTTCAAAGAAACTGGTTGAGGCGGCAGAAGTGATGTCGGCCAACTCCGGGGCCATGCAGCTGCGCTACCTGCAAACGCTGGCGGATATGAGCAATAACAACTCGTCCACCATCGTGTTCCCGCTACCGATGGATATGATCAAGAACTTTCTGGACAATCAGTCCGGAAACAAGGCACCTGACAAGCTGGATCAGTAACTCCCTGACTTTTCAAACGCCCACAAAAAAGGCCGGTTGAACCGGCCTTTTTCTGCTTTGCGTCAGCCTTACTTCTGGCTGGCACGCTCCAGCATACGCTTGGCGCGCTCGTTCGCTTCGTCAGCGGACTTCTGAGCAGCGCGGGCAGCAGCCAGGGCTTCTTCAGCAGTCTGCTGAGCAGTGCGAGCATCGCTTGCAGCGCTGTTAGCAGTGTTCAGAGCGTTGTTGGCAGTCTGCTCAGCGGAGCTTGCAGTTGCATTGGCTTCGTCGATAGCAGCCTGGTCAGTGGTGGCACAACCTGCAGTCAGAGCAGTGGCCAGTGCAAACCCAGCGATCGTCAGTTTACGCATGGTAAATCCCCTTATTGGTCGTTTTATTTCCTGTGATCCAGAAGTCAGTATAGACGACTTCCTGTCAGCTATGCCCGATAGGCAGTGACTACCGGAGTCGTTAAACAGTGTAAAACACTATGAAGCAAAATGTTAACTGAGGATAGGTAAAAATTCTTAGCTTATGACAACAACTTAATCGGCGTGTCATGAACGTACCGGGGTCAGGGCATGATCCGGATGGGGGTGCCGTCGTTAACCAGGGCCCAGATCTCATCCATCTCTTCATTGGTCACGGCAATGCAGCCCTCTGTCCAGTCCAGCCCCACATAGGCAAAGGCCATGTCGCCGACATCGTTGGGCAGGCCGTGAATCATGATGCTGCCACCCGGGTCGAGCCCCCAGGCCTGTGCCAGCTCCCGGTCTTTCGGGCTCGGATAGGAAATATGGATGGATTTGTAGAAATCGCTCTCCGGGTTGCGCCAGTCAAGGGTGTAGTCGCCTTCCGGAGTGCGTGAGTCGCCTTCATAAAGCTTGTGGCCGACCGGGTTGTCGCCCAGGGAAATCCGGTAACTGCGCACCTTGCGATCGCCACTGAGCAGGTGCAGGCGGCGCTCGCCTTTATTCACTACCACCTGGGTAATTTCGAAGTGGTCAGCCAGCCCGGGTTCCGGGATAGCCGGAGTCATCCGGGTGTCGGCCCGGGCTAACAGCTCGGTAGCCCCGGCAAAGGGGGTAAGGAGTGCTACAAAAACGATCAGAAAAGCTCGAAAAATCATGGCGCCGGCGATGGATATCCAATGGTTAAACTTTGTTCATGCAGTTTATAACACAGCGGGCAGGCGGATTGATAAGGGGTTTTGTTACATTTTTTGGCGCCGGGGTGCCTGCTTAGTCATTTTGTGATGTATCCATCTTCAGGCCCACCTTGGTTACCCGGTCTGCCTCGGTGGCACGGGCTACCAGGGTGACCGGGCCCAGAATGACCTTGTCGCCCACTACCGGGTGGCCCTTGGTGCGCTTGGCAAAGCATTCTGCGAGCGAAAGATCCGGTGGAAATTCATCGAATTCGATGCCGTACACCTGCTCTACGTCCCCCAGCAAGGCGTCGCCATTGAGCACGAAGTCACCGAAGAAGGCACGCTCGGCCAGGTGCTTCGGTGCCTGCCGGCCACTCAGGGCCTTGCCAAGTTCCGGAAGTACCGCAGGTGTGGCGAACATGGCGACGACGTCTCCGGTCGAGACTTCCAGGTCTTTGGTGGGCTGCAGGCACTGGCGATTCCGGAAGACCCCGGCAACGGCGGTGTTGTCCGGAAGCCGCAGCTGCCCGAGCCGTTTCGGTGATTCCCAGTTCTGGCCCCGGAGCGGGAACAGCATCAGCTCGTGGTCGCCCGCCGCGGGGGCATCCAGGGGCAGGCGCCGGTAAGGGTCTTCGCCGGCTGGAACTTCCAGCTTCAGTTTGCGGGCCAGCGGCGCCATGGTTGTGCCCTGTACCACAAGCGACACAAGCACGATGAAGAACGCGGCATGGAACACCAGCTGGGCATCCGGCAGACCGGCGATGATCGGGAACAGGGCCAGGACAATTGGTACCGCGCCCCGCAGGCCCACCCAGCTGATAAAGCCCAGTTCCCGGCGGTTGAAGCCGAAGGGCCAGAGCGTCAGCAGAACCGTCAGCGGGCGAATCACGAAGATCAGTGTAAAGGCCAGAATCAGGCCGCCCCCAGCCAGGGGTACCAGGTCAGACGGGTTCACCAGCAGCCCCAGCATCAGGAACAGACACAGCTGGGCCAGCCAGGCCAGGCCATCGTGTACCTGCAGGATCATGGGCATCATTCGCACGTGGCGATTACCGATCACCACGCCACTCAGATATATGGCGAGAAAACCGCTACCGCCAATGGCGTTGGTGGCAGAAAACACGGCGATGCCGGCTGCGGCCACTAACAGGGGGTAAAGAGCGGGCGTCAGGCGCATCCGGTTGGTCAGGGCGACGATGGCAAAGCCGCCCAGAATGCCCGCCGGCGCTCCGATACCGAATTGCTGGACCAGCATCAGCAGGCCGGAGGCAAAGGCACCGTCCTGGTGCTGGCTGATCAGGGTAACCAGCATCAGGGTCAGGAAAATAGCCATCGGGTCGTTGCTGCCCGATTCGATTTCCAGGGTGGCGCTGACCCGTTCGTTAAGGTGCAGTCCCCGGCCCTGAAGCAGGGAGAAAACCGCAGCGGCATCGGTGGAGGAGATAATGGCACCGATCAGCAAGGCGATCAGCCAGTGCAGGTCAAACACCCACCAGGCAACGATTGCCGCTCCGCCCGCCGTCAGGGCGACACCCACGGTGGCCAGCATCATGGCGGGTTTCAGGCCAACCCGGAAGGTGTCCACCCGGGTGCGCATACCGCCGTCCAGCAGGATGACACCCAGGGCCAGGTTGGCGATCAGGAAGGCGAGTTCGACATTATCGAACTCGATACCCCCGGGCCCGTCCTCGCCCATCAGCATGCCCACCACCAGAAAGACCAGCAGCACAGGCATGCCAACGCGGCTGGAAAGGGGGCTGAGCACGATGCTGAAAACCAGCATCAGGGCGCCGATCAGGGTGAAGGTGGGATCCATCAGACTCCAACTAAAGGGGCTTGCCCGGCCATAGCTGCGGGCTTATATTGCTTGAACAGACATTATGCCGGCGGGCGTAGCTCAATGGTAGAGCTTCAGGTTCCCAACCTGGTGACGTGGGCTCGATTCCCATCGCCCGCTCCAGTACGGCAATTTCCCCTCAGTGCAGCTTCAGGCGCGGGTGCATGGCCCGGCTGATCTTGTCCATGAGCCAGATAATGCCCGTACGCACAAACCCGTGCAGCGCGACCTGGTGCATCCGGTACAGGGACACGTAAAACAGCCTGGCCACCTTGCCTTCAATGTACATGCTGCGGCCAGACAGGTTGCCCATCAGGTTGCCAACGGTGGTGTATTTGCTGAAGTTGATCAGTGAGCCGTGGTCGTTATAGACAAAGGGTACCGCTTCCTTGCCTTCAAGCCGGTTACACAGGGTTTCGAACAGGGTATCTGCCTGCTGGTGGGCGGCCTGGGCCCGTGGAGGCACCGGTCGGTCAGAATCCGGTTGCGGGCAGGCTGCGCAATCACCGAAGGCGAAGATGTGGTCGTCCCGGGTGGTTTTCAGGGTCTGTTCTACCATCAGCTGGTTGCCGCGGTTGGCCTCCAGCCCGTCCAGGTCGGCCAGAAAACCCGGAGCCTTGATACCGGCGGCCCAGATGGTCATCTCGGACGGCAGTTCAGTGCCGTCTTTCATCACCAGGCTGTTCTCCCGTACTTCGCTGACCGGCTGGCCGGTCAATACCTGCACTTTCTGGCGCTGCAGTTCCCGGGTTGCGGCGGCAGACAGCCGGCCAGGCAGTGCCGGCAGAATGCGGTCAGCCGCTTCGATCACACTGATGGAAACGTCTGATGACTTCAGGTGGTTCATGCCGTATACCGGTAGTTCCCTCGATGCCAGCCGCAGCTCCGCAGCCAGTTCCACACCCGTGGCGCCGGCCCCGATGATGCTGATGTTCAGGCTGTGGGGCTTGCCCTGCAAGGCTTCATGATTCTTGCGCAGGAAGGCATTGAGCATCAGGTTATGGAAGCGCCGTGCTTGGCGCAGGCTGTCCAGGAACAGGCAGTGCTCCTGGGCACCCGGAGTGCCGAAATCGTTCGCGGTGCTGCCTACCGCAATCACCAGGGTGTCGTACGGGATGCGGCGTTCCGGCACCACTTCATTGCCTTCGTCATCGTGGAAGGCCGCAATGACGATTTCCTTGGCTGAGCGGTCGAGCCCGCTCATCCGGCCAAGCTGGAATTCGTAATGGTGCTTGCGGGCGTGGGCGCGGTAGTTGATTTCGTTGGCGCTGGCGTCGAGGGAACCGGACGCGACCTCGTGCAGCAGGGGTTTCCAGACGTGGGTCAGGCCGGCATCGACCAGGGAAATGCGGGCTTTGTGTTTCTTGCCCAGTTTGTTGCCCAGCCGGGTGACCAGTTCCAGGCCGCCGGCGCCACCGCCGACAACTACGATGTGGTGCAGGTTTTCCATAACGATCGCCTTGAAGTGAAGAGAGCCAAGCGCTCTTTCGGCGAAAAACGCTTGGCTGTCCTCACTGACTTTGTCCAGTCCCTGACTGGAGGCGGCTAATACTAACGTCGTAGTTCCGGCATGACAATTCAACGAAAGTGGCTTTTTGCTGCCTCGTTGGGCCTGGTCGCGATTGATTAATCCGATGCCATGCGGCACTTTAGGGTAAACGCCCACAGAGGCTTGGACCATAACCCTGCTAACAGGAGAACCACTGTGAAACTGGAAGTCAAAGGCATTGCGGACGGCCAGCCGATTCCCGAAAAGTTCGCGTTTGGTGTGTTCAGTGAACAGGACCACATGAGTTTTGGCCCCAACCGGAACCCGGAACTGGTGTGGGAAGGCGCGCCGGAGGGCACCAAAAGCTTTGTGGTAGTGATGTTTGACCCGGATGTGCCCAGCGTGGCCGACGATGTGAACCAGGAAGGCAAGACCGTAGCGGCCGACCTGCCCCGGGTAGACTTCTTCCACTGGCTGCTGGTGGACATTCCGGCCAGCGTTGGTCGTATCCCGGAAGGTGAGGACAGCGACGGCGTCAGTCCCAAGGGCAAGGAACATGGCCCCGGACCGATCGGGGTGCGCGGTGTGAATAACTACACCCAGTTCCTGGCCGGCAATCCGGACATGGCCGGCACCTACGCCGGTTACGACGGCCCCTGCCCGCCCTGGAACGATGAGATCATCCACCATTACCACTACGAAGTGCATGCGCTGGATGTGGAAACGCTGGGCCTGGATGGCGAATTTGACGGCAACGACGTGCGCCAGGCCATGGCCGGGCATGTGCTGGCCAGTGCCCGGGTAACCGGTACCTACACCCTCAATCCGGATCTGCGCTGAGCGGGTTCTGACGGTGCGGGGCTTCAGCAGCTCCGCGCCGGCCTTCATCTAACTGTCTCGTGGTTGTCACCTGCGTGTCACCCGGCCTTGTCAGAGTTTTTCCTGCACTCTGACGGCTGGCGTGACAATGCAGGAGGCACCATGGGCAATTATCGCAGCGTCTTCATCTCGGATGTCCATCTTGGCACAGCGGATTGCCAGGCCGGGCAACTGCTGGATTTCCTCAATACCATCCGGTGCGACACCCTGTACCTGGTAGGCGACATCGTCGACCTGATTGCCATGCAGCGCCGGGCCCACTTTCCGGAAAGCCATCGGCAGGTTGTTCACAAACTGTTGGAGCTGGCCGCCACCGGCACCCGCGTTGTCTATGTGCCCGGTAACCACGATGAATTCTTCCGCCGCTTCTGTGGCCAGACCCTCTCCGGTGTGGAGCTTCTCTACAAGGCCGTGCATACCACCGCGGATGGGCGGCGTTTCCTGGTATGCCACGGTGACCAGTTTGACCAGGTAGTGCGCTGCAGCCCCCTGATGTTGCTGGTGGGTGACCATGCCCATGGCCTGCTGCTGCGGTTGAACCGCTGGTTCAATGCCCTGCGTCGGTTGCAGGGCAAACCCTACTGGTCGCTGGCGGCCTGGATCAAAAGTCGCATAGGTAAGGCCAGAACCTTTATTCGCCGGTTTGAACTGGCAGCGCTGACAGCCGCGGAGAAGGGCGATTTCGATGGTTTTATTTGCGGCCACATTCACTCTGCCGGCTTCTTGCGTGGCGAGGACGGCCTATACTGCAATGATGGTGACTGGGTTGAGCACTGCTCGGCCCTGGTGGAAACAACCGATGGCGAACTGCAGTTGCTGCAGTGGTCTGGTCAGCCGGTGATTGTCATGACCGAGCGGGATGCGCCGGCGGTGGCGGGCCCGGAAGGGGATCGCCCGGTGGTGGACGTGCTGACGCCGTCGTTCATCGAACAGGTTAATCGCATTGCCGGTTGATGGGGCTGATGTTTGGAGGCCTAAATAATTTGGTTTCGGCGCTTTAGCTTTGGGTGACCGGTCACTCGGGGTTTTACGGTAAGCTGTCAAAGTAAATTATAAAAAACATTAAGTTAAAAGAGTTTTTCAAGAGGCTATTGGTACCTTGCAGCGCCAGGGAGGGCGGTAGCCAGAGAGGGCCGACTTGAAATATATTTTGTGGTCTATATAATTCAGCCCTAACTTTCGAAGCGAATTGATCACGTTATGACATCAGAAGGATCGAATACCACCGCCATCACCTTGCGCAAACCTACCAAGGATGATGGCTTCAGGCTCCACCAGCTGGTTGCGGAATGTCCGCCGCTGGACCCCAACTCGATTTACTGCAACCTGTTGCAGTGCAGCCACTTTGCCGAGACCGGCGTGGCGGCGGAGAAGGACGGCGATCTGGTCGGCTTTATCTCCGGATACATCCCTCCCCAACAGCCCGAGACCGTGTTTGTCTGGCAGGTGGCGGTACACGAAAAAGGTCGTGGCCAGGGCCTCGCCAAGCGGATGCTTAAGGAAATCGTAGGTCGGGACGCGTGCAAGAACGTCACGCACCTGGAAACCACGATTACCGAAGACAACGAGGCTTCCTGGGCGCTGTTCCGCTCATTTGCCCGTGATCTGGGAGCCGAGCTCACCTATCACGAGCACTTCGAGAAAGAGACCCACTTTGGCGGCAAGCACGATTCTGAGTTCCTGCTGCGCATCGGGCCTTTCACGAAGCCTGTCTGAGAGCCCTGATTCACAACATGTGAATCGCTGACTGCGAATCTGAACAGCCGGCAGGCCACCCGAGGTGGGCCTGCCAGATGGCTGACATCAACGCACGGCGGGACTGTTGCGACCGACACGTTTTACCAGCAGGCCACCGCGCATTTACCTCGAACCTGACATGCTAAGAGGCAAGACAATGGAAATTTTTAAGTCTACTGAATCCGAAGTTCGTGTTTATTCCCGTGCCTTTCCGGTGATTTTCAACCGTGCCAAGAACGCGCACCTGTACACCGAAGACGGCAAACAGTACCTGGACTTCCTGGCCGGTGCCGGTTCCCTGAACTACGGCCACAACAACGATGTCCTGAAGAAAGCACTGCTCGAGTACATCGAGGCAGACGGTGTGAGCCAGGGCCTGGACCTGTTCACCACCGCCAAGCACGACTTCATGGAATCGTACAAGAAGTACATCCTTGATCCCCGTGGCCTGAACTACAAGATGCAGTTCACCGGCCCCACCGGTACCAACTGTGTGGAAGCGGCCATGAAGCTGGCCCGGAAGGTGAAAGGCCGTACCAACATCATTTCTTTCACTAACGGTTTCCACGGCGTAACGGCCGGTGCCGTTGCCGCCACTGGTAACGAACATCACCGTGGTGGTGTAGGCGTGCCCCTGGGCCACGTGGACTTCATGTTCTACGACGGCTACCTGGGTGAAGACGTAGACACCCTGGACATCATGGACAAGGTGCTGTCTGACAGCTCCTCCGGTGTTGAAAAGCCGGCGGCGGCTATCGTTGAGGCCGTTCAGGGTGAAGGCGGTCTGAATGCGGCCCGCGCTGAATGGCTGAAAGGCTTGTCCGAGCTGTGCAAGAAGCACGACATCCTGCTGATTGTGGATGACATCCAGGCGGGTAACGGCCGGACCGGCGAGTTCTTCAGCTTTGAATTCGCTGGCATCAAGCCGGACATCGTGACGGTATCCAAGTCCCTGAGTGGCTATGGCCTGCCGATGGCGCTGGTGCTGTTCAAGCCGGAGCTGGACGTATGGGAATCCGGTGAGCACAACGGTACTTTCCGTGGTAACAACATGGCGTTCGTAACGGCCCGCGCTGCGGTAGAAACCTACTGGAAAGACGATGCCTTCGCCAACGAAGTGAAGGCCAAGACCAAGGTGCTGGGCGATGCCCTGCAGGCGATCTGCGACAAGTACCCGGGTGAGTTCTCGATGAAAGGCCGTGGCCTGATGCGTGGTATCGAAGCCAAGCATGCAGACGTGACCGGTCCGATCACCAAGCGCTGCTTCGAGAAGGGCCTGATCATCGAGACCAGTGGCCCGAACGATGAAGTGATCAAGTGCCTGATGCCGCTGACCACCAGCGAAGATGACCTGCGTCTGGGCGCGAAACTGCTGGCCGAGTCTGTTGACGAGATCATGCAGGAAGGTGTGAACGAGGCGTCGTAAGACGCCCGTTTCCCCCACCTTTCCAAAACGCAGATTACGAAGGCAAGGATATGACTACGGCACAGCACACCGTCGAGAAAATTGGCGGTACATCAATGAGTAATTACGAGGCCGTGCGCGACAATATCATTATTGGCAAGCGCAAGAAGAGCGACCTCTACCAGCGGATTTTCGTGGTTTCAGCCTATGGCGGCGTAACCAACGAACTGCTGGAACACAAGAAAACCGGCGAGCCGGGCGTTTACGCCCTGTTTGCCGATGCCGAATCGGACTGGGCCTGGGGTGACGACCTCACCAAGCTGATCCAGTTGCTGACCGACATCAACGGCGAGCTGTTCAGAGACCCGATGCTCAAGCAGCAGGCCGACCAGTTCATCACTGACCGTATTGAAGGTGTTCGCGGCTGCCTGATCGACCTGCAGCGCCTGTGTTCCTACGGCCAGTTCCAGCTTGAAGAGCACCTGCTGACTGTCCGGGAAATGCTGGCGGGTATCGGCGAAGCGCACAGTGCGTTCAACACCACCCTGAAGCTGCAGCAGGAGGGCATTAATGCCCGCTTTGTCGACCTGACCGGCTGGCGCGATGCCGAGCTGCTGCCGCTGGATGAAAAGCTGAAGCAGGCGTTCGACAGCATCGACCTGAGCCGCGAGCTGCCGATTGTGACCGGCTACGCCCAGTGCAAGGAAGGTCTGATGCGCACCTTCGATCGTGGCTACAGCGAGATGACGTTCAGCCGGGTGGCTGTGATGACCAACGCCCGCGAAGCCATCATCCACAAGGAATATCACCTGAGCTCCGCCGACCCGAAAGTGGTGGGTGAAGACAAGGTAGTTCCCCTGGGTCGTACCAACTACGACGTGGCGGACCAGCTGGCCAACCTGGGTATGGAAGCCATCCACCCCCGGGCCGGTAAGGGCCTGCGCCAGAACGAGATTCCGCTGCGGGTGATGAACACCTTCGAGCCGGAGCATACCGGCACCCTGATTACCGGTGATTACATCAGCGAGAAACCGCAGGTGGAAATCATTGCCGGCGCCAAGGGTGTGTTTGCCATCGAAGTGTTCGACCAGGACATGCAGGGCGAGCCCGGCTCGGATCGCAAGATCCTGGACGTGCTGACCCGCTTCAAGGTGCGCTTCATGTCGAAGGACACCAACGCCAACACCATCACTCACTATGTGGGCACCACGCTCAAGCATGTGAAGCGAGTGGTCAAGGCGCTGGAAGAAGAGTTTCCGAATGCCGAAGTCAGCACCCGCAAGGTGGCCCTGGTGTCAGCCTGTGGCAGCGACATGAAGGTGCCCGGCATCCTGGCCCGCTCTGTGAAGGCGCTGGCAGACAAGGAAATCAGCGTGCTGGCCATTCACCAGTGCATGCGCCAGGTGGATATCCAGTTCGTGATTGACGAAGACCATTACAACGAGGCGATTGTGGCCCTGCACGGGGCGCTCATCGAGCCCCACAACCACGAATACGCTATCGTGGCGGCAACCACCGCCTGAAGAATTGCCCGCAAGCGGAACCGGTCGCTTCGCTTGCGGGTGATGGAGGACGTCTTGCCTCCTGATCGGGCGCCCGGTCGGCCGTCTCGCCTCTGGCGAGTTATTATGGCCGGGCGTTGCCGATCACCTTTCCTTCCCCCGTTTTCTTTCCCTTCAGCCGCCGTGCAACAGCCAGAACCAGGCGCCGACCGTCAGTTGGCAGAGCAATACCACCACCGTCAGCAGCAGTCGCAATTTCAGGTACCAGGCCGGCCAGTACTGGCGCATCCAGCGCGCATCCACCAAATACAGTAAGGCGAAGGCCACGGTGTAGAGCAGGATTTTCTGGGGTGTGTGCAACAACAGTCCCAGCCCCGCGCCCACAAAGAAGACCTGGCTTAACAACATGGTTACAAGTGGCGATTGCGGGTAGGAGCGGTTCTCCAGCTGCAACGCCATGGTCCAGTAAATGCCTCCCATAAAGGCAAGTATCCCGGCGCTGTAAAGATAGAACCAACCGAGAATAGCGACACTGTTGGCGGGCAGGGCAAACAGGCCGACAACCCCTGCGATAAACGGAACCAGGCCGGCAATGCCGACCAGAATGGCAAGGCGGGCAACGGCGATCACGACCGCTGCCTCGGTTTCAGTTCATTGAGAATTATTCGCACGGTATAGCTCCCTGAATTGCGATACAGGGAGATTTACGCTTGCCATGCCCGTCGGGATCATCGGGCCAGTTCGAGACATTCCCGATGGGCCGGGCAGGTGACCAGGTGATCGTTCACCATACCGGTAGCCTGCATAAAGGCGTACACGATGGTTGGGCCGACAAAGTTGAAACCGGCTTTTTTCAGGGCCCGGGACATGGCCTCGGATTCTGCGGTGGTGGCCGGTACCTGTTCGATGGTTTGCCAGTGGTTTTGCCGGGGTTGGTGCTCCACGAACTGCCAGAGAAAATCGGCAAAGCCGATGCCTTGCTCCTTCAGCGCCAGATAGCTGCGGGCATTGCGGATAATGGACTGCACTTTCAGGCGGTTGCGGATAATACCGGGGTTCTCCAGCAGCCGGGCCTGGTCCCGCTCGGTGAAGCGCACGATCTGTTCCGGATCAAAGCCGGCGAAGGCGGCGCGGTAGCTTTCCTGCTTGCGCAGAATGGTGATCCAGCTCAGGCCGGCCTGTTGGCCGTCCAGGCACAGCTTTTCGAACAGCGCCTGGTCATCATATTCCGGGCGACCCCAGACGGTGTCGTGGTAGTGCACATAGAGCGGGTCGGTTCCGCACCAGGGACAGCGTTCGCGGGTTGTGCTCATTGGGCCTCCGGGTCAGCGCCTGGCGCGGATTATGCGTTGGAACAGGGGTTCCCAACTGGTGTCTGTTGGCCGCGCCGGGGTCAGTGCAAAGTCGTCCGCCGGCGGCTCCAGCAGGGTGATGTCCGACCACAGCGTGCGGTTGCCATCGGTGGACGCCTGGTGCACCAGAGTAATCACAAAGCCTTCGGCATAGAAACAGCTGGCCTGCCAGAGGCCATCAGGCTGGTCGCCGTAGAGTTCGAAGTTCTTGCGTACTTCCAGGGTTTGCAGGTTGCCGGCAATGCCCCGCCCTGTGGCTTTCAGCCAGGCTTCCTTGAGAGTCCAGACCTGCAGGAAAGAAAAAGGATCATCGGCCCGGAACAGCCACTCCTGCTCCACCGGCGAAAACCAGCGCCTGGCCACGCCGGTCCAGTCCGGCTTGCGCTGGCCCGGTTCAATATCAATGCCCAGTGGCCGGCCAGCCGTGGCCACGGCCGCCAGCTCCCGGCTGTGGCTGAGGCTGAGGCACCAGTGCGGGGGAGAAACGGTCGCCACCGGGCGTCCGTCCACGGGCTGGCAGTGCTCGGGAGCCGTGCCGCTGGCCTGGCTGATACCCTGCCGCATCAGCCAGCGGCTGGCCAGGAATTCCCGCCTTCGGACACCCTCTAGCCGGGCCATGGTGTCGGCCTCAAAACGGGTCATCCACTCCGGCGGTGCGGGCAGGTCCCGCTGGATCTGGTGACACAGCCAGATCTGGGGCCGGTCAGGGCTGCAGGCGTTGGATGGTCCAGCCATCACCCTCTCTCACGTATTCGAAGCGATCGTGCAGCCGGCTTGGCCGCCCCTGCCAGAATTCAATCCGCTCCGGAACCACCCGGTAACCGCCCCAGAAACTGGGCAGGGGAATCTCGCCGGAGCTGAACTTGCGTTTCATCTCCGCCACTTTCTGTTCCAGCAGGCCCCGGGAAGTAATTGCCTTGCTCTGCTCCGATACCCAGGCGCCAATCTGGCTGCCCCGTGGCCGGGAGGCGAAGTATTTCAGGGATTCCGACTTGCTGACCTTTTCCACCGGCCCCTGAACACGTACCTGACGGTTCAGGCCGATCCAGGGAAACAGCAGCGCTGCCTTGGGGTTCTGCTCCAGTTCCAGCGCCTTGCGGCTGCCGTAATTGGTGTAGAACACAAAGCCCCGGTTATCGAAGTATTTTAGCAGCACGGTGCGCAGGTCCGGCATCTGGTCGGTACCGGCGGTGGCCAGCGACATGGCGTTGGGCTCAAGAATGCCTGCGGTGCGGGCATCTTCAAACCAGGCCTGGAACTGCAAAACCGGGTCGTCGCTCAGGTGTTCGCGATCCAGCCCTTCACTTTCAAAATCCCGACGCATATCGCCGATGTCCATACTGCTCTCTCCGTTGGGTTGCACAGGGAGTGTTACGTCTTGCGAGGATATCGGGTTCAGTGCCGGCTGTCAGGTCTGGCTGACAAAGACTGGCGCCCGGCGGTATGCTTGAAGGAGTATCCGGAATTTCAGTGCTGTTTCAGAGGGAGTGGTCTGTGGCCGAGCAAAAGGCAGAACGTCATCTGGCGCGAAATAGTGCCATCGTGCTGGCGGTATTGGTGGGGTTGTACGCACTGGCGGGGTTCCTGTTGCTGCCCTGGTGGCTGGAAAAAGCCCTGCCCGAACAGCTGGAACAGCGTATGGGCTGGCAGGCGCAGGTGGAAAGCATTCGGGTTAATCCGTTTGCCCTGAGCATGGAAGCCGAAGGCTTTGCCGCCCGTGACCAGGCAGACGAACCGGTCACGGCCTTTGAAAAACTGCGTGTGGATGTGAGTTTCCTCCAGCTGGTGCGGGGCATTATCGGCTTCGAGGAAATCCGCCTGACCGAACCGGATATCCGCCTGGATCTGCTGGAAGACTACTCGGTGAACTACGCCCGGGACTGGCAAAACGCCAACCCGCCTGCCAGCGAACCTGAGCCGGTTCAGGAGCCGTCGGAGCCGTCGGAACCACCCAGGCTGTTTTTCCGGCAGATCGCCATTGAAGGTGGCCAGCTGCTGTTCCGGGATTTCTCCCAGCCGGAAGCGGCCGAATTCCTCATCGAACCGCTGGATCTTGCCCTGAACGACCTGGCCACCTGGCAGAGGGAAGAGTCTGACAGCCAGTACTCTGTCACCGCCGCCATCGGGGACCAGCACATCGACTGGCAGGGCGACCTGAGCGTAACGCCGCTGTATTCCGAAGGCCGGTTGCGTATTGCCGATGTTCGCCACGACACCCTGGCCCACTTCCTGGCCCCCTATTTGCCCTGGCAACTGCGGGATGGCGCCGTCACCGTGGAATCCCGCTACCAGCTGGCCGGTGGTGACCAGTTTGAACTGATTACCTCCGGTGGCAAGCTGTCGATCCGTGACCTGGCCCTGGCCCTGAACGAAGGTGACGAAGAGCCGGCGCTCACAGCCCGGGCCCTGACCGTGAATGACATTGGCTTTGACCTCACCGCCCGGGAAGCTTCTGTGGGCATGGTGACCATCGAAGCACCGTTCGTGGCCGCCAGCCGTGATGCCGAAGGTATGGTCGACTGGGTAACCTCGCTGCCGGCCGGTGAGCAAGCGGCGGAGGCCGCCGGGGAAGAACCCGCAAGCTCCGCTCCGGCTTTCCGCTGGTCTGTTGAGGGCGTGGAACTGACCGAAGGTGGCGTCCGGTGGCGTGACCGGGTTCCGGAAACCCCGGCGGAACTGGCCCTGACTGACCTGGCGGTCACTCTGGGCGGGCTGTCCCAGCAGATGGATGAGCCTGTGCCCTACAGCCTGTCGGCGGGACTGGCCAGCGGTGGCAGCCTGCGGGCAGACGGCCAGGTGACACCCGCACCGTTCAATTTTGAAGGGGCCCTGGCCGGCACAGACATCGCGCTGGCTGCGGTAGAACCCTATCTGCAGCTGGGCGCTAACCTGGCGATAAACGAAGGCCGCTTGGGCTTTGACGGCAACCTGGACCTGGACAGCCAGGATGACCCCATGACCGGTACCTTCAGCGGCACCGCACAAATTGCCGACCTGGACCTGCGGCTGGCAGACCAGGACGGGCAACTGGTGTCCTGGCAGTTGCTGCGACTGGCGCCGGTGGAATTCAACGTCAACCCGGCCCGGCTGGAAATCGGCACAGTAACCCTGGCACAACCGGCCTTTAACCTGGTGTGGGATACCGGCGGTGCCCATAACGTGGAGCGCATTGTCAAAACCGGCGCCGATGCCGGCACGGAACAAGCCGACGCGGCGCAAGATGACAGCGCAGCCGAACGATCCGGCGAGCCAGACTTTATCTTCCGCATTGGCGAGCTGCTGGTGGAGGAAGGCTCCGTAGCCTATACCGACCGCACCATGGAGCCGGTGTTTAACACCACCTTCGATACCCTGAGCGGCAGCGTAACCGGCATCAGCAACGTGCCACCCCAGCAGGGCTCGGTGAACTTGCAGGGCCGGCTGGCGGGCGTGGCGCCGGTCACCTTCAAAGGCACCCTGGGCGCCCTGGGTACGGAAGACCCCAGTGAGCTGCAACTGAATATGGACGACCTGGCCCTGCCGGTGCTGTCCCCCTACTTCGGCCGCTTTCTGGGTTACGGCGTGGACAGCGGCAAACTGAAACTGGACCTGGACTACGAATTCACCGGAACCCGGCTGAAAGCTTCGAACCAGGTGGTGCTGGACCGAATGGAACTGGGCCAGGCGGTGGCCAGTGAAGAGGCCGTCAATGCGCCGATAAAGCTCGGGCTCGCCCTGCTGACCGATCGCCAGGGCGTGATTGACGTAGACCTGCCCATCGAGGGTGATCTGTCTGACCCGCAATTCAGTGTGGGCCAGATTGTCATGCGGGCCTTTGTGAACCTCTTGGTGAAAGCGGCGGCCTCGCCGTTCAGCATGCTCGGCTCCCTGGCGGACCTGGCCGGTTTCAGCAGCGAAGAGCTGGGGCAGGTGAGCTTTGTGCCGGGCAGTGTGCAGCTGGCCGGTGGCGAAGCGGAAAAGCTGTCTGCCCTGGCAGGCGCCCTCAATGACCGGCCGGACCTGCTGCTGAATATCCGTGGCGCCGTAGCCGCTGAAGCCGATGGCCTGGCACTGCTCAAGGCCGAGCGTGAAGCCCGGGGTGAACCGGTAACCGGTGAAGCCTGGGAGCAGGCCCAGCAGGCTTATCGCAATGGTGAACTGTCGTTGCCACCGGAGACACTGGGCAAACTGGCCACAGACCGGGGGGTGGCGGTGCGCCGCCTGCTGCAGGACACCCATGGTGTGCCCTCTGACCAGCTGTTCACCCTGGAGCCGTCCCGGCAGGCGGCCGTGGATGATCAGGGCCAGGTGACCGTACCGTTCAACCTGGATGTACGCTGAACAACCACCGGATCAGGAAGGCTTATGGCCAGTCTAAAGGCACGTGCTGCCAGTCATTTCTTTGCTTATGTGTCGCGCCTGCGCTGGATCAAGCGCTGGGGCCTGATGCGCAATGCCATCGAAGAAAACGTGGCCACCCATTCCTGGGAAGTGGCCACCATCGCCCACGCCCTGGCGTTGATCCGCAACCGGCACTTTGACGGGGCGGTGAATGCCGACCGCATCGCCGCTGCCGCGCTGTACCACGATGCTACCGAGGTAATTACCGGTGATATGCCGACCCCGGTGAAGTACCACTCGAAAGTGATGCGGGAAGCCTTCGGGGATATTGAACACAAGGCCGAAGCGGAACTGCTGGCACTGCTACCCGATGACTTGCGGGAGGATTTCGCTCCCTACGTGCGGGAGTCGCAGCTGGGCCAGGTGGAGAAAGAGCTGATCAAGGCAGCAGACCGGCTGTCAGCCCTGCTGAAATGCCGGGCCGAGATCCAGACCGGCAACAAGGAATTCGAGCCGGCGGCTGAGCAGATACTCCATGGCCTGCAACAGCAGGCCCTGCCGGAAGTGCTGTACTTTCTGGAGGTGTTTGCACCCAGTTACGAGCGCCCGCTGGACCATTTGCTGGGCTAGCGAGTGCCGTAACCGGGTTTATGGCTTAGCTGTTGCCGGCTGAGGCCACCATGCCACCACGCAGGCCGTCCCGGCTCAGAGCGTCCCGAACGGCATCTTCAGGACTGCCGGCCAGCTCCCGGAACATGCCCATGGAGCCCAGTAGGGCGGAGGATTCGTAAGGTACGAAGATTCGAAGCGGCATCTTCCATTTCCGCCTGGATGGCATTGTTGACCTCACTGCGGGATTCGAACAGCTTGTCCAGCTCCATCACGCCGGTGCCTGTAGTGCCATAGGCGACCCCTTTGGGGGAGAACCTGGGGCGTATCCAGAGAATGGCCACCGGAACCAGAATGCCGGACAGAACCCCCATCGCTACCAGTTGCCATTCAAACGGTGCGCCGAGAGACGCCACCAGTGCGGTCAGTGCGGCCGCCACGCCGAGGGCGAGCAACAGCAGTACGCCGGAGGTGAGTTCGGCCAGGCTGAGGGCCAGGGCCAGAATCAGCCAGAAGTGGGTAAGACTCCATTCCATAGTCAGTTTTATCCCGTCGTCGAATCAAGTGGCCGGAGCGCCCGTTTCTGGGGGCGTGTGATGCCATTTTGCATGGCGGCCCAGCTGTTACAGTACCGGAGTATTAAAGTACCTGCATCAGTAGCAAAAACAAGACAGAGGGTCGTAATCATGAAGGATCTCAAGAACAAAGTGGCTGTGGTAACCGGAGCCGGTTCCGGAATCGGCCGGGCCCTTGCCAGTGTGTTGGCCGCCAAAGGCTGCCGGCTGGCGCTGTCTGACGTTAACGAAGCCGGGCTGGCGGAAACCGTGGCCGCCTGCGGTGGTGCCGACGTGCGTTCGTACCTTCTCGATGTCTCTGACCGCGAAGCCATCTACGCCCACGCCGAACAGGTACGGGCGGACTTCGGCAAGGTTAACCTGGTCATCAACAACGCCGGTGTGGCGCTGTCGGCCTCCGTTCGCGAGATGACCGACGAAGACTTCAAATGGGTGATGGATATCGACTTCTGGGGCGTGGCCCACGGTACCCGCGCCTTCCTGCCCCACCTGATCGAATCCGGTGAGGGCCATGTGGTGAACGTCTCCAGCGTATTTGGCCTGATCGGCGTGCCCAAGCAGAGCGCCTACAACGCGGCCAAGTTTGCCGTTCGGGGCTTCACCGAATCCCTGCGCCAGGAAATGAAACTGGAAAACCAGCCGGTGCAGGTCAGTTGTGTGCACCCCGGCGGAATCCGCACCAACATCGCCAACTCCGCCCGCATGGGTAAATCCGAAAACGGCGAAGCCCAGCGCAAAGGCTTCGACAAGATTGCCATGACCACCCCGGACAAGGCTGCCGAAATCATCGTCAAAGGCATCCTGAAAAACGAATCCCGCATCCTGGTGGGCCCGGATGCCTGGGGCATCGATGCCATCAACCGCCTGCTCGGCTCCGCCTACCAGCCACTGGTCGAACGCTTCTCCCGCAAGAACCTGTACATCTGACCTGACAAGCCCCCGGCAGCACTGGAGCTGCCGTCAAATTGCGGTATCCTTGGCTGAATCACCATCAGCCAAGGATCGCTTTGCCATGTGCGAACTGCTGGCCATGAGCGCCAACACCCCCACCGACCTGTGCTTCAGCTTCACCGGCCTGACCCGCCGCGGCGGCGACACCGGCCCCCACAAAGATGGCTGGGGCGTGGCCTTCTACGAAGGCAAGGGCGTGCGTAGCTTCCACGACGCCGACGCCAGCGCCAACTCCCGCATCGCCGAAGTGGTCCAGACCCACCCCATCAAAAGCGAAGTCGCCATCTGCCACATCCGCCAGGCCAACGTCGGCGAAATCTGCCTGGCCAACACCCACCCGTTTATCCGTGAACTCTGGGGCAGATACTGGGTCTTCGCCCACAACGGCCAACTCACCGGCTTCCGCCCCGAACCCGGCTTCTACGAGCCGGTCGGCGACACCGACAGCGAAGCCCTGTTCTGCGACATCCTCAACCACCTGCGCAGCGACTGCAGCCGCGACACCCCGCTGGAAGACGTCGTCACCAGACTCGTCGACCTGTCCCGGACCTACGCCAGCGAAGGCGTCTTCAACCTGCTGCTCAGCAACGGCGACTGGCTGTTCACCTACTGCACCACCAAAATGGCCAGCATCACCCGCCGGGCCCCGTTCGGCCCGGCCCGGCTGAAAGACGCCGACGTCACCGTCGATTTCGAATCCGAAACCACCCCCAACGACATCGTCAGCGTGATCGTGACAGAACCCCTGACCACCGATGAAAAATGGGATGTCTACCAGCCCGGCGAATGGAGGCTGTGGAAGAAGGGAGAAGTCGTGATGTCAGGCAAAAAAGAATAAACGGGCTCCAAAGAGCCCAGAGAACGCAGAACAGTCAGTCGGAGACAGTTCGTCAGTCAGATCAAGCAGGTGAGCGGGTGGGGATGCCTTTCTGCAGGAAAAAAGATGTCTGAGCGAAGCGAGTTGTTTTTTCCGGAGGAAAGGCATCCCCACCCGATCGCCCGCGTAACTCCAAACATACCCAAAACCAGAGCTTACTGAAGAGTCCGCCGATTCCCACTCTTATACTGCGGCGCAATATACTGCTGAATCTGCGCCTTAAACCGCCCGATCAGCTCGCTATTGTCCTTATCCCAGGGATGGAAATCCGGCTTGAAATACTCCGCCCAGGCCGGAATCAGGCTAGAGAAAGCGCCGTCCTTGCCCCACATGCGCCACATGCCCTTGGCTGCCCCCTTCACCGAAAAGTTCTTGCGATCCTTCATCACCATCCGCCCGGTAAACCAGGTCGCCACCACGCCCAATGCAGCCGTCGCGAACAACTGGTAGAAAGCCCGCTCGGCATAGGTGCCGCCCACCTGCTGGAACACATCATAGGCCACCGCCTTGTGCTCGGTTTCCTCAATGGCATGCCATACCCACAACGGCCGCATGGACTCGTGCATATCCTCACGCACATCGTCCCGCTCCAGCAGCATATCCGCCATCATCGCCGTGATATGCTCCAGGGCACAGGTCACCGCCAGCTGATGCCGCTTGGGCAACTTGCGGGCCAGGTCCAGAATCACCTTCAGATCCTTTTCCATCTCCTCCACCGGCATGCCCTGATCGCGAACATGCTGGTTCATGGCAATATGCTCCAGGGAATGCATGGCCTCCTGGCCAATAAAGCCCCGAACCTCCGCCTTCAGCTTCGAATCGTTGATCTGATCGCGGAACGCCCGCACAGAATCTACAAAAAACTGCTCGCCTTCCGGAAACAGCACAGAAAGTGCGTTCATGGTGTGGCTGATCAGATAGTTATTGTCCAGCCAGTAGCGGGGCACCTTCTCATCGAACTCGAAGCCCATGCGCTGGGGCTTGATGGCGACGTTGTCCGGGGTATGTGAGGCCTTGGCCTGGCCGTTGGCGTGTGCGGTGGTCAGCATGTTGTTACTCCTGTGCGTTTGAACGCTTTGGCTGATGTCATGGCTCCAGTGTGGGCCAGTCAACCAACAAGCTGAATGCGCAAACGGGCCGGCCATCGTTCACAATGGGCCACCGGAGCCCCGCATTGACCGGTATGACGGCAAACATGCGGCCCGCAGCCCCACTGTTGCTTTGATGGGGTTCTGGTACAGTCAGTAACCAGACATTTATCAATTCAGGAACAGACTATGGCAGCAACGGGAGCGGACACCGAGAAGCAGATGTTAGGGCTGTTTCTGGTGCCGGGCGTTTACCTGCGGGTACTGGCAGAAACCGTACGCAAGCTGGGCCATAATGACCGCTCCCTGTATCAGGGGCTGGCCTTCACCGCTGAAGACCTGAAAGCCAACGACAGCCGCGTGTTTGTCACCGACGCGATCCTCATGGCCCAGCGGGCACTGGAACTGGCCGGCAACGATGGCCTGAGCTTCCAGCTGGCGCGGGAGCTGCGGGTAACCATTCACGGTACCCTCGGCTTTGCCGCCCTCACCAGCCCCACCTTTGAAGGCGCCCTGGATTCCGTGCGCCGCTACCTGCAACTGCGGGCGCCGTTCCTGAGCATGAAACAGTCCCTTGCTGGCGATCAGGTACTGGTGCAGCTGTGCACCGAATTCGATGTGCCGGGGCTGTACAACTTCCTGGCCGAAACCGTCAGCGCCACCCTGATTCTGCTGACCGAGCAGCTACTGGACCGCAGCGACGCCGAGGCCAGGGGCTTTGCCCTGTCCGATGGCAAGCTGCCCGGCGTCTCAGTACGCCTCAGCGCCCCGGAACCCGGCTATTACGCCGCCTTTGCCAGCCAGCTGCCGGTGCGGTTCGACTACGGCCAGCCGGAAGAAATGCTGATCTTCCCGCGCCAGATGCTGGATGTAAGAATGCGCCTGGCCGACGCCGAAGCCTCCCAAATGGCCCGGGACCAATGCGAATTCGAGCTGCAGAAGGCCCTGAAAGAACAAGGCGATATCGTACTTGCCATCCGCAACATGCTTAGAATGACCCCGGGGCCGCTACCGTCCCTGGAAGCCATGGCTGAGCGATTCCACGTCTCATCCCGAACCCTCAAGCGCCGCCTGGCGGACCGGGACACCAGTTACCGGGAAATCGTAGAAGCCGTCCTGAAAGACCGGGCCATCCAGCTGTTGCGTTATACCACCCAGTCCGTCAGCGAGATCGCCTATGAACTGGGCTACGCCGACCTGTCCAACTTCAGTCGGGCGTTTCGAAAGTGGACCGGGAAGTCTGCCTCTGAATTTCGGGAAGGTGGGGTGGATCCGGCGCCTGATGTCGGCCCCTGATAGTTTGATTGTTGCGCCTTGTCTTCCCCGCCTATGCCCCGATATTGTGACGGACGGGGAGGTTGGATTATTTTTCCCGCCAGAAAAAATATGTCTGAGCGAAGCGAGTTGTTTTTTCCAAGGGAAAAATAATCCAACCTCCCCAGTCCCGCCCCCAAAACCAACAGGCTAGGGCCCAAGCCGAACCCAAACTCAAAAAAAGGAACCAGGATGAACGGACAACCAGACACCCACAGCAAAGTCATAGGCTACCTACTCTGGATCTTCGGATTCCTGGGCTCGCACCGGTTTTATTATGGCAAACCGATCACCGGCACCATCTGGTTCTTCACGCTAGGGCTGTTCTTCATCGGCTGGATCATCGACCTGTTCCTGATCCCGAGTATGGACCGGCAGGCCGACCGGCGTTTTCAGGAAGGCGAGGTCAGCTACAACATCAGCTGGATCCTGCTCACCTTCCTGGGGGTGTTCGGCATCCATCGCATGTACATGGGCAAGTGGATTACCGGCCTGATCTACCTGCTGACCGGCGGCTTGTTCTTTATCGGCGTGCTGTACGACTTCTGGACCCTGAATACCCAGGTTTCCGAGCGTAACCACGAAGTCCGTTTCGGCTGATTACAGGCCGGCGGCGGTTTCCAGTTCGGCCAGGCCTTCTTCCAGGTGGTCGAGCATTCGCTGCATGCTGGGCAATGTCCGGCGGCAGCCGATGAGGCCGAATTCTACCTGGTCGTTGTAGCTGGTCAGGGTCATGTTCAGGGCCAGGCGGTCCATGGCGATGGATACCGGGTACATGCCTTCGAGCCTGGCGCCGTTCCAGTAGCGGGGCTCGGAGGGGCCCGGTACGTTGGAGATCACCACGTTGAAGGTCTGCCAGTTTGGCGCCATGCCGGTGAGCAGGTGGAAGGCCGCTGGGGCCAGGGTCAGGGCGGTGTAGTTGACGATTTCTTCAGACGACATGTGCCGGTAGCGGTCCTTGGCTTCCTGCATGCTCTGATGGATTTTCATCAGGCGCTGGCCGGGGTCGTTTTCATCGGTGTGCAGGTTGGCCAGGATCACGCCGACCTGATTGCCTTCGGAGCTGTCGTCCCGGCGCAGGGAGACGGGTACGAAGGCGATCAGCGGTTTCGCCGGCAGGGCATCCTGGTTCATCAGATAGGTGCGCAGGGCTGAGGCACACATGGCGGTGACCACGTCGTTCACCGTGGTGCCATAGGCTTCACACACCGCCTTGATGCGTTTCAGGCAGTAAGACTGGGCGGCGAAGCGGCGGGAACCGGTAATTTTCTGGTTCAGAACGCTGCGCGGGGCGTGGAAGATGGAGTGGTAGGCCGGGTCTTTGCGGGCCTGGTTGATGGTTTTCAGCAGCTCCTTCGCCACTGTAGGAATGGTGCCCAGCTGCTTGCCGGAGCTGCCCAGCAGGTGGGTAACGCTGCGCCAGAGTGACAGGCTGCCATCATCGCCACCGGAACGCGCCCTTGGTGTCATATCCCAGATCGGCGGCATGCCGGTTTCTTGCGGATTCTCGCTCAGCATCCGGGTGGCCAGGCGCATCGCGGAAACCCCGTCAATCAACGAGTGATGCACCTTGGTGTACAGGGCAAACTGGCGGTCTTTCAGCCCTTCAATCAGGTGCACCTCCCACATCGGTCGCTCCCGGTCCATCAGGTGCGAGTGCTCGGCCGACACAAACGACAACAGCTCCCGGATGCGACCCGGCGTTGGCAGGGCTTCAAAGCGGAAGTGGTGCTCCAGGTCCAGCTGATCGTCTTCCACCCACACCGGCTGGCCCAGCCGGTAGCTCAGCCGGCGGTTGAACGGCGCGGTTACCTGATGCTGCTGCCGCAACTGCTCCGCCAGCCGGGCAACGTAATCGTCCGGGGCGTTTTCGGGAAAGGAAAACAGCTGAAGCCCACCCACGTGCATGGGTTGCTGGCGCTTTTCCAGCCAGAGGAACAATTGGTCGGTGGGGCTGAGAGGTGTCACGGTGCATCTCGTGTTGTTGAGGATAGAGATGATACTACCGCAACTTGCCCGACACCGGATTGACCCAAACAAACCCGGCTGACGCCCGTTCAGCGACCCCAGGGGCTCAGGCCGCCACCGACGCCGCCTGAGCCACCGGCACCTCCAGCCGTATCCGGTTGCCATCCAACAGCACCGGATACGTCTTCACCTGCACACCCGCATCCTCCAGACACCGCCCGGTCCGCAAACTGAAATGCTGCTTGTACAGCGGCGAAGCCACCACCGGCTCCCCGTTCAAATCCCCGGTAATCCCCCGGGCCAAAACGTTCGAACCACTGAACGGATCGCTATGGCTGATGGCAAACAACGCCGGCAACCGATGCGGCAGATAAAACACCGCGACCGGCCCGTCCTCCGTCCAGACGGCAATCCCGGAATCCGCCACCAGATCGTCCACCGTACAAACCGCTTCCCAACAAGTCCGAGCTTTCATAAATCTCTCCTGTTTGTTCACCAATACTGAGTGCCTCTCCCACCAAGCCCAAAGAGCAAGGTGGTATGGGGGTGCTTTCCTGCAGGAAAAAAGATGTCTGAGCGAAGCGAGTTGTTTTTTCCGAAAGGAAAGCACCCCCATGCCGCCTGGCTCCTGCACCGGATCAGAAGGCTAGGAAGAAACCACCTCCAAAACAGGCCGACGCTGCCCCCGCTCCGAAGTCCAACGCTGCACCGGATCCCTCTGCAACGGCGCATTCACAAACTCCCGGAACCGCTTGCGCTTCTCAGGATCCTCAACGGCGGTCTTCCACTCGCACTGATAGGTATCCACCAGATCCGCCATATGTTGCTCCAGCTCCTCACCAATACCCAGGCTGTCCTCCAGCACCACCTGCTTCAGATACGCCAGACCACCCTCCAGATTCTCCATCCACACCGATGTCCGCTGCAGCCGGTCCGCCGTGCGCACATAGAACATCACCACCCGGTCAATCGTGCGGATCAGCTCCTCATCCGACAGATCCGTGGCGAACAGATCCCCATGCCGTGGCCGCATGCCTCCATTGCCACAGACATACAGATTCCAGCCCTTCTCCGTGGCAATCACCCCGAAGTCCTTGCTCTGGGCCTCGGCACACTCCCGGGTACAGCCAGACACCGCCATCTTCACCTTGTGAGGCGCCCGCAGGCCCTTGTAGCGATTCTCCAGGGTGATCGCCATGCCAACACTGTCCTGCACGCCGTAGCGGCACCAGGTGCTGCCGACGCAGGACTTCACCGTGCGCAGGGATTTACCGTAGGCGTGGCCGGTTTCGAAGCCGGCGGCAATCAGCTTTTCCCAGATCTCCGGTAGTTCGCTCAGGGTGGCGCCGAACAGATCCACCCTCTGCCCGCCGGTGATCTTGGTGTACAGATCGTACTCCCTGGCCACTTCGCCCAGCACAATCAGCTTTTCAGGGGTAATCTCGCCGCCCGGAATGCGTGGCACGATGGAGTAAGTGCCGTTCTTCTGCATGTTGGCCATGAAGGTATCGTTGGTGTCCTGCAGCGGTACGTGGTCCGTGGCCAGGATGTGCTCGTTCCAGCAGGTGGCCAGAATGGAGCCCACCGTTGGCTTGCAGATGTCACAGCCCTGGCCCTTGCCGTATTGTTTGAGCAGGCCCCGGAAGGTGCGGATACCGTTCACCTTCACCAGGTGGAACAGCTCCTGGCGAGTGTAGGCGAAGTGCTCGCACAGATCCGTGCATACCTCCACGCCGCGCTTTTCCAGCTCGCTGTCCACCACCTTTTTGAGCAAAGCGGCACAGCCGCCGCAGCCGGTGCTGGCTTTCGTTTCGGCCTTCACGCCGCCCAGGTCGGTGCAACCGGCGTCAATGGCGCCGCAGATATCGCCCTTGGTGACGTTGTGGCAGGAACAGATGGACGCGGTATCCGGCAGGGCATCGGCCCCCAGGGCCGGGGCGCCGCCTTCGCTTTCCGGCAGAATCAGCGCTTCCGGGTTCGCCGGTAGCTCGATGCCGTTGAGGGCGTATTGCAGCAGGGTGTCGTAGGGGCCGTTGTCGCCCACCAGAATGGCGCCCAGCAGAGTCTTGCCGTCCTGGCTCACCACCATGCGCCGGTAGTGGCCGGCCTGCTCATCGTGAAAACGGATATTGCGTGCACCCGGGGTCTGGGCGTGGGCATCGCCAATGGAGCCCACATCCACCCCCAGCAGCTTGAGCTTGGTGCTCATATCGGCACCGGTAAAGGCCGCGCTGGTGTCTTTGTTCAAAGCGGCCGACAGGGTGCGCGCCATGGTGTAACCCGGAGCCACCAGGCCGAAGACAAAGTTGTTCCAGAGCGCGCATTCACCGATGGCGTGAATGTTCGGGTCTGAGGTGGTGCATTGATTGTTGACCACAATCCCGCCGCGCTCGCCCACTTCCAGGCCACAGGCCCGGGCCAGGGTATCCTGGGGGCGGATGCCGGCGGAGAATACAATCAGGTCGGTTTCCAGGTGGCTCTCATCCGAGAAATTCATCCGTAGCCGCGCACCGCTTCCCGGCACGATGGCGGTGGTGGCTTTCTCGGTGTGCACCTGTACGCCGAGGTCCTCGATCTTCTGACGCAACAGGGCGCCGCCCTGATCGTCCAGCTGCACCGGCATCAGGCGCGGGGCGAATTCCACCACATGGGCCTGCAGGCCGAGGCTTTTCAGGGCATTCGCCGCTTCCAGCCCCAGCAGACCGCCGCCCACCACCACGCCGGTTTTTGCAGACTGGGCGCTGGCCTGAATGGCGTCCAGGTCGTCCAGGGTGCGGTACACAAAGCATCCGTCCCGGTCGTTGCCTTCAATCGGCGGTACAAACGGATAGGAGCCGGTGGCCAGTACCAGTTCGTCATAGGGATATACGCCCTTGGCGGTGGTTATCACCCGGGCGTCACGGTCGATGGCGGTAACCGGCTCATTCAGGCGAAGGTCAATGCCCTGTTCCCTATACCAGTCTGCCGTGCCCATGGCCAGGTCGGCATGGGTGGAGCCACTGAAGTACTCCGACAGGTGCACCCGGTCGTAGGCCAGTTGCTTCTCTTCCCCGAACACCAGAATGTTAAAACTCCCGGCAGCCGGCGACTGGGTGAATTGCTCCAGGAAGTGATGGCCAACCATGCCGTTGCCGATCACAATCAGGGTTTGTTTGCTCATGGTGTTGTCCTCTCTCTTGGCAGCCTATCAGGCCGCTGCGTCGCAATAGGTTTTGCCGAAAGCGATGGTGTCCCGGTAGCGGGAGACATCGGCGCCGGAACGAATCAGTTCGCTGTACCAGGGCCCGTTGGCGGTATCGCCCAGCAGGATGGCGCCGGCCAGCCGGCTGCCATCCAGCAGCAGTTGGCCGTAGACCGCGTGGGTTCGGTCCTGCCATTCAATGATTTCGGTATGCTCGCCCGGGGCTATGCGGCCGCAGGAAAAAATGGCCAGATCACTGATCTTCAGGCGGGTGGCCACTTCTCCGGGCTCAAACGCTCTGGCTCCCGGTACCTGGCAAAGATGCTGTGCCAGGATTCGGGCCTGCTCGTAACCGGGTTCGACCAGGCCAAAGGTGTGCTCCTGAAACTGACAGCACTCACCCAGTGCGTAGATATGCGGGTTGGACGTCATCAGGTTTGGATTGACTCGAATACCCCGGTCACAGTTGAGGCCGGCGTCAGCTGCCAATCCCTTGTTGGGTTCAATGCCGGTGGCAATAACTACCAGGTCAGTGGCCAGTACCGTGCCGTCACTCAGTTCCACGGCGCGGACCTGATTCCGGCCGAGCAGGGAGACCGGCGAGGTGCCGGTTCGGATACTCAGCCCCCGCTGCTGTAACTTCTGCTTCAGGATGTCGCCGGCGATGGGGTTCAGCTGGCGGTTGAGCAGATGGCCGCTGCGGTGCAGAACCGTAACCTTCATGCCTCGGGCCCGCAGCCCTTCGGCCGCCTCCAGTCCCAGAAACCCTCCGCCGATTACCACGGCCCGCCGGTGTGCCTGAGCCTGCCGGATCAGCGTGCGGGTGTCGGCCAGATCCCGGAAGTTCATCACGCCGTCAAGGTCTTCACCTGGGAGGCCAGGGCGGGAGGGGCGCGCTCCGGTGGCCAGCACCAGCGTGTGGTAGGGCTGAATGCGGCCACAGGCGGTTGTTACCTGGCGCTGGCCCGGATCGATATGGGTGACAGGCTCGTGCTGGTGCACCTCAATGCTGTGTTTCCGGAACCACTGCCAGGGTTTCAGTTCCAGATCGGTTTCCTGAATCTGATCAGCCAGTAATGACGACAACTGGATCCGGTTGTAGGCAGCGAAGGGCTCACCGTTAAACACCACAATCCGGCTGAACGGATGCCCCTGGGCTACCAGTTGCTCCAGCAGCCGCTGCGCGACCATGCCGTGGCCGCAGATCACCAGCGGGTTGTCCTGTGTGTGTTCCATGGAATTGAACTCCTCCAGCAACGAAAAAAGCCGGAGCATCATGCTCTCCGAAGAGAACAGATGGTCCGGCACCAATGCCAACAACAATGATCTGATGGTCCGGCCTGATTCCATGGCCGGGACAGTCGTCCTTGATTAAGGATTAGCGATCTTCGTGCCAACTTTCCATACCATTATTATTCAATGAGTTACAGTAAATCGATGGAGGAGACGGGCTGGTTAGAGTGAAAAGGGTGCCCCGGGATGGGGCGAGGTGCACGATGATTGGGCCGGAAGGGGTGGCCTGTAAATTGCTGCATACCGGGCAGACAGGAACAAATTGTGTAATGACACCAGGAGCTGCACCATGAACACCAAACGCCATCCCCGTATGACCGCGACAGCGACTGCTGCGGAATTTCTGATGGCCTCCCGCCAGTGTGAGATCCGTAATCTGGAGTACTTTCTGCAGATGGGGCGGTTGGTGCAGAGCGTTGGCAACCTGGTCCATGGCCTGCAAAGGGAGCGTGGTGCCACCAACCTTTATCTGGGGTCCGGTTGCCAGCGCTTTGCCCGGGAACGGACCTTCATGGCCGGCGAGAACGACCAACTGGCCGCCACCTTCCGGCAGGCACTGGCAGACATTCAGGAGGATCTCACCACCCATCCGGTCAGCAGCCCTCTGCTCGGGCACATCGCCAGCGCCTTGCACAGCCTCGATCAACTGCCGGGGTTACGGCAGAGAGTGAATGAACAGGTGGCCAGTGTCTCGGAGGCCACGGAGTGGTTTTGCGACAGTATTCATCAACTGATTACCGTGGTTTTCGAGGCGGCTGAAACCGTGGCCGAGCCTTCTATCGCCGGCCTGCTGGTAGCCATGGTGCATGTGATGAATGGCAAGGAATACTGCGGTCAGGAGAGGGCCGCAGGCTCGGCGGGATTCTCCAGCGGGCACTTCGATAACGCACTGTCCCGGCGCATGATGCACCTGGTTGAAGCACAGGAACGGTGCTTTGAGGTGTTTATCGGCTTTGCTAACGAAGACAGCCTGTCGCTCTGGCAAGCCCTGCGCGCTCACCCGCGGGAACTGGAAATCGAGCGGATGCGACAGACGGCCGTCTCGGTCGGGCGTTACAAGTCCCTGGATAACGAGATGGCCGACCGCTGGTTTAACCTGATGACCGACCGTATGGACGATTTGAAGAAGATTGAGGATTCGGTGGAGAGCGCCTTTCACCATCGCTGCGTTCAACGCTACACCGAAGCCCGCCATTCCCTGGCTCACCAGGAAACCCTGCTGGCCTCGCTGGAACAACGGCATGCCTCACCAACGCCTGTGCTGGTGGTCTGCGATAACGGTGTAGATGCCGGAACCGCCGACGCATGGGCCGGGGAAGGTGTCGGGCAGCAGGCAGGCCGATCCATCTTTGACCTGGTTCAGGAACAGACCCGCCGCCTGCGCCAGATGTCCGAAGAATTGCAGAGCGCCAAAGAAGCTCTGGAAGATCGTCGTACCCAGGAAAAGGCCGTCTTGCTGTTGATGGAACACCGCAACATCAGCAATGACGAAGCCCACCGCCTGCTGCGAAAACTGGCCATGGACCAGGGCAAACGACTGCCCGAAGTCGCCCGGGCCCTGGTATCCATGGCAGGGGTCTTAAGCTGATACTTGAACCAGGCCGGGACGGGGCGCCCCGCCCCGGCATAAAGTCAGGCCGAAGCTGAATGCCTGGCTGCCGGCGCCTCGGGTTTTGCACTGCTGCCGCGGCGACTGTTCAGAGACTCCAGCTTGCGCTGCTTCTCGTACAGGAAGGACAACACCTCCTGCCGGTAATGCACATATTTGGCATCATCCGCCAGGGCCACACGATTGCGAGGCCTTGGCAGATCAATGTGCAGATCCTCCCCCACCGTGGCGGCAGGCCCGTTGGTCATCATGATAATGCGGTCGGACAACAGCACCGCCTCGTCCACATCGTGGGTAATCATGATCACGGTATTGTTCAGCTCCTGCTGAATTTCCATCAGCGAATCCTGCAGATGGGCCCGTGTCAGGGCATCCAGTGCCCCGAACGGCTCATCCATCAGCAACACACTGGGTTTCATGGCCAATGCCCGGGCGATGCCCACCCGCTGCGCCATCCCCCCGGAAATCTCGCCTGGCCGCTTGTTGGCGGCGTGGGCCATATTCACCAGTTCCAGGTTGTGGGTAATCCAGTCCTTGCGCTCCTGCCGGGTCATCGACTTGCGAAACACCTGCCGCACCGCCAGTTCCACGTTTTCATACACCGTTAACCAGGGCATCAGGGCATGATTCTGAAACACCACCGCCCGCTCGGGGCCGGGCGAATTCACCTCATGCCCATCCAGCACACAGCCACCCCTGGAGGCCTGCAGTAACCCGGCAACAATGTTCAGCACCGTCGATTTTCCGCAGCCGGAATGGCCGATCAGCGAAACAAACTCCCCTTTCTGGATCTTCAGGTTCACATTGTCCAGGGCAACGAAGGGTCCTTTCGGCGTATCAAACGCCATCTCGACTCCGGTTAGTTCCAGATGTGTCTTATTCATTCCATGCCACCTTTTTCTGAATTAACAGCATTACCCGATCCAGCAAAAACCCGATAAACCCGATGGCCAGCACCGCCACCATAATCCGACTCAAAGACTGGCTACTGCCATTCTGGAACTCATCCCAGACGAACTTACCCAGCCCCGGGCTCTGCGCCAGCATCTCAGCGGCGATCAGCACCATCCAGGCAATGCCCAACGACACCCTCAAGCCGGTAAATATCATCGGCACCGACGAAGGCAAAACCACCTTGCGAACATGGGTCCAGAACGACAGCCGAAGTACCCGGGAGACGTTCAGCAGGTCGGGGTTTACCGCTGCCACTCCAACGCTGGTGTTGATCAGTGTTGGCCAGAGACTGCACAGAGTGACCGTAATCATCGAGGTCAGGAACGACTTCTCGAACATTGGATCGTCACTGACATAGGTAGCCGATACCACCATGGTCACCAGCGGCAGCCAGGCCAGCGGAGAGACCGGTTTGAAGATCTGTATCAGGGGATTCACCGCAGCCTGGAAGTACCGGTTCAGGCCAAAGACAATGCCCAACGGCACTGCAATCAATGACGCCAGGGCGAAACCGGCCAGTACGGTCAGCAGGCTGGTGACCACCTGGTCGAGAAAGGTGGGCGCGCCCGGGTAATCCCGGATGCGGACGTCTGCCTGCGGATTGTCGGCCAGAATGCGGGCATTACGCTCCTCCTGCATGGTGATGAACTTATCGGCCCGCTCCCGCTGGCTGGCGTGCTCCTGCCACAGTTGTCCGGATTGCTCCCACACCTGCACCGGGCCGGGGAAAGCCCCCAGGGAGGTTTCCACCTGCGGTGCGGCCAGGTGCCAGAAGCCGAGGAAGAGCAGAATACCAACCAGCGGCAACAGCAGCTCTTTGCCCCGCGTGAGCCATTCGCGCGGATGCATACCGGAAAGCAGCTGGCGGCTGCCACTGGCCATGGACTGACCGATTCTTGCACTTAACGTAGTCATTTTTAGCCCTCCCTCACGGTGTCTCTGACCCTTTCAGGCCGATACTGAAACGATCGATGTAGGCGTTGGGTTGGCGCGGAGTGAACGGTACACCGTCAATCAGCTCACCCTGCATTGGACGTTCAAAGTTCTCCTGGGCAAAGTCCGGGAAGTCACTGGCGGTCATCAGGCCGTCCTCGATCAGTGACTGGGCGGCTTCGGCGTAAAGATCGCCCCGATACACCCGGGCTGCGGTCTTCATGTACCAGTCGTCGGATTTCGCCTCGGGAATCTGTCCCCAGCGACGCATCTGGCTCAGGTACCAGATCGCATCAGACGGATAGGGGTAGGTGGCGTGGTAGCGGAAGAAGACGTTGAAATCCGGTACTTCCCGGACATCGCCCTTTTCATACTCGAAGGTGCCGGTCATGGAGTTGGCAATGACTTCCCTGTCGGCCCCCACGTAGCTGGGACGCGCCAGAATGTCCACGGCGGCTTCCCGGTTGGCGTTCTGGTTTTCGTCCAGCCAGTAAGCGGCGCGGATCAGCGCCCGCAGTAAACGCAGGTGAGTGTTGGGGTATTGCTCCGCCCAGGATTCGGTCACCCCGAATACCTTTTCCGGGTTGTTGGGCCAGATTTCGTAGTCGGTAATCACCGGCACACCGATGCCCTTGAACACCGCCTGCTGGTTCCAGGGTTCACCCACGCAGTAGCCCTGGATGGTGCCCGCTTCCATGGTGGCCGGCATTTGCGGCGGTGGCGTTACGGAAAGGTGCACGTCGGCCTCGAGGGTGCCGCTGGTGTCACCGCGCTGGGGCGCGTAGAAGCCGGGATTCAGGCCACCGGCGGCCAGCCAGTAACGCAGTTCGTAATTGTGGGTGGACACCGGAAACACCATGCCCATGCGGAAGCGCTCGCCATTGGCACGGGTCTGCTCCACCACGGGCTTAAGGGCGCTGGCTGAAATCGGGTGGGCCAGACGCTCGCCTTCCATCTCCAGGTTCGGTTTCATCGCTTCCCAGACATCGTTGGACACGGTAATGCCGTTGCCGTTGAGGTCCATGCTGAAGGCGGTGATGATGTCGGCTTGGGTGCCATAGCCTATGGAGGCGCCCAGCGGCTGGCCGGCCAGCATATGCGCACCGTCCAGTTCGCCGGTGATCACCCGGTCCAGCAACACCTTCCAGTTCGCCTGGGCTTCGAGCTCCACGAACAGGCCCTCGTCCATGAAGTAGCCCTGTTCCCAGGCAACCGCCAGCGGGGCCATATCCGTGAGCTTGATGAAGCCAAGCTTCAGGTCGGGTTTCTCCGCCGGGCCAATCTCGGCCTGGGCCAGGGAACTCAGACCGATCAGGGTGGCGGTCAGTAAAGGTCGAACATAATGGTTCACTGTCTTCATCGGGATGCCTCTCGGTTCTTTCATTCCAGACGCGCAAAAAAAAGCGCCTGCCTCCGTTGCCGGAGAGCAGGCGCCGATGCCTGTAAATGAGAGCTGTGATGTCGTGATGGTTCACTAATTACTCAGCACAAGCCGTGCCATTTGGAACTATTCATGTATTTCAGTAGGTTGCGGGATCCCTGGTCGTTCAGGCAGGGGCGCCCGGTTCTGTGCCGGGGTGGTTTTGGTGCAGAAAATGGACAATTGCACCAAGGTGAACACCAATCGAGAGGCTTTCCACGGGATCTTTTTAACGGTGCAGCCTGGCTTCAACCTGCGCACCATGCGGCATTCAAGGCCCTTACAGGCATCAAAGCGTGCACTGGCCTCCTAATTGCTTTCTTTAAAGACAGACAACTCAGGCAACGAAGCCCGCCCCCGGCTCTGGAAACAGAACCCGGGAGGCGGGTTTTTTTGGTTAAAAGCGAGGAACAGCATGAAACACCACGACACTCCAACGGACTCTATTGCCACCACCTGCCCCTACTGTGGTGTTGGCTGCGGTGTGCTGGCCACCTCCGGCTATGTCGGGGGCGATCGCCTGCATCCGGCTAATGGCGGCCGGCTTTGCGTCAAGGGCTCTGCCTTGCACGAGACGCTGGAGGATCCGAACCGGTTGTTGGAGCCAAAGGTCGGGGGGCGTGAGGTGACGTGGGCTGAGGCCATTGACCGGATAGCCGGGGCCATTTCTGAATCGGTGCGGGAGCATGGTCCGGAGTCGGTGGCTTTCTATCTCTCCGGGCAGTTGCTCACGGAGGATTATTACGTTGCCAACAAGCTGGCCAAGGGCTTTATCGGCACTCCGCATGTGGATACCAATTCCAGACTGTGCATGTCCTCGGCCGTTGCGGCCCACAAGCGTGCCTTTGGCGAGGACTGTGTCCCGGGCTGCTACGAGGATCTTGAGCTGGCGGACTTGCTGGTGCTTGCGGGCAGCAACGCCGCCTGGGCCCACCCGGTGCTGTACCAGCGGATGAGTGCGGCAGGTCGTCAGGGACGGAGAGTGGTGGTCATCGATCCCAGAAAGACAGCAACGACCGACCTGGCGGACCTGCACCTTCAGCTTCGCCCCGGAACAGACACCCTGTTGTTCAACGGCTTGCTGGTCTGGCTGCAGGATCATGAAGCGCTGGCGGATGACTATATTGCAAAGCACTGTAACGGTTTCGAGGAAACCCTGGCGATCGCCCGGTCCTGTGCCCCTTCTGTGCAAGCGGTGGCCAGCGGCTGCGATCTGGCAGCAGAAGATGTACGGTGCTTCTATGAGTGGTTTGCAGACACCGGGCGCACTGTGACCGCTTTTTCCCAGGGTATTAATCAGTCGGTCGCCGGTACCGACAAAGCCAATGCCATCATTAACTGCCATCTGGCTACCGGGCGGGTGGGCCTACCGGGTGCGAGCCCGTTTTCGTTAACCGGGCAGCCCAATGCCATGGGTGGTCGTGAGGTCGGCGGGCTCGCCAATACCCTGGCAGCCCATATGGATTATGACACCCCGGGCGCCATGCTCCGGGTCTCGGATTTCTGGCACAGCGAGCAGATGGCCAAGGGGCCTGGCCATAAAGCCGTGGAGTTGTTCGAGGCGGTTCACCGGGGTGAGATCCGTGTGCTCTGGGTAATGGGAACCAACCCCGCAGTCAGCCTGCCGGACACTGACCGGATTCACCAGGCACTGTCCCGTTGCCAGACGTTGATCGTTTCGGACTGTGTGGCTCAGACCGATACCACGCAGTTTGCCGATATCCTCTTGCCGGCTGCCGGCTGGGGCGAGAAAGATGGAACGGTGACTAATTCGGAGCGTCGCATTTCGCGCCAACGGCGGTTTCTATCCCTGCCGGAGAAGGTCCGGCCGGATTGGCAGATTATGCGGGATGTTGCCTGGGCCCTTGGCCATGCCCAAGCCTTCGACTACCGTTCCCCGGCCGATATTTTTCGTGAACATGCTGCGTTGTCCGGTTATGGAAACGGGGGCGAGCGTGTGTTCAATATTTCGGCGTTGTCTCAGCTCAGTGACAAGGAGTACGACGAACTGGCGCCGGTGCAGTGGCCGGTTACGGATGGTAATCCAGGAGCCTGGATGCAAACCCGCCGGCTGTTTTCGCACGGCAGGTTCCCTACGCCGGATGGCCGGGCCCGGTTGGTGCCTGTGTCCAGTTTGCCGCCCGGGCAGCAACCGAGCCCCCGGTATCCACTGGTGGTGAATACCGGGCGAATCCGGGACCAATGGCACACCATGACCCGAACGGCCGTGGCCCCCAGACTGCTTGCCCATCGCAGCGAGCCCTTTATTGAGCTGCACCCGGCGGATCTTGCCAACTTTGGCCTGACGGAAGGCGCGCTGGCGTTGCTGCGTGGGCAGGGCGGTGCCGGTTACGTTGGTCGGGTGCGGGCCAGCACCGGGCAGCGTACCGGTGAAGTGTTTGTGCCCATTCACTGGAATGGCCGGTTTGCCTCTGCTGCCCTGGCCTCCAGCCTGATCCGGCCGGTTGTGGACCCCATCTCCGGCCAGCCAGAAGGCAAGCACGGGGTGGCGACAATCCGGCCCCTGGTGACTTGCTGGCAGGCGAGGCTGATGTTGAATGACGCCAGCGATGTTTCATTGGACACCACTGCCCTTGTCTACTGGAGCCGCCAGCGCTTGCCCCACAGTCACAGCTGGTGGTTCGCCGGTGGCCATGACATGAACTGGGATGACTGGGGGCAAGGGTGTTTTTCCCGGGAACCGGAAATGGTGATGGAGGACCGCGCCAGGCAGCGTTACCGAGCCGCCTGGCTCAGCGGCGATCGACTGGATGCCGTGTTACTGGTTGAACCCTGTGCTCAGACCATGCCGGATCTGGACTGGCTGGACAGTTGCTTCGGCAGCGGTGAGCTGGGGCCGGAACAACGCCGGTCGTTACTGGCAGCAGGGACGGTGGAAGGCGAGGCGGCGGGGCCGATTATCTGCAGCTGTTTTGGCGTGGGTGAGCACCAGATTGCCCAAGCCATTGAGCAGGGCATGGCCAGCCCGGAGGCACTGGGCGAGCACCTGAAGTGTGGTACCAACTGTGGCTCCTGCCTTCCGGAGATACAGGACCTGCTTGCTCGCACCGGGGCCCGGGAACCCGCCTGAGTCAGGCCGCAGCAGCCCGCCGAAGCAGCGACAGCGGCACCCGGTAACGAAGGATCCGGGCATGCTGGCTGACAGTCACGGTGCAAGTCTTGCGGTTAACGCGCACCACCTGGCCTTGAATTTCGCGTCTGCCGTCGCCGAATACCACTGAATCCCCCACCTGCCAGTGCCGATGCTCCGCAGTGGGACTCGGAAATTCAAAGGGCGCGGTGGATAGCTCGATCCCGCAGCCGCTGGCCTGTTCCGCAAGGTATAGCCGGGTGGCGTTTGCGGCACCGCTGTGGTGCAACTCATCCAGCGCTTCATAGAAATGCCGGTTATGCACCGAGCCGTAATGCCGCTGCCCGGCGCTGTGCTGCAACAAATGGGCAAACTCATGGCAGCAGGTGTGCGCCAGCAGGTTCAGCACACTCACTTCCCCCTCAAAATAGCCGCGGCTCCGGATTTCCCGGGTGGATAACCAGCCCTGGGCGGTTTCCGGTTGATGCTTGGCGGCAATCATCCGGGCCCCGTAGGTGATCAGATGTTGCTTCTTGCGGGGATCATAACGGTGGTAAGTGGCTTGCCCGGAGCCTACGCGCAGCACCAGTCCTGCACACTGGTTCTGTTTTCGAACCCAGCTTGCAGCCGGCGCCCATAGAATGTCCCGGGTGGCCTGGCACATGAGAGTGCCGAGTGTCTTTGTAAATTCGGGGAGTGAAGATGTCACGAGTTAACGGGCTTCCAGTTCTTTGCGAGCCGTCATTGCCAAAAAGGCTGACCGGCTCATATGTCTGCTCCGGGCCTCCTCGTCAATGCGACGCAACAGGCCTTCCGGAAGGCTGACGTTAAGGCGGACAGATCGGGTTTTCAAGCGGTTAACGTCTATATCCACCATCATCCAGAGACCACCCTGATAGTCACGGTTATTCATCAGGTCGTCCAGGGAGGACGGCGAGGGAAGCTCCATGTCTTCGTCTTCGCAGTAAAGCTCAATGGCCTCCTGGATTTTTCCCGGCAACTCCTGCCATTGGTCGGCAGCGGAAAAACAGCCGGGGAAGTCCGGAATTTCTGCGCCGTGGGCGTGCTCGTCGTCGCCCTTGTGTACGTATACGGGATAAAGCACGTTTACCTCCAGTCCCAGCCGGCCTGACGATAAATGCTTCTCAGGGTGCCGATGGGAATATCTTTTCGGGGGTGCGGAACCACAACATGACCCGGTTTGTCCGGATGTTTGTACTTTTCGTGATCTCCCTTGCCACCGACTTTGACCCAGCCTTCGGCTTTGAGTCGTTTAATCAGGTCAGCACTTTTCACAAGATAAGATCCTTGTTGTGTATGTTTACACAATGGTTTGTTCCTGACAATGAAGCCCGGAAACAAAAACGGCCGGCCCGAAGGCCAGCCGTTTTCCGAGGATCGAACCTGAAAAATCAGGCTTCGATTGGCGAGCGCCAGTCGTCTGCACCGGAAGTACCGGCAACGGCATGCTCCCAGGTTACCTTGCGGTAGGACAGGGAAACGGTTACCAGCTGGGTGAAGTCCGCGTTGGCGGCGTCCTGGCAGTGGGGCATGTTGCAGTTGATGTCGATGATGGTGGCATCTTCCAGGATGGTGGAGAAGAAGTGCTCCTGCTTGCCTTCTACGGAAGTGCGGTACCACTTGAGCTCTACTTTCGGCAGCATTTCGCCGGAAGCCAGGGCGTTGTACATCAGCGGGGTGGATTTGTTCAGGGCGGAAGTGAACTTGAACGGCTTGTGAACGCGCTGGCCGGAAGGCTGGCCGGACTGGGGATCAGTCGGAACGGTGACAACGTGGCTGAATTCCTGAACCAGCACTTCGTCTTCGTGGCCTTCAACGTAGATGTTGCCTACGGAATCGGAAGTGAATGCGCCGGCGGTGATGTTGCCCTGAGTTTTACCTTCGATGCTGATATAACAAGGAGTTGGCATAGTCTGCTCCATGACAATGTGTGAGTGAGTGTCCCAAGGTTGTTCCCTGGACGGCGTAACTGATAACAATCCCCGTGCCAGTTTTTTAATTCTTATATAAAACATATAGTTATGTGTTTTTATGGCGTTTCCTGAGTGCCTTCGGGCAACACGTTGCCTGGCGTACGGGCGAGCTTTTGCTGGCCGGGCAAGAAATGGCCCGGAGCTCAGATCCAGGAGCCTCCGGCCAGGGAAGTTAATAGCGCCAGCAGAAGCAGGGCTGAGACGCCTTGCCAGAAACGTACCGGGTGCCGTTCCATGAGAGGAGGATGGTGTCGGGCGCGCCAGTCCTGCCCGGGGTGTCGGAGTTCATAGAGCAGTTCCGATAACGCCGGGTAGCGACGATGGGGTTCCGGGTGGGTGGCCCGGGCCAGGGTGGCGTCCAGCCACGGTGGCAGGTCTTCGCGCCAGGCCCTGGCTGGCCGGTATGTCAGGGCCCGCAGTTGTTTGCGAGTGCGGATTCGGGGCACATCGGTGTGGTAGGGCAGGTGCCCGGTCAACAGCTGATAGACAATCACGCCAAGGGCGTACTGGTCCGACTGCCAGGTGCCCGGCTCGCCGAGAAACAGTTCCGGGGCCGAGTAGAGGGCTGCGCCAACCGGATAGTCGGTGGCAGGTTTGCCGGCTTCTTCAAGACCGGCGACCCGGGTAGCTCCGAAATCGACCAGCATGGCCTGGCCATCGGGTGTGATCAGGACATTTTCCGGTTTCAGGTCCTGATGCACCATTTCCAGCCGGTGAAAGGCCCTGAGTCCCCGGATAATCTGCTCGGCCAGTTGTCGCACGGTTTCCAGGTCTGGCTGAGGGTGGTCAAGCATCCATTGCCGCAAGGTACAGCCTTCCACATAGTCAGTGGCCAGGTACAGGCAACTTTGCGGGCGCTCCGGGGCAAAGATGGCGACCACATGGGGGCTCTGCACGCGCTGGGCAATCCAGCGTTCGGTGGCAAATCGCTCCAGTTCGTCCGGGTACTGTCGTAACTCCATGGCGGGAAACTTGATTGCGACTTGCTTCCCGGAACTTTCATCCACGGCCAGGTAAACGTGGCTTCGGCTACTGATGTGCAGGGCCCGGATGATCCGGTACCCGTCCAGCACCTGTCCGGGTGCGGGCTCGGGCGCGAAGGGCAGTTCGCGATAGGCCTCCTGGGCGCTGACGTCCTGTGTCCGAGAGGGTAACTGGAGTACGCGCAGTACCTGAACGGTCAGGTTATCCTCACTTCCCCGCTCCAGTGCCAGGTTGGCCAATGCCCGGGCAGCGTGATACAGATTGTCCCCGCAGTCTGCAAGGCATCTGGTGATATCCCCTGCAGACAGTTGTTCGTATACACCATCGGTCATCATCAGAAATACGTCGTTCCGGTGCAGGGCGACACTGCGATATTCGATGTCCAGTTGCGGGCTCAGCCCCAGAGCCCGGTTCAGGCAGCTTTCGTCGGCCGAAAGCCAGACCCGGTGGTCGGTCGTGAATTGTTCCAGGGTGTTGCCCTGAAGCCGGTAAATCCGGGCGTCTCCTACATGAAACAGGTGCGCCGTTGCGGATTTCAGCACCAGGGCACTGAAGGTGCAGACGTAGCCCCGGTCCTGGTCGTAGCGATAACGGCTTTGCCGGGTCTGGGCGTGCAGCCAGGCATTGGTGGCCCGAACTACCCGTTCGGCCGACTGTTTCACCGACCAGCTCTCGGGGGTCGAGTAGTAGTCGCTCAGGAAGCCTGCCACCGCCGCTTCACTGGCCTCCTGGCTGACATTGCTGGAGCTGATGCCGTCGGCGATCACCGCCGCAATGCCTTTGCTGTGGCGCTGATGATTGTCTGGTATCAACAGGCCGTGGAAATCCTGGTTGACCGGTTTCCGGCCGGCGCTGCTGAACTGTCCGGCTTCTATCGTGAGCTGTTGGGTGCTGGACATGGATATGAACCAGTGAAGCCCCCGGTGTGTGCGGCACCGGGGGCTTCAGCCGTGATCAGGCGCTGCGGGTGCTGGCTGGTGCGCGGTAGTCCGCTGCCAGCGTGCGCTTGGGCGCAGTGCGTATATGGGTGGCATAGAGGGTCAGGCCGGTGAAGGACAAGCCGCCCACCAGGTTGCCCAGCACGGTGGGAATTTCATTCCAGATGAAGTAGTCCATGATGCCGAACTCGCCGCCCATCAGCAGGGCAAACGGGAACAGGAACATGTTCACAATGGAATGCTCGAAGCCCATGTAGAAGAACAGCATGATCGGCATCCACATGGCCAGTACCTTGCCCTGCACCGTGGTGGAGATCATCGCACCGACCACGCCCATCGACACCATCCAGTTACACAGCACGCCCCGCAGAAAGATGGTAAACCAGCCCGCAACGCCGTGTTCGGCGTAACCCAGGGTGCGGGCTTTGCCAATGGAGGCGATTTTTTCGCCTACCACACCGGGCTCGGTGTTGAAGCCGTAGGTGAAGACGAAGGCCATGATGGCGGCCACGGTGAGGGCGCCGCCGAAGTTACCCAGGAACACCCAGCCCCAGTTGCGCAGAATGCCCCGGGTATCCACGCCCGGGCGCCGGTCCAGAAGCGCCAGCGGCGTGAGCATGAACACGCCGGTGAGCAGGTCGAAGCCCATCAGGTAGAGCATGCAGAAGCCCACCGGGAACAGCATGGCTCCGGCCAGGGGGCTGCCGGTCTGGACGGTGACGGTGATGGCAAAGACGGCGGCCAGGGCCAGGATGGCACCGGCCATGAAGGCCCGGATCAGGACATCCCGGGTGGCCATATAGATTTTCGATTCTCCGGCGTCGACCATCTTGGTGACGAACTCGGAAGGCAGAATGTAGGACATAACGGATTCCTCCTGGTTTTCTGACGCGGTTGCCGGCGCCAAAAAAAAGGCGCCGCTCACGATTCGCGCTGAGAGCGAAGGTGAGCAGACGCCGTCGTCTGAAGTCGTTCATTTTCGGTGTGGCAGAGTGCTGGTCTGCTGAAGGGTTCTCAGCAGGGTTCGTGCCAGCTCTGGCAGTTTTAAGAAAAGGTAGTGATTTCAATAATAAAGCGGACGTGACCGAGGTTGGCCGGTTATTTCTGGCGCGGCCGGCAGCACCGATGCAGTGCAGCCTACGTGGCGCTGGTGCATTTTCAGCGCAAACTGAACCGAACCGGAAGGGCGTAGGCAAAGGTTCGGCCCCGCATTTCCGGCGGCACGGCGGGCAGCGGTGCGGCTTGTTCCAGCATTTGCAGGGCGGCATCGTCCAGCAGGCGGTGGCCGGAGCTGTCCCGGAGCGAATGGTTCAGCAACTCGCCGGTGCGGGTGAACTCGAACACGATCACCGGTGTGCCCTGCTGACCCAGCCGGCGGGCCCGGCGCGGGTAGTCGTAGTAGCGGGCCAGGTGGCGGCTGAGTTTGCTCAGGTAGCTGTTCACGTCGGCGGAGTTGCCGGCGGTCTGCAGAGGCACGGCATCCTGGCTTTCCGAGGCATCGCCCTCTTCCCCGGATGTCTCAGTCGCTTCTGAAACATCCGCCGCAGGGGCAGGCTCTGCCGGCGCGGGTGCCGGTTCCGCAGCAGGCTCCGGTGTTGGCTCGGGTTCAGGTTCTGGCTGAGGTTCGGGTTCCGGAGCCGGTTCGGGCTTGGGATCGGGTTTGGGCTTTGGCTTGGGGGCCGGCTTGGGTTCGGGTTTCGGTTCCGGTGTAGGCTCTGGCTTGGCAGCGGGGGCAACAGGTTTTTCCACCGGCGCAGGCGTTTTCCGGCCAGCCAGGCTGATTTTGATAGCCGGTGCGGTGTTCACAGCGCTGTCGCCCAGGGTAGCAAGTGGCATGGGTTTGTCCGGTGCCGCCAGCGTCAGTCCGAAGCCGGTAGCGGCTATAGCCAGCACCAGAAACAACAACTTGGGGCCCTTGTGTTGCGGCATCATTGCCCGGGCTCCGTCAGCAGCAGAACCTCGGTGTAGCCGCCCTGCTCCAGGACGGACAGCAGCGCTTCCAGGTCGGACATGGTAAGCGACTGGTCTGCGGCAATTCTCAGGGGATTGTTGTCATCGGGTTGCGGCAGGGCGGCCAGCAGCTGTTCTTCGCCCAGCACCTTGCCCTGTACTTTCCACTGGCCATCGGCCGCAACCATCAGGTCGGCTTCGGGGGCACGTTTCTGTTGCTGTCGGGCTGCACCGGGCAGCTCGGGCAGGGGCTCGTTGGTCAGCTGGCCGGCCACGATAAAGAAGATCAGCAGCAGGAACACCAGGTTGATCAGCGGCAGCAGGGCGTCTTCAACCCGGTCCAGCAGGCCTTTTCCGGAGGTTGATGGAGGAGGAACCAGTTCTGTCATAGGTCGTTGGTGCTTTGGCGATTCCAGTGCGCTTCCACGCCGGCGTTGTCCAGGGCGCTCAGGGTGCGGGTGAAATCTGCCAGGCGGGCATCGGCGGTGGTGCCCAGATTGGCTTCCCGGATGCCGGCTGCCTTCAGTGCTTCCAGCAATTCCCCGAGGCTGTAGCGGTTGTCCTGCCACATTACCTGACCGCTGGCGGTTACCTGCAGTTCAGGCAGGGGCTCGCCGGTCACGCTGCTGCGGCTTTCAGTGTTATTGCCCAGCTCCAGGTAGTCCACGGGCAGCAACCGGGTGGTCAGCATGAAAAACACCAGTAGAATAAACACCACATCAATCAGCGGTGTAATCCGGATCGGTAGTGGCCGGTTGGGCCGGGGTTCAACCAGCTGCATGGGCGAAGCGCGGGTTGTCGTTGCCGGAATAATTACGGTTGTCAGCGGCTTTTAAGGATTCATCCGCTGCGACAGCCTGAGGCGCACCGGCGGCCTCGCCAGAGGGCACCACATTGAACACGCTGACCAGTGCGCTGTTGATGGTTTTATGGATGCGGCGCAGGCGGAATTCGATCCAGGCGGCCAGGGCGGCAAAGGGAATGGCGACAATCAGACCCGCAGCGGTGGTCATCAGGGCTTCGTAGATACCGCCACTGAGCTGGCTGGCGTTGGCCCGGCCTTCGGTGGCGGCCATGGCGCTGAAGGCTTCCATCATGCCCATGACGGTGCCCAGCAGGCCCAGCAGCGGAGCCAGGGCGGCAATCACTTCGATGATTTTCAGCGGTGCTTCAAAGGGTTCCAGTGCACCCTGGGCATCCCGCACGGCGGTCTCGCGCACGGCCGGGGTGTTGGGGTTGGTCTGGCAGGCGTTCATGGTATTCACCAGCAGGTGCATCAGCGGGTTGCCGCGCCCGAAAAAGCCTGCTTGCTGGCGCACCTGTTCCGGGCGGGTGTCCGACGGGGCAGATTGCCACTGGTCTACCAGGGTGCGCAGCTTGCGGGTGTATCGTGGGGCGTAGAAGCTGCCGTACAGCATCAGGTAGACAAAGGTAACGGTACCGATCACCGCCAGGGCAATCAGCACAACCATGATCGGGCCGCCCATGTCGACCAGCTGGTTTAACGGACTGAGTTCGGTAAGGGGCTCGGCTACGGCGCTGAAGGGTTCCATGAAGCAACACTCGGAAAAATGAAAACAGAACTAAATAATAACTATTATCACTGGAATTACAAGTAGGAATGCGAATGTGTTGCAACGGGCTGGCTGCTTTTCGAAACAGTGCGGAGGTGTGTCAGCCGAACCAGCCGGCTGACTGCGCCGCCTGCCATAACAGCCGCAGTGCCAACAGGGTCAGCACCACGTTGAACGCCAGGCTGAACCAGCGGTTGGTCATGGTGTTCAGCAGGCGCAGCCCCAGCCAGGTGCCGGCAAAGCCGCAGGCAATCATGGCGACAATGAACAGTAGCCATTCCGAGAACACAAAGCCGGCAAAGCCGAACACCAGGGCTTTGGGCGCATGCTGCAGGGTCATGGCGGCGGCAAAGGTGGATACGGTTTTGAAACGGTCGGTGTGAATCTGCTTGATGAATGCGGCTACCAAAGGACCGGTGGCACCCACAAACAGGCTGATAAAACTGGTGATGGCCGAGGCCAGGAAAATACCGGCCGGCCCGAAAGAGGCCTTGGGCAGTTTCGGGCCCCAGCACAGATACAGCACGAAGCCGGCAATGGTCAGCTGCCAGAGGTGAGCGGGAAGGTTGACCAGTAACCAGGCACCCAGCGCAGCCCCCGCCACAACACCCGGCGCAAAGGCGAGAATCACCCGCCAGTCTATATGGCGAAAGGTCAGTACTGCCCTGCCGGTGTTGGAGCCCAGCTGGATCATGCCGTGGACAGGAATAATCGCCGCTGGCGGAATCCAGGTGGCCATCAGCACCAGCAGCAATACACCACCACCGGCGCCCAGCACGGCAGTCAGCATGGAGGTAACGGCGGAGGCCGCCAGCAGGAATAATCCCACGCCCGTGCTCAGGGCCTCCGGGAACAGCAGATCCATGGCACTCACCTAACGATTGTCGTAAGCTCCGGAGTTTCCGGATTACACCCCAAATGTCCAGCCGGATTGCACCACAAAACAACAAGCAGGGTTGCCGATGAAACAGTCTGAATATCTGAGCTTTGATGCCACCGCACTGGCTGACCTGATTCGCCGGGGCGACGTCAGTGCCCGGGAAGTAGCTGAAGCGGCCATCGACCGGGCCAACCGGGTGAATGGCAAACTCAACGCGATATGCCATCCGCAGTTCACCGAAGCCATGGAACAGGGTTTCCCTGAAGACGGGCCCTTTGCCGGCGTGCCGATACTGCTGAAAGACCTGGCCCAGGAGCAGGCCGGTCATCCCTGCAGCTATGGCAGCAGGGCCCTGAGCACCAATGTGCCAACCCGGGATTCGGAATTCGTGCGCCGTGCCCGCAACGCCGGGCTGGTGTTTCTGGGGCGCACGGCCACGCCGGAATTCGGCCTGAAGGCGGTGACGGAATCCGAGCTTTGGGGCCCCAGCCGCAATCCCTGGAACACCGACCTTACCCCTGGCGGTTCCAGCGGTGGTTCCGGTGCCGCAGTGGCAGCCGGTATTGTGCCCATGGCCGGTGCTAATGATGGCGGCGGTTCCATCCGTATTCCGGCGGCCTACAACGGCCTTTTCGGCCTGAAACCATCCCGGGGCCGCATCTCTGTGGGCCCGCACATGGGTGAGGCCTGGACCGGCGCCTCCACCGATCACGTGGTGTCCCGCACTGTGCGAGACAGCGCCGCCATGCTGGATGTGCTGTCCGGCCCCGCCAGCGGTGACCCGTTCCGGATTCCTGAGCCCGAATCGTCGTTTCTTGAACAGATGCAGCAATCCCCCGGCAAGCTGAAAATCGGTGTGTTCACCTCCTCACCCTACGACACCGAAGTGGCCCCTGAATGCGTGGCGGCGGTGGAAGAAACCGCAAGAATGCTGGAGGGCCTCGGGCATGAGGTGGAATACGCCCGTCCGGACTTTGACGGCATGGCCCTGGCCCGGTGCTACCTGTCCCTGTATTTCGGGGAAGTCTCGGCCCTGATGGACAGCGCCCGGGAACGCTTCGGTGCCACGGATAAAGACTTTGAACTGGAAACCCGCCTGCTGGGAATGCTCGGCCGCACCATGCCGCTGCCGGACTACGTTCGGAGGCGCCAGCAGTGGAATGACTTTGCCCGGGCCCTGGGGGCGTTCTTCGACCGCTTTGATCTGTACCTCTGTCCCACCACCGGTCAGTTGCCGGCACAGATTGGCCAGATGGATACCCCGGCGCATCTGAAGCTGGTCGCCCGGCTGATGCTGGGTCTGAAAGCCGGCAAACTGGTACACCGTTCAGGACAGGTAGACCAGATGGCCCTGGAAAGCCTGGCCCGAACCCCCTTCACCCAGCTGGCCAACCTGACCGGAACCCCGGCGATGTCGGTGCCCATGCACTGGACCCGCGACGGGCTGCCGGTGGGCGTTCAGTTCGGCGCGGCCCACGGCGGTGAAGGCGGCTTGCTGCAACTGGCCGCCCAGCTGGAGGAAGCCAACCCCTGGTTTGCCAACTACGAGCGCCTGGAATCGGCATTCTGAAGAAACTGTGCGGATTTGTTGGTCAGGGGTTGTGATCCGGGCCAACAAACTCCACGTTTATCTTTCCATGTGGAACAGGCTATGCTGTAGGGCAGGGACTCCGCTCCCTGACCACCCTGATGGCATCGAGGAGGCGAGCATCTTATGAACCAATCGATGGCAATCGACGATCTGGTATCCGTAGCACAGGCCGAAGCCATGGGGGAGCTGGATGCCCCGATGATGGCAATTGTTCTCTCCAGCGATGAGAGCTACGACCTGCCCATCAACTCCCTGGAAACCGATGCCGACAAGGCCCGCTGGGGCCTGATTCTGCGTGCCGCCCGTGAGCATGTAGAAGCCGACGCGGTGGCTGTGCTTTACCCGGCCTGGACCACCATCCGCCGCAAGCCGGCTGAAAGCGAAGAACCCGAAGAGTCTGAAAAGTCCGACGTGCAGGCTTCAGAAGCCGATGACGGGAATGCAGACGACGACAAAGGCCCTATCGACACCCTGTTCGTACAGCTGCACACCCGCGACAGGATTTACTGGCGTGGCTTCGAACAAATCCGCGACCCGCGGCACCAGCGCATCATCGGCTTCCGCCGGATCAAGGCGCTGTCCACCGACTACGAACGGGATAACGCGCCCTCCGTGGCTGCCTGGCTCAGTACCCTGTTCGAGCCGCTGCCGGAAGAAGGCGAGCAAACCGATATCGACCAGGAGCTGGCAAACCTGCTGGAAGAGCCGGAAGTGAGTGCCGCGCTCTACCCCCGGCAGATGCGCGCCCTGCATTGACGGATAAGGGCAAGTACACACGGCAGTGATTCGGGTTTGATCAGCGAATAGGCTATAATCGCCGGTTTTATCCTGCACCCTCAAGGCACTGAACCAGGGCACTGACCGTGATTGTATTTGACCAGGTACAGAAGTCGTATCAGGTGGCCGGCCGGGCGATCCCCGCGCTGCATGCCACCAGTATGACCATAGAAACCGGCGAAGTATTCGGCATCGTCGGCCATTCCGGTGCGGGCAAGTCGACCCTTGTCCGCCTGATCAACATGCTCGAGCCAGCGACCGGCGGCCGCATCCTGATCGATAACGAAGACATCACCCGCTACAGCGCCGCCGAGCTCAGGGCGTTCCGCCGCAAAGTGGGCATGATCTTCCAGCACTTCAACCTGTTGTCGTCCAAAACCGTGGCTGACAACATCGCCTTCCCCATGAAACTGGCGGGTATCTACTCGAAAACCGAGATCCGGGAACGGGTGGAAGAACTGCTGGCCCGGGTCAGCCTGAGCGAACATGCCAACAAATACCCGTCCCAGTTGTCCGGCGGCCAGAAGCAGCGTGTGGGCATTGCCCGGGCACTGGCCTGCCGCCCGACCATCCTGTTGTGTGACGAAGCCACCAGCGCTCTGGACCCGCAAACCACCCAGTCGGTACTGAAACTGCTCGGCGACATCAACAAGGAACTGGGCCTGACCATCGTACTCATCACCCACGAAATGGATGTGGTGCGCCGGGTGTGCGACCGGGTAGCCGTGATGGACGCCGGCCGTGTTGTGGAAATGGGCCCGGTGAGCGACGTGTTCCTGCACCCGCAGCACCCCACCACCCGGGATTTCGTGTTCGAAAGCGAGAACGTAGACCGCGACGAACTGCAGGAAGACCTGCAAAAAGCCAACGGCCGCATCCTGCGACTGACCTTCAAGGGTGAATCCACCTACAAGCCGCTGCTGGGCAGCGTGGCCCGGGAATCCGGTGTGGATTTCAGCATCCTGTCCGGCCGGATCGACCACATCAAAGACACCCCCTACGGCCAGCTGACCCTGTCATTGGTGGGCGGTGATCTCGACATTGCCATGCAGGCGCTGGAAGCCGCCGACGTTCACGTGGAGGTGGTGCGCTGATGGAAGCTTTAATGGAAACCCTGATGGGCAACGTAGACTGGGCCGAAATCGGCTGGGCCAGCTGGGACACCCTGGTGATGGTAGGCATGTCGCTGCTGTTCAGCGTCCTCATCGGCCTGCCCGTCGGCGTACTGCTGTTCTTGTTCGGCAAACGCCAGCTGCTGGAACAACCGGTGGCCTACGCGGTGCTGTCGTTTGTAGTCAACGTACTGCGCTCGGTACCCTTTATCATCCTGCTGATCGTCATGATCCCGTTCACCGTCATGCTGATCGGCACCTCCCTTGGCGTAGCCGGGGCCATCCCGCCGCTGGTGGCCGGTGGCGCACCCTTCTTCGCCCGTTTGGTGGAAACTTCCCTGCGGGAAGTCGACCGCGGCATCATCGAAGCCACCCAGGCCATGGGTGCAAACGTAAGACAGATCATCTTCGGCGCCTTGCTGCCGGAAGCGCTTCCGGGCATCATCGCGGGTATTACGGTTACTGCCATCACGCTGGTGTCCTACGCGGCTATGTCTGGCGTTATCGGTGGCGGTGGCCTGGGCGACCTGGCTATCCGCTTCGGTTACCAGCGTTTCCAGACCGACGTGATGGTAATCACCGTGGCCCTGCTGGTCATTTTTGTACAGCTGTTACAGATGGCGGGTGATCGCCTGGTGCTGTATTTCAGCAGAAAGTAATCCTAATCCGGAGTTGTCCGGTGAAGGGTAGAGGCTTCCGAAAAACGCCCGTGAATACATCCCTGTAGGGCTCGGTCGCGCCATCCCTGGCGCTCCACGTTTTCGGAAGCCTCTACCCTTCACCGGCCCCGAGCTTCGGGAGTAAACTTCGAAATATTAGTTTTTAAGCAGGAGTATTTGGTCATGAACTTCAAGAAAACCCTGGTAGCCATCGCTGCCGTAGCAACCTTCTCCTCAGCCGCCTTCGCTGAAAAGCTGTCGGTAGCTGCTACCCCCGTTCCCCATGCGGAACTGCTGGAATTTGTGAAGCCGGCACTGGCTGAACAAGGCGTTGAGCTGGACGTGAAAGTCTTCACCGACTACGTACAGCCGAACATCCAGGTCGACCAGAAGCGTATGGACGCCAACTTCTTCCAGCACCAGCCGTATCTGGACGAGTTCAACAGCGGCCGTGGCACAGACCTGGTGACTGTCACCGGTGTCCACGTTGAGCCGTTTGGCGCCTACTCCAGCAAGATCAAGTCCCTGGACGAGCTGAAAGACGGCGCGGTTGTGGCTATCCCCAACGATCCCACCAACGGCGGCCGTGCCCTGTTGCTGCTGCAGAAAGCCGGTCTGATCACCCTGGAAGACGAGAGCAAGATCACTGCCACCCCGCGTGACATTGCCGACAACCCCAAAGACCTGGACTTCAAGGAACTGGAAGCCGCCACGCTGCCGCGTATCCTGAACCAGGTAGACGTTGCCCTGATCAACACCAACTACGCGCTGGAAGCAGGCCTGAACCCGTCTGAAGATGCCCTGGTGATTGAAGGTGCCGAGTCTCCTTATGTGAATATCCTGGTTGCCCGTCCGGACAACAAGGACAGCGAAGCCATGCAGAAGCTGGCCAACGCCCTGAAGTCCGATGCGGTAAAAGACTTCATCATGGAGAAGTATGAAGGTGCGGTAGTCCCGGCGTTCTGATACCAACCTGGTAACCGACTGAAATCAAAAGGACAGGCTGAGACCTGTCCTTTTTTTATACCTGCAGTTGGCCGAAATGACGGGCCGGGTGTCAGTTGCGTCATGTGTCTGATTGCCTGAAAAAGGTACAAGTGTTCGCCGAAATCAGTAGTAACAACAATAAAATCCGGAGAACTCACCATGGAACGAATGAAACCCCTTCGCCAGCGCAGAGGTGCCGCTGCCTTTTTGCTGTCCTGCGTGCTGGCCGTCACTGCGACGACCGCCCAGGCCAAAGACACCCGCGATGTGATCTTTGTTGGTAACAACTGGGAAGGCATGATCGATGTGATCGACGCCGACACCTACCAGAATATCGGGCGCATCAACGGTATTCCCGACAAGCGCCGGCGTATGACCGAAATCCTGTTCAACCCGGTGCGGCTGGTATTTTTCAAGGCAGTTCGCTACCTGATCGGCGAAGGCCACGACCAGTACGTGGACGACATGTACAGCACCCAGGACGGCCGGCTGCTGATTGTCTCCCGCCCCAGTTTTGCCGATGTGGTGGCCATTGAAACGGCTACCGGCAAGATTGCCTGGCGCTTCCAGGTGGAAGGCTACCGTTCTGACCACATGGCCATTTCACCGGACGGCACCCAGGTGGCGGTGTCGGCCTCGACCGGTAACGTGGTGCATGTGCTGGATGTGAATACTGGCAAGGAAATCGGCCAGTTCCCGACCGGCAATTCGCCCCACGAAAATGTCTATTCCAGGGATGGCAGCAAGATTTACCACGCCAGCATCGGCCATGTTTTCACCCCGCTGGACAAGAACCTGATGGACTTCACCAAGGGCGAGCGACGGTTCCAGGTGGTGGATGCAGAATCCCTGGAAATCATCGAGCAGTTCGACTTTGCCGAAAAACTGGACGCGGCCGGCTACAGTGACCTGAGCCCCGCCATCCGGCCCATGGCCCATACGCCGGATGAACGCTTCTTCTACTTCCAGCTGTCGTTCCTGCACGGCTTTGTGGAGTACGACATGGAGCAGGGCGTGGTCACCCGCCGGGCGGCGCTGCCAAACCTGGTACCGGATATGCCACGGGAGCTCTACATCAACGATTCCGCCCACCACGGCATTGCCATGAACGGCAAAGGCGACACCCTGTGTGTCGCCGGCACCATGAGCGATTACGTGGCGATTGTGGACCGGGAAACCTTCGACTACACGGTGCTGACCGGGCTGGGTGAGAAGCCCTATTGGGTAACCACCAATGCCAAGGGCGACCGCTGCTATATTTCCTGGAGCGGTACCGACCAGATGTCGGTGATTGATATCGACAGTGCCAGCGAGATTGCCCGGGTGGATGTGGGGGATCATCCCCAGCGTATCCGTGAAGGCCGGGTGCCGGCCAGCTGGTAAGCCGGAAACAGAAAAGGGCAGGTGTTCAACCTGCCCTTTTCGTGACTGCTTTACAGAACCGGAGGCTCAGTCGCCGCTCCAGTTGGAGGACGGGTCTGGTGTCATCCGCAGGTAGGACTTAACGGCCTTGTAGCCTTTCGGGAATCGTTTCTTGATTTCCTCTTCGTCCTGCAGGGACGGCACAATCACCACATCGCCACCTTTTTCCCAGTTGCCCGGGGTGGCCACCTTGTGTTCGTCGGTCAACTGCAGCGAGTCGATCACCCGCAGCACTTCGTTGAAGTTACGACCGGTAGAAGCCGGATAGGTGATGATCAGGCGCACCTTCTTGTTCGGGTCGATCACGAACAGCGAGCGAACAGTCAGGGTGCTGTCAGCGTTGGGGTGGATCATGTCGTACAGCTTGGCCACTTTGCTGTCGTGGTCGGCAATGATCGGGAAGTTAACGCTGCAACCCTGGGTTTCGTTGATGTCCTTGATCCACTCCTGGTGGGAGTCCACCGGGTCGACACTCAGGGCGATTGCCTTGACGTTACGCTTGCCGAACTCGTCCTTCAGCTTGGCGGTCAGGCCAAGTTCGGTGGTGCAAACCGGTGTGAAGTCCGCCGGGTGAGAGAATAGCACGCCCCAGCTGTCGCCGAGCCAGTCGTAGAACCGGATGGTGCCTTCGCTGGATTCCTGTTCGAAATCCGGTGCGGTATCTCCAAGACGCAAGGTCATAGTCAGTCTCCTTTCCTTTGCACGGTTTTTGTACGGCCACTTTGCCAGTGTCTACCTGTAACTCTGGTACCGGATGATCCGGATAACAAGGGGTAGTTGACCCGGATCATCCAACACTTTGGTCACATCCTTATGACAATCCCTGGCGGTTAACGGTAACCGGCAGCCTTTTGCTTCTCGAAATATTCCCGTGTCAGCCTGAACACCACCGGGCTGAGCAGCAACAGGGCGATCAGGTTAGGCAGCGCCATCATGGCGTTCAGGGTATCTGCTACCAGCCAGATAAAGCCCAGGTTCACCGTGGCGCCCACCGGAATCGCAATAATCCACAGCACCCGGTAAGGCACAATGGCTTTCACCCCGAACAGGAACTCGATGCTGCGCTCGCCGTAGAACGACCAGCCGATGATGGTGGTGAAGGCGAAGATGGCCAGTGCGATGGCGACCACATAGTTACCGAAGCCCGGCAGACCGGTTTCAAAGGCCAGTGAGGTAAGCGCTGCACCGGTTTCACCGGAGGTCCAGGCACCGGAGGTGATGATCACCAGGCCGGTGATGGAACAGACGATGATGGTGTCGATGAAGGTGCCCAGCATGGCCACCATGCCCTGCTTGACCGGGTTCTTGGTTTGCGCTGCCGCGTGGGCGATGGGGGCAGAGCCCAGACCTGCTTCGTTAGAGAAGATGCCCCGGGCCACACCGAAGCGGATGGCCGCCCACACCGCGGCACCGGCAAAGCCACCCTCGGCTGCGGCAGGGCTGAAGGCGTAGCTGAAGACCATGCTGATGGCGTCCGGAATCGCGTTGGCGTTGATGGCCAGGACAATCAGGCCGATCAGCACGTAGGACACCGCCATGAACGGCACCAGCGCACTGGCGACCTGGCCGATGCGCTTGATACCACCAATCAGCACCATGCCCACCAGTACCATCAGGATAACGCCGGTTACCCAGTGCGGCAGGTTGAAGTTGGTTGCCAGCACATCAGCCACCGAGTTGGCCTGTACCGTGTTGCCGATGCCGAAGGCTGCGATCGAGGCAAAGACGGCAAACAAGACACCCAGCCAGGCCCACTTGCTGCCCAGGCCGTTACGGATGTAGTACATGGGGCCACCCACGTGATTGCCGCGCTCGTCGACCTCTCGGAAGCGAACCGCCAGTACGGCTTCGGAATACTTGGTGGCCATACCCACCAGGGCGGTCAGCCACATCCAGAACAGCGCACCCGGGCCGCCGAGGAAGACCGCCGTGGCCACGCCGGCAATGTTGCCGGTGCCCACAGTGGCAGACAGCGCCGTCATCAGGGCCTGGAACGGCGGAATGTCACCGTCGTCGTCATCGCCCCTGGCCCGGCCGCTCCACATCAGCCGGAAGCCGGCGCCGAGTTTCATGATCGGCATCAGTTTCAGGCCGATACTCAGGAACAGGCCGACGCCCAGTATCATGACCAGCATGGGCGGGCCCCAAACCAGCCCGTTGATATCATTAACAAAATTTGAAATGGCTTCCATGGAGACTCCCGGTTTTTGCCACGGATCTATTATGTTTTTTGGCCTTGTTAAGGCATAACTCATTGAGTTTAGTCGACTATTTGTTCATGTAAACCGTTTTTACCGCCGTGGTTTCCTATTTGCGGGCGAATTGCCTATGTTTAGGGTAACCGGAATCGCTTTCCGGCCAGTTGAATCTGACACCGAGGGGAGCAGTTGATGCGCTCACTGAAGATTTCCGAAGTGATGTGGAACCATATTGAACCCATCCGCTGTGGCACACCGCTGCCACGGGTGGTGAAGGCGCTGCTTGAGAACCACGTTTCCGGGCTACCTGTAGTGGACGACCAGCGCCATGTGCTGGGCTTTGTCTCAGAGCAGGACTGCATTCATGCACTGCTGGTGAGTAACTACCATGGTGAAGGCGAGCCCATGGTGGACGACGTGATGTTCCATAACCCGCTGACGGTATCCCCGGATATGTCGGTGGTAGACCTGGCCCAGAACCTGGGTGCCGGTAAACCGAAAGTGTATCCGGTGGTTGATCATGGGAAACTGGTGGGTATTGTTACCCGTACAGCCATCCTGTCCCAGCTGGCAAAGGCAGGCTATACGATGGAGAAATCCCGCTTTGCCAGTGCCGAGGACTGAGGCACCCATTCAACAGAATCAGGACTGCTATGGAACTGTTATCGACCAACGTCTGTTTTGACGGCGAACACCGGCGCTATCGCCATACCTCGGCCACGCTGCAGTGCGCGATGGAATTTGCGGTTTTCCTGCCCCCGGCGGCACTGGGCACCAATGGCAAGCCGGTACCGGTGCTGTACTGGCTCTCGGGGCTGACCTGCACAGACCAGAACTTCATGCAGAAAGCCGGCGCCCAGAAGCTGGCGGCGAAGCTGGGCCTGGCGATTGTCTGCCCGGACACCAGCCCACGGGGCCTGAACCTGCCGGGTGAAGACGACAGCTACGATTTCGGCTCCGGTGCCGGCTTCTATGTGAACGCGACCGAGCAGCCCTGGGCTCCCCATTACCGCATGTACGATTACGTGGTGAAGGAATTGCCGCAGCTGGTGGAAAGCGAACTGCCGTTGAGTGGTGAGCGGGCTGTCAGCGGGCACTCCATGGGCGGCCACGGTGCGCTGATTTGCGCCCTGAAGAATCCGGGTTTCTACAAATCCGTGTCGGCGTTCGCGCCCATCGCCAATCCGATGGCCTGCCCCTGGGGTCAGAAAGCCTTTACCGGTTACCTGGGGTCAGACCAGGGACGCTGGGAAGAGTGGGATGCCACCCGGTTGATTCCGGGGGCCGAGGAGCGCTTGCCCCTGTTGATTGACCAGGGCACCGCCGATGAATTCCTGGAGCAGCAGCTGAACCCGGAAGCGCTGGCGGATGCCTGCGAGAAGCACCATCACCACATCAATCTGCGCATGCACCGGGGCTACGACCACAGCTACTTCTTCATTGCCTCGTTCATTGATGACCACCTGAACCACCACGCCCGGGCATTGGGCCTGGTGGCCTGACGCATCAGGCCTGCGGTTGCATATTGGCGTGGTATTTGAATGCCTGCCGGATATGCTCCCGCAGCTGTTTTTCGTCCCAGGGCTTGGTCAGGAACTTGTAGATTGCGCCCTGGTTGATGGCCTCGGTCACGGATTTCAGGTCGGTGTAGCCGGACAGCACAATGCGCACGGTGTGCGGATGAATGGCTTTCACCTGGCTGAGAAACTCGGTGCCGGACATTTCCGGCATGCGCTGGTCTGAAATGATCACCTGTACTTCGTTTTCTGCCAGCAGGGTGAAGGCTTCGCTGATGTTGGTGGATGACAAAATCCGGTAGCCATCCCGGCGCAGAGTCCGGGTCAGGGCCTTGATGATGTTCACCTCATCGTCCAGCAGCAGGACGGTTTTCTGCTCTTCCTCTGCATTATCACCGCCGCCGGCCCCGCGATGTCCGTGCAGGTTCATATATTCGGTCAGCTGCTCGAACGGCATGGGCCGCGAGAAGGCATAGCCCTGCAGCAGGTCACACTGGTTGCGGCGCAGGAAGTTGGCCTGGGCCTCGGTTTCCACCCCTTCGGCCACCACTTCCAGCGACAGGTGGTGGGCCATGGAAATGACGCCCCGGGTGATGGCGGCATCACTCCGGTTCTTGATGACTTCCTTGATGAACGAGTTGTCGATCTTGATCCGGTTGGCCGGCATCTGCTTGATGTAGGTCAGGCTCGAGAAACCGGTGCCGAAATCATCAATCGAGATCTGTACACCCAGCTCCCGGAGTTTGTGGAGTGTGTCGACCACCTGGCTGGTGTCATTGATGACCGCAGACTCCACCATCTCCAGGTCCAGCGCCTGGGCTGGCAGGCCGGATTCGCCCAGGGCCCGTTTGACCGTCGCCAGAAAATCGGTTTTCCGGATCTGTACCGGCGAGATATTCACACCCACCGAACAGTCCCGGAAGCCGGCGGCATGGAGTTTGACCATATCCCGGCAAGCCTGGTCCAGCACCCATTCACCCAGGGCAATAATTTGCCCGGTTTCCTCCGCCAGCGGTACGAAGTCTGCCGGCGATACCAGGCCAAGCTCTGGGTGTTCCCAGCGCACCAGCGCTTCCACCGAGCGGGCCTGGCCGGTGCGGGAGTCGATCATCGGTTGGTAGTAGAGCGTCAGGGCCTGGTTGTCGATGGCGTCCTGCAGCTGGTTGCGCAGCTTGACCCGGTAGCTGGCCTGGGAGTTCATGGCTTCTTCAAACCACTGCCAGGTGTTCCGACCCAGTTGCTTGGCCTGGTACATGGCCAGGTCCGCCTGCTGGATCAGTTCAGCGGAACTGCTGATGTTGCCGTCGGTTTCGGTCATGCCGATGCTGGCGGTCAGGTGCAGGGTAACGTCGCCAATCCGGTAAGGGTTGGCCAGGGTGCTCATTACCTGTTCCACCACCAGCTGGGCATCGCTGCCGTGGGTCAGCCCCGACAGCGCCACCACAAATTCGTCGCCACTGACCCGCGCCACGGTGTCGCCAGAGCGCACCAGTTCTTTCAGGCGGCGGGCCACTTCGATCAGGATCTGGTCGCCGGTGCGGTGGCCGAGGGAATCATTGATCAGCTTGAAGCCGTCCAGGTCAATGAACAGTACCCCCACATGGCGGTTGTAGCGCCGGGCAAACTGGCAGGCCTGGGTCAGTCGGTCTTCCAGCAGGGTGCGGTTGGGCAGCTGGGTGAGCACATCGTGGCTGGAGTTGTAGGCCAGCTGGTGTTCGATGGATTTGCGCTCGGAAATGTCGTTCTGTACGCCTACGTAATGGGTGATTTCATTGCGCTCATTGCGGATCGGCGACAGGTACAGGTCGTTCCAGAACGGAGTGCCGTCTTTGCGGTAGTTGCGCAGCATAACCGACACTTCTTCGCCATCGGCCAGGCCCCGGTGGATAGTCTCCAGCGCCTGCATGTTGCTGTCATCGGGTGGATCGCCCTGCAGGAACCGGCAGTTGCGGCCCAGTACTTCGGCGGCGGTGTAGCCGGTGATGCGCTCGAAGGTGGGGTTTACGTACACCAGTGGCATGTCGTCGGCACGGGCATCGGCCACCACCATGCCGTTGGAGCTGGTTTCAATGCAGCGTTGCAGCAGTTTCAGCTGCCGGGTGTTTTGGATCTGGGCGGTTTTGTCGGTCAGGGTGAACAGGGCCAGTTCGTGGTGGCCAATGGTGATGTTCTGGCTGGCTACTTCCACAATCAGCTTCCGGCCATCCTTGGTACGGTGGCGTTCCAGCCCGGCCCCCGCTTGCAGCACTATGCCGTCGCCATCCGGCTCGCCGGTGAGGGATTTATCGGCCAGGTCGGCAATGTTCAGGCCTGCGATTTCCTCTAGCACCACGCCATAGAGCGTGCGTGCAGCTTCGTTCATGGCATTCATGCGGCCGCTGCCCGGCGCTGCCAGGCACATGGGCGTGGGGTTATTCTCGAACAGCAGCCGGTACTGGGCTTCGCTGCTGGCCAGATCTTCGGTGGCGACAGCACGGTCGATGGCATAGCGAATGCTGCGCAACAGGGCATGGCCATCGATACGGCCCTTGACCAGGTAATCGGCGGCCCCCAGTTCAACGGCCCGGGCATCCAGCTCTTCATCGCCCTGGCCGGTCAGCAGGATAAACGGGGTGGTGATGCCTTCGTTCTTCGCCTGCTGGATCAGGTCAAGGCCGGAATCCGGCCCAAGGCGCAGGTCAACCAGCGCCACATCAAAGCTTTCCCGGTGCAGGGCGGCCAGGCCATCGTCCAGGCAGTTGTGCCAGGTCAGCCGGGTTTTGCCCGGGCTGGCTTCAGCCAGCAGGTCTTCGGTAATCAGGTAGTCGTCTTCGTCGTCCTCGATCAGCAATACGCGCAACATCGGGTCGGTCATGGTGATTCCCACCAGGTTTCCAGGGCTTTTACGATTTCGATCAGTTCGGTGTAACTGGACGGCTTAACCAGATAGTCGTTGGCCCCCTGGGCCAGGCAGAAGGCCCGGTCTTCATCGTTTCTGGATGTGGTCAGGATGACCGTTGGCAGCTGTTGCAGGGCGGGTTCCGAGCGGATTTCCACCAGCGATTGCCGGCCGTCTTTCAGGGGCATGTTCAGGTCGAGCAGCAACAGGTCCGGCAGCGGCCCGGGGTTTTCTTCACCAAGCAACAGCGCCATCAGCTCCACGCCGTCGGAGACAAACCGCAACTGGCAGTGCTCGCAGGTTTCCTCGAAGGCATCCTGCAGCATCAGCTGGTCGTCCGGATCGTCTTCGGCTATCAGGATTACCGGGGGGCGGTTGTCACTGGTCATATCAGGCCGCTCCCTGACCGCTGCGCAAGCGGATACGGAAGGTGGTGCCGGTGCCGGGCTGGCTGTTCAGGCTGACCGATGCTCCGTGGCGATCCAGGATTTTCTTCACAATCGCCATGCCGATTCCGGTACCCGGGTAGCCTTCTTTCTGGTGCAACCGCTGGAACGGGTGGAACAGTTTTTCCGCATAGCGTTCGTCGAAGCCGATGCCGTTGTCGCTGACCACCAGGGTCCAGGCATCGTTCGTGATGTCCTCGGCCCGCACCTGAACCACCGGAGGTCGGCCCGGTGCGTGGAACTTGATGGCGTTACTGAGCAGGTTTTGCAACACCTGCCGCAACTGCATGGCGTCGCCCCAGGTTGCCGGCAGTGTTTCGGCGTCTACCTTGCCCTGGGCCCGGCCGATGCTGGTTTCCATGTCCACCAGCACTTCGCTGAGGATTTCGTTGGTGTTGCAGGCCACCATGGGCTTGGCCCGGGTGGTTACCCGCGAATAGGACAGCAGGTCTTCAATCAGTGCCTGCATGCGCCCGGCAGCCGACTGCATGCGCCGCAGATAGTCTTTTTCCCGCTCGCCCAGGTCTTCGGAACGGGCAATCAGGCGGTCCGAGAATGCCTGTATCTTGCGCAGGGGTTCCTGCAGGTCGTGGGAGGCCACGAAGGCGAAGTCCTGCAGCTCCCGGTTGCTGCGCTCCAGTTCCTTCATGGTTTCTTCCAGCTGTTCCATGGCCTTGCGCAGGGCCGTGGTGTCACGGGCCACCACGTAGATCAGGTCGTCGGCACTGAGAATGGCGTTGATGTCGACCCAGTGGATGCCGCCCTGCCGGTTGAGGATACGAACCTCCAGGTCTTTGATTTCCGCGCCTTCGCCCAGGGCCCACATGGCTTCCTGGACCGCTTCCCGGTCAACTTCGTGGATCAGGTCAAGGTAGGAGGTACCTAGCAGTTCATCCCGGGTGTAACCCAGGGTGTCGACAAAGTGGGCGTTCAGTTCGAAGAAATAGCTGTTCAGGTCGACGATGCAGAACATGTCGGGAGACAGTGAGAAGAACTGTTCCCGTTCCTGGGTGAGGATTTCTGCCACCAGTTCGTTGCTGATGTCCCGGCCTACGCAGAACAGGATCTGGTCTTCCGGAGACCACTCGGCAATCCAGGCAATCGTGATGACCTGGCCGTTGCGGTGGTTCAGCCGGGCCCGGAACTCGATGGCTTTGTCGTGTTCGCCGGAGATCAGCCTGGCCATTTCATCTTCGGTACTGGCCCGGTCTTCCGGCACCAGTAGCTGGCGGTAGGGCTGGCCCTGAAGCTCTTCGGGGCTGTAGCCGAGAATGGTGAGACAGGCCGGGCTGATCTGCAAAAAGGTGCCATCGGCACTGATGGAGCAGAGAATATCCCGGGAGAACTCCAGGAAGCGCTCGTTGATGTAGCGCAGCGCCCGTTCCTGCTCCAGGTGGTAGTTGAGGGTGTTATTGAGCTCTTCCAGCGACGCCGAACGCTGCCGGGCCTGGTTCCAGAACCGGTAGCTGGCAATGGCCAGGGCCACCACCAGTATCGACGCGCTGACAATGAGCAGAATCAGCCAGGGGCTGAAGCCGGAGGAAACCGCCATTCAGTCGGAAGACCCCGCATCGTCATCCAGCAGTACCGAACCATCGGCATCCCGGCGCACCCGGGTAATGCCGGGGTTGTCGGCCTCCAGGCGCAGCAGCTCTTCTTCCCGGGCCTTGATCATGGCCCGCTGGGCATCGTTTTCCTTGCGCAGGCGCTGGTTTTCTTTTTGCAGACGATAGAGTTCTACCGCGGAACTGATCGCAGCGACCACTTCATGGTCGTCCCAGGGCTTGGTCAGGTATCGGAAGACTTCCGCCTGGTTGATGGCCTTGACCATGGATTCGCTGTCGCCATGGCCACTGAGTACCAGGCGGATGGCGCCCGGTTGCTTCTGTTTGGCAAATTTCAGGTAGGTGACACCATCGGCCATGGGCATCTTGTAGTCTGACAGGATGACCGCGTACTCGTGTTGCAGAAGGGCTTCGAGGGCTTCTTCAACATCGCTGAAGGCGTCGACCTGCCAGTCCTGCCGGCGCAACAAGCGGCGCAAGCTGTTGAGGACGTTCGGCTCGTCGTCGACCAGCTGGATTCTGATCATGCAGGGTTCTCCGTATCCTGGTTCTGCTGTGTGTGCCGGAGCGGCTCCGGTTGTGTTACCGGTAGTGTAATCCGGAATCGGGTGCCCTGCCCGGGCTCGCTGTGTACCTCGATCTCGCCATTGTGCTTCTTGATGATGTTGAAGGACAGAGACAGCCCCAGCCCGGTGCCCTTGCCGATGCCCTTGGTGGTGAAGAACGGCTCGAAAATGCGGTTCAGGTGCTCGCTGGCAATACCCTTTCCGGTGTCTTCCACTTCCAGGGTAACGCTATCACCCTGGTGCCGGGTACAGATGGTGATCTTGCCAAAATCCTCGATGGCGTGGGCCGCGTTAACCAGCAGGTTCATGATCACCTGGTTGATCTGGGAGGCAATGCACTCCACGTGGGGCAGCTCTCCGAAATCCCGGACAACCTCGGCTTTGTATTTGAGCTCGTTGTTCACCACGTTCAGGGTGGTTTCAATACCCCGGTGCAGGTCGGCCTGCTTGAACTCTTCTTCCTCGATGTGGGAGAAGTCCTTCATCGCCGAGATGATGGTTTTTACCCGTTCGATACCCTCGCGGGATTCGCTCAGCAGGTCTTTCAGGTCTTCCCGCAGGTAGTTGTAATCGATGTTGTGGCGAATCTGGCGCAGATCCTCCAGCGATGCCGCGGTGTCGATGGCATCGGTCAGCCGGAACAGGTCGTTCAGGTAGTTTTCCAGGGTTTGCAGGTTGGAATAGACGTAGCCCACCGGGTTGTTGATCTCGTGGGCAACCCCCGCGGCCAGCTGGCCGATGGCCGCCAGCTTTTCCGATTGCAGCAGTTGTTTGTTGGCCTGCTCCAGTCGGGCATTGAGTGCGTCCTGGCCGGTGTCGGTGGGTTCCTTGTCGGTCATTTGGGTGCCTGCCTGCGGGTTGGTTGGATAAACAATATCTGGATTGCATCCAGTATAGATTCACTGCCCCGGTTTTTGCGTAACGTTTGGTTTCCGGAGTTCACGCCAAGTTATTAATTCTTCGTGAGATACGTGGTTGTTCAGGTAGAAATTTGTTAAGAATCGTTGTCGCGCGGCGACCGCTCAATTAGCTTGCGCTATTCTTGATTCCCAAATAAGACTTTTGTCGGATCCGGTTCCGCATGCTGCATCGCTTGAAGAACGATTTTCGCCTGTCCATCATTACCCTGCTCGGCGCCAGTGCCGTGCTGGGGATTACGCCGTTTGCCGTGCTTCGGTTCCTGCAGGGCAACACCATGGCCGGCCTGCTCGATACGGTGATCCTTGCGGGTATTTCCTTCGGAGTGATATACAGCTGGCTGACCGGCAACACCCGGGTGGGCGGCATGGTGCTGGCCCTTATGGCCTGCGGCGGTGCGGTATCGGTTGGCTATGTGGTGGGCGAGCCGGGCCTGTTCTGGTTGTATCCCTGCCTGGTGACCACCTTCTTCCTGGTGGCACCGAAGATTGCCATTGTGCTGAACATTTCCTCGGTGCTGGTACTGATGTCGTTCGGGGAGGCCTTCAGCTCCCAGGTGCAGATGTGGTCCTTTGCCTCCACGGCAGTGGTCGTCAGTGCCTGTGCCTATGTGTTCGCTTACCGGAACAAGAACCAGCGGGTGCGCCTGGAACACCTGGCCACCATTGATCCCCTCACTGGGGTGAAGAACCGGCGTTCGATGGACGAAGCGCTGGACCTGGCAGCCGCCAACGCCGAGCAGACCGGGCAGTCCTACGCGCTGGTGCTGCTGGACCTGGATCATTTCAAAACCATCAATGACGACTATGGCCACGGTGTTGGTGACAGTGTGCTGACCGAGCTGGTCGCGCTGATCGAACACAATACCCGCAAGTCAGACCAGTTGTTCCGCTATGGCGGCGAGGAGTTCGTCCTGCTGCTGCCGGGTGTGGATGGCGTGGGGCTGCAGTCGGTGATGACCAACCTGCAGCAATTGTTGCGCCGGCGGCTGAAGCACCCGGGCGGGGCGGTTACGGCTTCCTTCGGTGTGGCACTGCTGGGCCATGGCGAAAGTGTGGCCAGCTGGTTGCGGCGTGCCGACAACGCCTTGTATGAAGCCAAGGAATCCGGCCGTGACCGGATTGTCTATGCAGACGCGCTGGCCCAGGCCGGTTCCGGTGCCGGCCGGTACCGGAACAGCCGCCAGCCCAGCAGCAAGCTGGCGGAGGTCAGCCCCGCGGTTAATCCCACCCAGAATCCGGCCGCTCCCAGCGCCGGCAGCAATGCGTCTGTAAAGGTCAGAAAGTAACCCAGCGGCAAGCCGATTCCCCAGAACGAGAACAGCATGATAAACATGGGGATGCGGGTGTCCTTGTAACCCCTGAGTGCGCTGATGCAGGTGACCTGGATGACGTCCGCAATCTGGAACATGGCGGCAAAGGTCAGCAACCGGACAGTGACCGCCTGTACCTCGGCATCACTGGAATACAGCGCTGCAATCGGCCCGGAAAACACATACAGGGCGCTGGCGAAGATCAGGGCGATGGCCGAGGCCAGGATCAGCGAGCTTCGGGAAATCAGCCGGGCAGTGTCCGGGGCCCGGGCGCCGATCAGAAAACTGACTCGCAGGGTCAGCGCCATTCCGATACTCAGCGGCAGCATGAACAACAGTGACACCACGTTCAGGGCAATCTGGTGCCCTGCCACCACAACCGGCCCCAGCGGAGCCAGGAACAACGCAATAACCGAAAACATGCTGGCTTCTACGAAAATGGTAAAGCCGATCGGCACACCAATGCGCAGAATGTAACGGATGCCCTGCCAGTTCGGTTTCACCCAGTCTGCCAGTATATGGAAGGCCCGGAAGGTCTTGCTGTAATTCAGGTATACCAGCAGGGCGATGGCCGCCGTTCCGTTCGACAAGGAGGTGGCCCAGCCACAACCCACGCCCCCCATGGCCGGCAGGCCGAGCTTTCCGTAGATGAAAATGTAGTTCAGGGGCAGGTTGATCAGGGTGCTGAGCACCGAAAATGCCATGATCACCCGGGTGTGCCCGAGCCCGTCCGTCAGGCCTCGCAGAGCGTTCATCAGCAGCATGGCGGGAATGCCCCAGGCGAAGGCATCCAGGTAGCCCTGGGTTATGCCGGCGGTGGTGGGCTCCATCTTCAGCATCGACAGCACCGGTTTTACGTTGGTCAGCAAGAGCACCATCACTACGGTGCCGGCCAGGGCGATGTACAGTCCCTGCCAGGTAGCCGGCATGATCTTGCCGGTGGTGCGGGCACCGTTGTAGCCGGAAATGATCGGTTGCAGCGCGCCGAGCAGGCCCATGAAAAACAGGAACAGCGGCATCCACAGGCTGCTGCCGATGCCGACACCGGCCAGGTCTTCGGCACTGGCGTGGCCGGCCATCACGGTATCGATGACACCATTGGCCATCTGGGCCAGCTGGGCAATTAGGATGGGGCCGCCCAGAATGGCCAGGGTTTTCCATTCAGTAAGGGTGCGGCTGACCAGTGGTTGCCGGGTTTCTGGTAACGGTTGGTGGTTTTCGTCCATGGTGTTCCGGGTTTCTGTGCAGAGCGTATAGGGGGCCTTGGGCCGGCTGAAGATCATACCCTATCGCCGGTGTTGGTTCTTATAGGGACAAGCACGCCTTCAGAAACTGCAATTGCCGGAAGAAATCAGTAAAGTAGCAGCCCGGATTTTTGCAGGTGGCGCGCGATGAAACTGTTGGTTCTGGTTACGATTCTCTGGGCGTTCTCGTTCAGCCTGATTGGTGAATTCCTGGCTGGCCGGGTAGACAGCGACTTTGCGGTGCTCAGCCGGGTGTTGCTGGCAGCTCTGGTATTCCTGCCCCTGACCCGCTGGCGCGGTGTTCCCGGAGGCATGAAGCTGGGCATCATGGCCACCGGTATGCTGCAGTTCGGTATCACCTACCTGTGCCTGTACCGCTCGTTCAGTTACCTGACGGTGCCGGAAGTGCTGTTGTTCACCATCTTCACTCCGCTGTATGTCACCCTGCTGGACGATGCCATGTACCGCCGGTTTTCCCCGGTGGCCCTGCTGGCTGCGGCCATCGCCACCCTGGGCGCCGGCATTATCCGCTACGACGGCCTGAGCGAAGACTACATCACCGGTTTCCTGTTGTTGCAGGTGGCCAATTTCACCTTTGCCGCCGGCCAGGTGGGCTACAAACACGTGATGCAGCGTTACCCGCTGGAGCTGCCGGGCTATCGCACTTTCGGTTATTTCTTCTTTGGCGCGCTGGTCATCGCCCTGCCGTCGTTCCTGGTGTTCGGTAATCCGGACAAGCTGCCGGCTACCGGCTTGCAGTGGGGCATTCTGGCCTGGCTTGGCCTGGCGGCTTCCGGTCTGGGGCTGTATTTGTGGAACCGGGGCGGTTGCCAGGTGGATGCCGGCACCCTGGCGATCATGAACAATGCCCTGGTGCCGGCCGGCTTGCTGGTTAACCTGTTGATCTGGAACCGGGATGCGGACCTCGGGCGGCTTGCGCTCGGCGGCCTGGTGATTGCGTTCTCGCTGTGGGTGAACAACCGGTTTCGGCGGCAGGCCCTGGCCTGATCTCCCGGCCGGGGGCCGGCCGTAAACAACTGAACAACATTTCAACACTGGCATCATTTGGCCAGTGCTGGCAGAATCCGGCCCCAACTGCCCCAGCACTCAGGCTCGGCGCACTCACAATCCGTAATTTCCTAAAGCCAAAAGCACAGGAAGAAAACTCATGACTCAGTCCAACTCCGCAGCTGACAGCGGTACCGGGGCTCGCGGACTCTGGTCTTCCAGACTCGCGTTTATTCTGGCAGCAACCGGTTCTGCTGTCGGCCTTGGTAACGTGTGGAAGTTTCCCTACGTAACCGGTGAAAACGGCGGCGGCGCGTTCGTTCTCGTGTACCTGCTCTGTATCTTCATCATCGGTATTCCCATCATGATGGCCGAGGTGTTTATCGGCCGGAATGGTCGCCACAACCCGATCACCAGTTTCCGGCTGGTGGCAGAGCGCAACCTGGCGTCTCCGGGTTGGCGTATTTCTGCTATCATCGGTATGTTCGCGGCCTTTATCATTCTGTCGTTCTACTCCGTCATCGGCGGCTGGGCGGCTTCCTACATCGGCCACGCGGCCATGGGTGACTTCACCGGTGGTACGGCTGACTCGGTAGGCGCCTTGTTCGGTGATTTGCTGAGTAACCCCGGCCTGTTGCTGTTCTGGCACACCGTCTTTATGGCGCTGGTTATCCTGGTGGTAGCCCGTGGCCTGAAGGGTGGCCTGGAGCGTGCTGCGACCATCCTGATGCCGGCACTGCTGGTGTTGCTGCTGGTAGTGGTGGGCTATGCCACCACCACCGGTCATTTCGGCGAAGCGGTCAGCTTCCTGTTTACCCCGGATTTCAGCGCCCTGACCATTGACGGCGTCCTGGTTGCCCTGGGCCATGCGTTCTTCACCCTGAGCCTGGGTATGGCCATCATGATGGCCTACGGCTCCTATCTCGGTAACGATGTGAAGATTGGCCGCACGGCTGTCAGTGTTGCCATCCTGGATACCGTGGTTGCCTTGCTGGCGGGCCTGGCCATTTTCCCGGTGGTATTCGCCAACGGCCTGGAAGCCGGTGCCGGCCCCGGCCTGATCTTCCAGACCCTGCCGCTGGCGTTCGGCAACATGCCCATGGGCAGCCTGTTTGGCGCGCTGTTCTTTATCCTGCTGTTGTTTGCCGCCTGGACCTCCGGTATTTCCCTGCTGGAGCCGGTGGTTGAGTGGGTTGAAGAGAAAACCAGCCTGGGCCGTACCGGCAGTGCCATTGTCGCCGGCGGTGCCTGCTGGGCACTGGGTATTGCCTCGATCCTGTCACTGAACGTGTGGTCCGGCGTGACCCCGCTGGGTATGTTCGCAGCCTTTGAAGACAAGACCATCTTCGACCTGCTGGACTACTTCACCGCCAATATCATGCTGCCGCTGTCCGGTATGCTGACGGCCGTGTTTGTAGGCTGGTTCGTGGCGAAAGAGTCTCTGAAGAGCGACCTGGCCATGGACGGTGGTGCCTTTGCCCTGTGGCACAACCTGCTGCGCTACGTGACTCCGGTAGCCGTGGCGATTGTGTTTGTCTACAACCTGATTGGTTGATCCGGCGCGGCCGTTCTGGCCGCTGTCACACCATAAAAAAACCGGCGCTGGAAACAGTGCCGGTTTTTTTATGCCTGGGATTGATTGGGCCCTACACCTTGCCGCCCAGCAGGATACGTACCGCTGTACAGGCATCTTCGAGTTCTTCGTCCCGGGGTTCCCGGCCACCGATGATGTCGCTGTACAGGCAGGATTCGGCGATGCGCACCATGAAGTAGGACAGGCTCTGTATGTTCATGGGCGGGCTCAGGTGCCCGGCGCGTACTTCATCCTTGAGTAAGCGGGTATTCACTTCCACCGTGCGGGCGTGCAGGGTGGAATGGGATGACGTGAGCATCTTGAGCGCGTATTCCGGATCCTGGTGCAGGAATTTCCGCAGTGGCGAAAAGTGCAGGATGGTCATGTTGATGTGACGAAACACGCCAACTACATAGTCGACGCCATGGCCGGGGGTAATGGCACGGGCTTCTTTGTAGAGAGGTTCGTACAGGGACCAGAGAATCTCACCAATCAGCAGGTCCCGGTTGCCCACCCAGCGGAACAGGGTGGCGCGGCCTATGTGCAGGTCATCGGCCAGGGCGGCCAGGCTGATCTTTTCCCCTTTCAGCCACATTCTTCGGGCGCGTTTGAAGGCGTCCAGAGGCGTAGGTTTGGTGATGGTGTCGGTCACTGTGGTCTCTTTGGCTGATTTGCCCTTTATTCTAGCGATTGGCGCCTGCAGGGGCTATGGGTCCTTATACCCACAGGTCGCCAATGGCCGTATCCGGGCCGAAGTGATTAAGGACCTGGGCCTGGAACAGTTCGGCGGTGGCGATGGCGTCGATCAGCGCATTGTGGCCGGCGTAGTGGGGCAGACCGTAGCGGATCCGGCTGTCGGGCAGGCGGATAGAGATGGGCTTTTTCCCCATCAGTTGCTGCCACCGGCCGGGGTTTCGTTTGGGGTGCAGGTAGGCTTCGATGGCCATGGTGTCGATGACCGGGAAGAGCAGCTGTTCTTTCAGGCGCCATTGCAGGGCCATGTTCAGGAACGGCCGCTCTATGTTGCGGTAGTGCACCACGGGTATGCGGCCCTTGAGGTGCTGGAACAGGGGGTCGAGCACCTCGGCAAGGTCCGGGGCGTGTTCAATTTCGCTGTGGGTGATGCCGTGAATGGTTACGGTGTCCTGCTCCAGCGGCAGCTGCGGGCGGACGATCTGGTGCCAGGCCTCGCCGAGCTGTATGCCGCCCAGGGTAAAGGGCACCAGGCCGATGCTGACAATGGAGTGCTTGTTGACGTCCAGGCCGGTGGTTTCGAAGTCCAGGGCGACCAGCGGAACGTCGCGCACGGGGGTGGTGGCATCCGGGCAGCCGGCATCGTAAAAGTCGCGAATCCGCGTGTCCTTTGCCTGTTCAGCCCCCTGGCGGTAGGTGTCTGGCCAGTTCCGGTTACTGTTGCTGCTTTCGATGGCGTTAGACATTCCGCGTGGCTCCGGCGTTGTAGCGGAAGCGCAGGAATTTCTGGGCATTGCTGACCACCTGGAAGGCGTCTTTCAGGTGGCTGCGTTCGAACGGCGACAGGTCTTCGGGGCGCACGTTGTTGTCCGGTTCCCGGCCCTCTTCAATGGCCAGCGCCTGGTGGCGGATGCGGACAATCGAGATGAACTCCAGGGCATCGCGCAGGTTGCCTGCGTCGTCGTCCAGCAACAGCTTGGTGTTGGCCACGTCCTTCAGGCGCTCGAAGGAGTTCTGGGAGCGGCTGCCACTGGCCAGCGCGTGCACCCGGATAAGGTCAGACAGCGGCGCGGTGCCCCGGCGTTTCAGGTTGAAGGTTTTCTGGTGCTTGCCGTCTTCTTCCAGCACAAAGGTGCGGAAGAAACCCAGGGGCGGCGTGCGGTTCAGGGCATTTCTGGCCAGGAACGTGAGGAAGCGCTGACTTCCTCCCGCTTTTTCCACAATCAGGGTTTTCAGCTGCTCGGCAAAGTCGGTTTCGCCGTAGATGCCGTCCAGGTCGAAGAAGATGTTGCTGTTGAGCAGGGCTTCGGCCTTGGGGTTATCGATCCAGTCGGTGAAATAGTCTTTCCAGACCCTCAGCGGTTGCCGCCATTTCGGGTTGGTGGCCATGATGTCGCCGGTGCAGTAAGTGTAGCCGCACTCGGCCAGGCCGTCGGAGACGAACTTGGCCAGGGCCAGGAAGTATTCGTCGTGCTCTTCCGGGACGAAGCTGTCGTCCAGCACCATGGCGTTGTCCTGGTCTGTGACCACCAGCTGCTCGTCCCTGGCCATAGAGCCCAGCGCCATGAAGCAGTAGGGCACCGGTGGCGGGCCGAGCTTTTCTTCGCCCAGTTCGAGTAACCGCTGGCTGAAACTCCGGCCGATTCCGGCCATGGCACTGCCGATCATGTGGGAGTTGGCGTCTTCGTTGACCATGCGCACGAAGCTGTCGCGCACTTCACGGCTGATTTTCTTCAGGCCTTTGACGTCGTTCTGGTGGTAGATGTTACTCACCAGGTACAGGCTGCTCTGGCTTTCGTATTTGACGATATCAGACAGCGCGATCACGCCGCGCACTTCGTCGCCTTCCATCACCGGCAGGTGGTGCACGTTGTTGTGGAGCATGGTGAGCATGGCTTCGAAGATGAAGGAGCGGGCGCTGATGGTGATCAGCCCTTCCGACATGATGTCGCTGATCGGGGTTTCCGAGGCCAGGGCATGGGTAACCGCACGGGTACGTAGATCCCGGTCGGTGATGATGCCCTGCAATTTCGGGCGTTCGCCGCTTTCATCCATCAACAGCAGCGCCGATACGCCATTGTCTGTCATGATTCTGGCGGCTTCCTGCAGGCGAACGGTGGTCGGAGCGGAAACCGGTTCCCGGGATATCAGGCGGGTAACCTTGGCGGTCATCAGTTCGTTGGATTTCTCTCTACGCGAAACCGCCGAACGCAGTCGGCTGCGGTCTTCAATCTCAACAAAGTCTGCAAAGTTTTCGTCGGTTTCCCACAGATGCTGAAAGGTGGTATCCGGAATCTTGTAGATCAGGCAATCTTCGATGGCTTTGGCGGGGAACCGGACTTTCTTGTTCATCATCAATCCGAACTGGCCAAAGATTTCGCCCTCGCCCACGCGGTTGTACAGCTCACCGGAGCGGCGGAAAATCTCCACGGCGCCGCTGCGGATATAGTGGAGCCAATGATTGGTCTGGCCGAGTTCAAGTATCTGGGTGCCGGCGCGGTAGTAGACCACCTCAATACCGCTGACAACTCGTTCAAGAAGTTCTTCAGGCATGTCATTGAACGGGGGGTATTGGGCAATGTGGTTGCGGATGTCCAACAGTTCGGCCTGCATGGGCTCTCCAGAGTGACTGAGTCTTGATTAAATGTTTGCGGTTGGCTGACCGGTTATTCCAGAGTCTGGCCAAACTATAGCAGTTGTCTGTCCGGTTGGTGTACCTTGGCGACGGAATGTGGCGGGCTGGAGAAAGGTTTATGGTCAACAAGTTACTGGTAACCGGCGGGATTCGCTCCGGTAAGACCGGGCTGGCTGAGCAGAGGGCCAAAGCGGCCGGTAACGACGTGGTTTATGTGGCGACCGCCACTGCAGGCGATGATGAAATGGCACTGCGTATCCAGCGTCACCAGCAGCTGCGTCCCGATCACTGGCAGCTGGTTGAGGAGCCGCTGCGCCTGGGCCGGGTATTGTCAGTGTATGCCAGCGGTCTGGGAGAGCCACCGTTGCTGTTGGTGGACTGTATGAGCCTGTGGCTGAGCAATCTGTTGTTTGCCGACGGCTCCTTGTTCCAGCCCGAGCGGGCGGCCTTTCTGGAGGCGGTTGAGGCCTATCCCGGCCCTCTGGTGATTGTGACCAACGAAGTGGGGCTCGGAACCATCGGCATGGACCCGCTTACCCGCCGTTTTGCCGACGAGCTGGGCTGGCTCAATCAGGCCCTGGCCCAGCGATGTGATGAGGTGGTGATGGCCGTGGCGGGTTTACCAATTACCCTCAAGGCTGGTGGCTGATCAGGCTGCGGAACACACCGAATTCGGACTGGTCCACCTGTATCCGGCTGCGGCAGGCGTAAGGGACGGCGAAGCCGGTGAATGATTTTTCCAGCGGAATGCCCAACACATTGGCCAGCACCATGCGAATCACGCCTCCGTGGCAGACCACCAAGACCCGTTTGCCGGCTAGGGTTTGCTGCCACCGATCAAAACCATCGATGGTGCGCTGGTAGAAATCCGTCACAGCTTCACCGCCGGGGGGGAGGAAGTTGATGGGGTCCTGCCAGAAGTGGTTGAGGTGATCCCCATAACGCTCCTGGATCTGCTCTGCGGTCAACCCTTCCCACTCACCGAAGCCGATCTCCCGAAGATCTTCTTCGATGTGCAGTGGAATCCTGTGTTCCTCGGCTAGTTGCTGGGCGAAGCGTCGGCACCGTTTCATGGGTGAACTGACGATGGCGTCCCACCGATCACCCTCGGCGATGGCAGCTATCATCTGTTGCCACCCGGTGTCGCTCAAAGGGTCGTCTTTACTGCCCCGGAACATCTGGCCACCTTCCGGTTCGCCGTGGCGTATCAGGTCGATTACTGTGGTGGTCATAGGGCTATTCTTCCGCTTTGCCACTGACGCCAGCGTTGGTAAAACTGGCCATCCGGTTATGCAGCGTGCAGGCGGCGCGTAACAGGGGAACGGCAACGGCGGCGCCACTGCCTTCGCCCAGGCGCATGCCAAGATCCAGAAGCGGCGAGGCATCAAGTGCCTCCAGCACGGCACTGTGGCCGGGTTCGGCTGACCGATGTGCAAACAGAAGCCACTCGCGCGCAGTCGGTTGTTGATGCACGGCCACCAGTGCAGCGACTGAGACAATAAAACCATCCACCAGCACCGGGATCCGGCGTGCGGCGCAGCCCATTATGGCGCCCGTCAGTGCGGCTATTTCAAAGCCTCCCAAAGAGGCCAGTACCGTCAGCGGATCCCGGTCGGGACCATGTCGGTGCAAGGCCTTCTCAACAATGCGGGCCTTGCGGGCAACGCCTTCGGAGTTCAGCCCGGTGCCCGGGCCAACGAGGGTGGTGGGCTGCTGGCCCAGCAGGGCGCAGGCCAATGCGGCGGCACTGGTGGTGTTGCCGATGCCCATGTCGCCACCAATAAACAGGCGGCAGCCAGCGTTTACGGCACGCCTGGCGGCATCGTCGCCACTGTATAACGCGGATTCAACCTGGCGCGAGGACATGGCCGGTGATTTTGCCATGTTGGCCGTAGAGGGGGCGATAATCTGGTGTATGACGCCGGGTAATTCCGGTACTTCGCCAACCGTACCCAGGTTAACCACTTCCAGGCTGGCACCGAGTTCCTCGGCCATCACGCTGATGGCGGCGCCACCGCTGGCAAAGTTGGCGATCATCTGGGCGGTGACTGCCTGCGGAAATGCTGAAACACCTTCGGCGCAAACTCCGTGATCACCGGCAAACACCGCCATTCGCACCGGATCAACGCTGGGTTTGTCACTGCCGTTCAGGCCCGCCAGGTTGATGGCGAGCTTTTCCAGTTGCCCGAGAGAGCCGGGTGGCTTGGTGAGTACCTGCTGGCGTTCGGCGGCAAGCGCGGTGTGCTGAACCGAGGGCCTTGGGGGTGACTTCAACCAACTGTCGGGCAGTGCCATGGCGATGGGTCCTTGTGGGCGGAAAACCCACGATGGTCTAACCGGGAGGCAAGACTGTCAAGTTCAGTGATCGGTCGGTTAGACTTACCGGCACTTGATTTACGGAGACCGGCTTTGGATACGTTTGTGGTTGCAGCGCTGGTGTGCGGTGCCGCGGTTTTGGTGGATTGGCTCTTGGGTGAGCCCCGGCGATGGCATCCGCTGGTGGGTTTCGGCCGGTGGGCATCCCTGTTGGAGCAACGCCTGAATGATCAGCCGTCATTCCCGACGCAAAGCCTTTTGCGGGGGTTGCTGGCGACCCTGGTAGCGGTCATGCCAGCCGTCGTGCTGGCAATTCTGCTGCAATTCCTGCTGGAGGGCTGGCTGTGGCTGCTCACTCAGGTGGCCGGTGTCTGGCTTGCCATTTCATTACGGGGGCTGGCGGAGCATGGTCGGGCGGTGTCGACTGCGTTGGCGTCCGGGGATGGCGCCCGGGCCCGGCTGGCGGTTGGCCAAATTGTCAGCCGCGACGCTGCAGCGCTGACCGACGAAGGCGTTGCCGCCGCCGCTTCGGAATCCATGCTGGAAAATGGCGCGGATGCGGTGTTTTCAAGCTTGTTCTGGTATCTGGTCGCTGGCTTGCCCGGACTGGTTTTGCACCGGCTGGTGAACACGCTGGATGCCATGTGGGGCTACCGGACGCCACGATATCTGTATTTCGGGCGCTGCGCCGCCAGGCTCGATGATGCTATGAACTGGGTGCCTGCCCGGCTAACTGCCTTGACCTATGCGTTGCTGGGCAATACCCGGCTGGCCGTGAAATGCTGGCGTGAACAGTCCAGGGCCTGGGACAGTCCGAACGCCGGCCCGGTGATGGCAGCAGGAGCGGGCGCGCTCGGTGTCACTCTGGGCGGCCCGGCGCCGTATTCCGGTGGCGTGAAGCAGCGACCGCTGCTGGGCAGCGGGCAAGGCGCCACGGCGCAAACCGTGGAGGGCGCGATTTCCCTGGTTCAGCGTGGCGTGATGTTGTGGCTGTTGGTGTTGTTGGCCTTGGCCGCAACTCTGAATGCGTTCTGGTCAGGAGGTATCGGGTGACAGCGTTCGATGGTGCTGATTTGCCGGAGCATGGAGGTCGCCTGAGGGCAGCGGCTCAGCACTGGGGCATTCCTCCGGAACAATGGCTGGATCTCTCCACCGGTATTAATCCTGTGCCCTGGCCGGTTCCGGCAATTCCGGCGGAGGTATGGCAACGGCTGCCGGAGCCGGAAGATGGGCTGGAAGAGATTATCCGTATCTGGGCCGGGGCGCCGGAGCGTGCCTGCTGCCTACCCGTAGCGGGTTCCCAGGCGGCGATCATGGCCCTGCCAGCGGTTCGTGCCCGTAAGCATGGTTTCGGTCGGGTGGCCGTGCCCATGCCCGGTTATCGTGAGCATGGTCATGCCTGGCGGCGAGCGGGTTTCGACGTGGTGGCGATTCCTGAACAGGCGACAATGCAAGCGGAGCTGGCGTGGCTGGATTCCGTTGATGTGGTGGTCTGGATACAGCCGAATAACCCGACGGGGGAGCTGATCCCCGTTGAACGGTTGCTGGTTTGGTGGGAACGTCTGCGAGCGCGGCAAGGTTGGCTAATAGTTGATGAGGCCTTTTTGCCGGCTTGTGACCAACAGAGCCTGATAGCTGCGGGGGCCCTGAAAGGACTGATCGTCCTCAAGTCCATGGGCAAGTTCTTCGGCCTCGCCGGGTTGCGCGCAGGCGCTGTGATAGCTGAGGCAGAGACGGGCAGAGCTTTGATGTCTGAGCTGGGCCCCTGGCCCGTGAGCGGACCAGCGCGCTATATAATGGCGGAAATGCTTCAGGATAGGGCCTGGCAGTTGCAGGCAAAGGATCAGCTTGAACACAAGAGCCAACGATTGGGTGATCTGTTATCTGAGTCAGGGCTTGGACTCAGTGACGGCACGATTCTGTTCCGTTATTTGAGACACGCCCGGGCTAACGACCTTCACCATGAACTGGCGCATAAGGGTATCCTGGTGAGGTTGTTCGAGAATCCCCTTGCAATCAGAGTCGGACTTCCGGGCACTGAGCAGGAATGGCACAGACTGGAACAGGCGTTAGAGCGCCTGGTAGGGCAGTGGGCGGGCGGCCACCAAAGCCGCCCGCTGTCGAGGTCAAGGATTGGTGACCACCGTGCCGAAGCTGATCGCGATGGGTAGCAGTGAGGTTTCAATGAAATCGGCCTGACTGTTGTCGGAAGGGTCGATGACCCGCACGCCCGGATTCGACAGAGTGGCATCTGCCAACCACAGGCGGCCTTCAGGACTCAGTTCGATATCTCGGAAGTCCATTCCGGTCAGATTGTTGACCGTGGCCAGCGAGGTTGCGCCCTCGGACGGATTGAAGGACTGCAGTGAAATGTTCTGCCAGCCCGCGTAGTTCAGTATGTAACCTTCAGTCGGGCTGATGATGGCGACATCATTGATCTGAGTGTCAATGTCGGCGTCTGGAATCATTGAAGAAACCTGATAGGTCTCAGGGTCAACGACATCTAGGCTTGTGCCCTCAAAGGGTGCGGAAAAGCTTCCCAGGTTGGTGATGACCAGCCCGATGCCATCAACGTGCTGGATGTTGGAAGGGTTCCGGCCAATGAGAGGGATGCCTTTCATTATGTCGGTAGCACTGGCATTGGTCTCGATTTCTGTGTCCGTTGTGGTATCAAAAACCGCAACGTATCCGTCATTGGTGGGGCTGTAATTGCTATCGAGCCGTTGCATGGTGATAAACAGTTTGCCGTCGACGACAGCACCCGCTGACATCTGAACTACATCGCCCTGACTGTCTGCGGGTACATAGACGCTCAGATCCAGGGTTTTGCCGGTGAAAAAGTCCTCAGCCCTGTTGGCGGAAGGGTTTACAACCCATGCCTCGTTTTTTCCGTAGCGGAGCAGGTACGCTTTGGCTTCATTGGCAAAGACGATCTGGTACGGGTTGGCGCTGCCCTGATCACCGGCTTCCAAAGTGCTGGCTTCCCAGACTTCTTTCCCGGGGTTTTCAATGTCGACCTTCAATACCTGATCGCCAAAGAACTTTCTGATCAGGTAATAGTGCTGACCATAGCCATTCACTGTGATGTCCGAAATGCCGCTGAAATAACCGCCCGAAGCTTGCATTCCAGTTTCTTGTATTGATACCAGTTCTACCTCACCGGAGGTGTAGTCATCGGCCGCCGTGGCAACGACCCCGACGTTCTCGGTAATCACAGGATCAAGTGTTGAAGACGAGGAATCCCCACCACAACCGGTCAGTCCGATGGTCAGTGCAAGCGCAGCAAGGGTGCCTTGGCGCAGTGAAAATAGTTCCGTGTGGTTCATGGTATAACCCTTGTAATGGTTAGAGGGAATGCTTGATGTTGATAAACCAGCCGCGTCCGGGGCCAGGGAACCGATTGAAATCCTGGTAGATTTCGTCGGTGATGTTGCGAACTTCCAGTCGTGCCTCAGTCATGCTCTTGTCCGGCCAGATCCGTTGCCATTGCACCGTTGCGTTAAGCGTCTCTCTGGCATCAGCCTCCAGGATATTGGCGGAGTCATAATAGAGTTCATCGTCCACCTGATAGGACAGGTCGATCTGGAAGGGCCTGAAACGCCAGCGGGTACCGGCAAGAAACGATTCGTGATAAATACCCGGCAACCGCTTTTCGAAACGCGTGCGCACTGACTTGTCGGTATTTTCCGACTCCTGTACCGTGGCATTGCCGTAGAGGGACCAGGCGGGGGTGATGGAAAAAACCGCATCCAGCTCCACGCCATAAACCTCGGCTTCCAGGTTGCGATAACGACCGACGCCGCGGGCGTCGTAGGTTGCGATCACAGCAGGGTCCAGCACCCGGAAATACCCTGTGGCTTCGGCATGACCCCAGCCCTGGTCTGTGCGCAGTGTCAGGTCGTAGTTCATCGATTCTTCTGGCTGCAGGTCCGGGTTGCCGATAAACAGCCCCTGCTGACCGTATAGCTCTTGAAGGGTAGGAACGCGCACGTTGTTTGCAATGTTGCCGGAGAGTGTCCAGTTATCATGAATCACGCGGGTCAGCCCGAGTTGCCAGCTGGTGTGATTGTCGCGCGAGCGGGTCGACTCGGTGGTTCCATCGGCAAGCGATTCATCGGATTCGTCCTGAACGTGCACCTGACGGATAGCTGCCTGCGTCTTCCAACGGTTATCGATACTCTGCCAGGCATAGGATAACGACGAGGTTAGCTGGAACCGCTCCCGTTCATCTCGAGGCTCAGTATCCTGTTTGTCGTCCTGCTGGTAGTCATAGTGGGTGGTATCAACGCTCAGTGTGATGGTGTGGTTGCCAAGTAAAGCTGAGAGGGTATTCACCAGCCCAAGCTGTTGTGTGTCGGTTTTTACATCGGAGACTCCGAGACCTACCCGCCCGCTGGTATTGTCGTAATGCTCGGTGATATCGCCGACAATCAGGCGATGGCTGGAGTGCAGCTTGCCCTGGAACCATCCACGTTCCTGCCCCTGAAGTTGTAGGCGAAAAGTTTCGTTCGCCAGAGACGCATCGTTGTCCCGCCAGTTCTGGATGGTTGGCACACCCTGCTCATAATGGGTGTATTGGAACAGAGCGTCGACCTGGGCTGTCCGGCTGATCTCCCAGCCCAGTTTCGTGCTGACAGCATCCTGTTGATAATCCGCATTGCGCCGCTTGGTGTTATCGCCATCATTCGGATTGAACCAGTCACTGGCGTTGGGGTATTCAAAGTCGTTATTGCTGGTTTGTCGATCAAGCGACACCCAATAGTAAAAATCGTCGTGGCTGCCGCTGTTGAAGAGGCCGGTTCGGTAAGTGTCAAAGGAACCAGCGCCGACATTGATGCTGGTGGCATCCTCGATGTCTTTGCCAAGACTTTCCAGTACCACCACACCACCGATGCCCGCCTGAGGCAGCTGTGCTGGGGCTCCACTGGGGTACACCTGAATACGGCTGACATCAGTCAACGACAGTTTGCCGAGGTCAACACCGCCGGTGACCGGATCGTTCAGTAGCATGCCGTCCAGAACAACCTGTACCTGCCGCGAGGTCGATCCTCGAATGGACACTGATGAGGCGCTTCCCAGTCCGCCGCTTTGTCGGATCTGGACGCCGGCCTGATCGCTAAGAACATCAGCGACTGAAGCGGTCCGGTTTTCGATGCTGGACCGATCCAGAACGCGCACGGGGCCTGTCGCCTGGCTGGGGTCTACATCGCTGGCGGCGTTGATGGGAGTGGCTTCCACCACGATAAAAGGAAGTGTATCTTCTGCGATGACATTGGTGGCCATCAGCGAAAAAATGGAGATAACGATTTTCTTCATCAGGGAGATGGGCACCGGCTGCATTTCTCTGCGTCTGCAACCAGCATTGTTGCGGTTTCTGGTTGCCTGAACAGCTACCAAAAGAGAAGAGGCATATACGCCTGCTCCGTGTTCTGACCCTCCGTCAAAAGCACTGATAGCCGGTAGCAGGCCGGTCTCCGGGCTTGCGGCTGGCATTCTTGCCAGAGTAGGATGCCTTCCCACAGCGTTTTGCTGCAGTGGCTGGCTCAGGGCCATTCCTCTCGTACCGCATACCGTTGCGGGGGCAGCGTCGGAATTTCACCGAACTTCCCAGTTTCACCCATCGCTCAGTCGAACAGTTGTCGCGCTTGAGGTGGGCACCTGCTACGGATAAAAAATTTGAGTAAGAGTTTACGGTGTGGCCAAGAGGTCGTCAATAAATGACAAATAGTTCAGAGTTAGCCAGCGCTCAGGAGGTCTCATGATAGTCATTCGGGTTTTCGTGCTTTTCCTGATGCTCTCCAGCCATGTGGTGGCTGATGTCTGTGCCACGGACGATAACGGAGTGGAGCTTTGTTTGCCCGGGCCTGCCCAGCGCATCGTGACACTATCCCCCGGGGCGACGGAGCTGGCGTTTGCCGCGGGTGCTGGTGAGCAGGTTATCGCTGTTGTTGATTACAGCGATTATCCCCCGGAGGCTGAAATGTTGCCCAATGTCGGGAGCCATACCCGGATTGATCTGGAGGCGTTGGTCGCTCTCAAGCCGGATCTGGTGGTTACCTGGGTGTCTGGTAATCCGGTTGAGCAGGTCACTATGCTCGATCAGCTTGGCATGGCCAGTTTTGCGATTGAGCCACGAACGTTTGAAGGTGTGTCCTCGGTGCTGGAGAGGCTGGCGTCGCTCGCGGGTACAGAGTCTGAGGGTTATGCGGAGGCGGCCCGGTTTCGACAGGGAATTGCCGCATTGGCGAAGCAATATCGGGGGCGTGAACCCATTCGTGTGTTTTATCAAGTGTGGGATCAGCCTTTGATGACGATCAATGATGAGCATCTGATCGGAAAGGTGATTTCTTTGTGCGGTGGCCAGAATATTTTTGGTGAGATGGCTCGCCTGGTGCCGCGTATCGGGCCGGAAGATGTTCTGGCCGGAGACCCCGAAGCCATCCTGTCGGGCGGCACCGATGAAGACGGCAACAGTTATACAAGCCTTGAGCGCTGGAGGGAGTTTGGCGCGATGGCGGCGGTAGCGGCGGATAATTTGTTTATCATTCCGGCCTCGCCCATTTCACGCCCCACGCCGCGTTTGCTGGATGGAGCACGCACGGTTTGCGAGAAACTGGATATGGCGCGTGCTCGGTTGTAATAACACAAGGAACCGCTTGAGGGACCGGGGATGATGCGAGCGCTGACAATACTGACGGTTATTGCGGCATTGGCTTGTGCGCTCTCCCTCGCCGTCGGCAGTGTTACTATCCCGCCCGGTGATCTGTGGCAGGTTGTTCTCGGGCAGGGTGATACGCTGGATCGAACCCTTCTGATTGATCTTCGTTTACCCAGGACGCTCTCGGCGTTTGCTGCTGGCGGTTTGCTGGCGATCGCCGGGGCATTGATGCAGGTATTGTTGCGAAATCCGCTGGCCGATCCCTATGTTCTGGGGCTGTCCGGTGGTGCTGCCACCGGTGCGCTGCTAGCCATGCTTGCGGGGGCTGGCATGGTTTTGGTGTCTGGCGCCGCCTTTGCTGGCGCCCTGTTTGCGACTCTGCTGGTGTTTGGGCTGGCCCACGGTACCGGCAGCTGGACCCCATCGCGATTGCTGCTTACCGGAGTGGTGACCGCCGCTGGTTGGGGAGCGGCCATTACCCTGATGCTTGCCATCACCCCCGCTCATCAGTTGCCGGGTATGCTGTACTGGCTGATGGGCGATGTGTCTTATGCGCGTCTGCCCTGGCCCTCCATCGTGGTGCTGATGCTTGCGGTTATTGCCTTGCTGCCACTGGCTCGTAGCTTGAATGTACTGGCGAGGGGACCATTGCAGGCCGCGGCTCTGGGTGTGTCTGTTCGCCCTCTGGAATGGAGCATCTACCTGTTGGCCAGCCTGCTGACCGCAACGGCGGTCACCTCGGTGGGTAGCATCGGTTTTGTTGGCCTGATTGTGCCCCATATGCTGCGTCTCGTGCTGGGGAATGACCAACGGATCATCTTACCGGCAAGTGCTTTGGCAGGCGGCACCTTGCTGGTTCTGGCTGATACTCTGGCCCGGACTGTGATTGCGCCTGAGCAACTACCGGTGGGTGTGATTACCGCCTTGCTGGGCGTACCCACTTTCCTTTATCTGCTTCACCGGAGTCGATGATGACGACTCTCTCTGCTCGCGAGCTGATTATCGATATTCCCGGACGTTCGAACGGTGCGAAGCTGAACCTGGACGTGGCGCCCGGACAGATCTGGGGGGTTCTGGGGCCGAACGGTGCGGGGAAAACCACGTTATTGCATACCCTGGCAGGACTGAAAGCACCCCGGTGTGGCGAAGTATGGCTTGATGATGTTGAGTTGGCTGCCATACCCCGGCGTGAACTGGCCCGAAAGTTGGGGCTGGTATTTCAGGACCGACAAGACAGCTTTCCTGCAACGGTGCTCGAGACTGCGTTGATTGGCCGTCACCCCTGGCTTTCGGTATGGCAAAGTGAGCAGGCGGAGGATATCCACCGGGCAGAGGCCGCTCTGGGAGCATTGGATCTCAGAGAGCTCGGCGAGCGTTTGTTGAATACCCTGTCAGGCGGAGAGCGACAACGCGTAGCGATTGCAACCCTGATGACTCAGGATCCGGCGGTTTGGTTGCTGGATGAACCGACAAACCATCTGGACCTACATCATCAGGTTCAGGTCATGCGTCTGCTGAGTGCCTGTGCCCACCGCGAAAAGGGCATCTTCATGTGTCTGCACGATCTTAATCTGGCCGCGCGATGGTGCAGTCATGTTTTGCTGTTGTACCCGGATGGTCAGGCCTGCTGGGGACCAACCGAGTCAATGCTGGTGCGCGACGCACTGGAAGGCCTTTATGACCAGAAACTGATTGAGCTGAATAAAGATGACATTCGCCTGTTTGCTCCGGCGAACGACTGAAGGAGATCCTGTGAAAGAACGCGCCAAAGACCCCGAACGCCATGCCAGGCGCATGGCAGCAAAACAGAAGATCATGCAGGAACGCATTGCCAGAGCCCAGAAAGAACAGGGCGTGTTGCTGGTGCTCACGGGCCCCGGCAAGGGCAAAAGCAGTTCCGGCTTTGGCATGGTGGCCCGGGCCCTGGGCCATGGTATGAAAGTGGGCATCGTCCAGTTTATCAAGGGCGCTTTCAGCACCGGCGAGGAAGCGTTCTTCCGGAGCCTGCCGAACGTGACCTACCACGTGATGGGACAGGGCTACACCTGGGACACCCAGAACCGGGAACAGGATGTGCAGAGTGCGACTGAAGCGTGGAATATCGCAGCTGACATGCTCAAAGACGACAGCTATGACCTGATTCTGCTGGACGAACTGAATATCGCGCTGAAGTACGACTACATCGATCTGGACCGGGTGCTGGATGACCTGCAGGCCCGGCCGGAGATGCAGCATGTGGTGGTCACCGGCCGTGGTGCTCCCCAGGAACTGATCGACCTGGCCGACACCGTGACCGAAATGGGTGTGGTCAAGCACGCCTTCAAGGATCAGGGCATCAAGGCCCAGAAGGGTGTGGAGCTGTAAATGCCCACCCTGATGGTGCAGGGCACCACCTCGGATGCTGGCAAAACCACGGTGGCGGCGGCGCTGTGTCGCTGGCTGGCCCGGCAGGGGGTCTCAGTCGCGCCATTCAAGCCCCAGAACATGGCCCTGAACAGTGCAGTCACCGTGGATGGCGGCGAGATTGGCCGTTCCACGGCGTTACAGGCCCTGGCCTGTGGCCTGGAGCCCCACAGCGACATGAACCCGGTGTTGTTGAAACCCCAGAGCGATTGCGGCGCCCAGGTGATCTTGCGGGGCAAGGTCCATGGCAATATGGATGCCCTGGATTACCACGCCTACAAAGCTGAGGCGATGAATTCGGTGATGGCGAGCTGGCAGGCACTGAGTGCCCGCTACGATGTGGTCATCGCCGAAGGCGCCGGCAGCCCCGCGGAAATCAATCTGCGGGCCAACGACATTGCCAACATGGGTTTTGCCGAAGCTGCTGATTGTCCGGTGTTGCTGGTAGGGGATATCGACAAGGGCGGGGTTTTCGCCCAGCTGGTGGGTACGCTGGCGTTGATTTCCGACAGTGAGCGGGACAGGACGGCGGGTTTTATCATCAACCGGTTCCGGGGCGATATTGCGCTGTTGGAGCCCGGGCTGGACTGGCTGACGGAACACACGGGCAAGCCGGTGTTCGGGGTTTTGCCATACCTGCACGGGTTGGTGATCGACTCAGAAGACAGCGTCAGTGCCGCCGGCACCAGTGAGGCCGGCGCCCTGAAAGTGGTGGTGCCGATATTGCCTCGGATCAGCAACCACAACGATTTTGATCCGTTGCGACTCCACCCGGGCGTTGACCTGGTGTTCGTGGGGACGGATGAACCCATTCCGCCAGCGGATCTGATTATCTTGCCCGGCAGCAAAAGCACCCGGCACGACCTGCAGTGGCTGAAGCAACAAGGCTGGCCGGAAGCCATCCAGAAACACCTGCGGTATGGCGGCAAGCTACTGGGTATCTGTGGCGGCTTCCAGATGCTGGGGCTAAAAGTGGAAGACCCGGAAGGGCTGGAGGGTGAAGCCGGCACTACCGAGGGCCTGGCCCTGTTCGAAATGGTTACCCGTATGGTGCCGGGCAAGCAGCTCCGAATGGTAAATGGCGGGCTGACCTCTCATGTTGTCAGCACGGCGGTGACAGGCGCTCTGAAAGGCTATGAAATGCACAACGGTGTCACCGAAGGCGCCGCGCTGGTGCGCCCATTTGCAGAGCTGGAAGGCCGGCCGGATGGCGCCGTCAGTGCGGATGGCCAGGTGGCGGGTACCTACATCCACGGCGTCTTCGACGAGCCAGCCGCCTGCCATGCCATTCTGGCCTGGGCAGGCCTTAAAACACAGGGCGAGCAGTCGGTGGACTACCAGCGTCACCGTCTGCAGCAACTTGATCGCCTGGCCGATCAGGTGGAGCAGTGCCTGGACATAGAGCGGTTAAGGAGGCTGTTGCAGTTGTGAGTAACCCGAATGATCCCTTCACCGATGCCCAGCGCGAAGGCCTGTACCGGGCCATCTTCGAGCGCCGGGATGTGCGCTCCCAGTTCCTGCCAGATGCCATTCCGGAGGAGGTTCTGGCGCGCATCCTGAGAGCTGCCCACCATGCCCCGTCGGTCGGCTTCATGCAGCCCTGGGATTTTATCGTGATTGACAGCCTGGCGGTGCGCGAGCAGGTGCTGGAAAGTTTTAACGAGGAAAACGCAAAGGCCTCGGAAAACTACACCGGCGAGCGCCAGCAAACCTATCGGAGCCTGAAACTGCAGGGCATTCTGGAAAGCCCCATCAACCTCTGCATCACCTGTGATCGATCCCGCGGCGGTCCCAATGTCCTGGGGCGTAACTCCATTATGGAAATGGACCTGTTCAGTACCTGCCTGGCGGTGCAGAACCTCTGGCTGGCAGCACGGGCCGAGGGCATTGGCGTGGGCTGGGTGAGTATTCTGGATCAGGATGTGCTGTCGAATATCCTGCAGTTGCCGGATCATGTATACCCGCTGGCCTATCTCTGCCTGGGCTATGTCAGTGAATTCCTGGAGCAACCGGAATTACAGTCCAAAGGCTGGCGTTCCCGGCTGCCGCTGGAAGATCTGGTGCATGGGAATAGCTGGGGGCAGCCGATTGCGCATAGGAAACTGGAAAAGCACCTCGCCGGGGGGTGATGGGTACCATAAAAAACTATTATCGTTTTCCTCATAGGTCCCGAATTGGGTACGATCCGACCCGACTTGGGACTTCTGTTCAGGGGGTGAGATGAAGTTTTCTGTGTTTTACCAGCAGGCCTTGGCCCGGAAGGGTGGCGAACAGGCCCTGAAATCTCTGTTGCCACCGGTCATTGAAAAGCATCGTCTGGCGGAGATCGGCGACGACCGTTACCTGTCCGAGATCACCCGATGCATTTTCAAGGCTGGTTTTGTCTGGCGGGTGATCGAGAACAAGTGGCCGGATTTTGAGGCGGCATTCGAAGGGTTTGTGCCCGCCTACTGGCAGCAGGTGCCGCCGGAAGTGCTGGAGCAGCTGGCTACAGACGAGCGTATTGTTCGCAACATGCAGAAGATCCGAACCGTGCCGGAAAATGCCCGGATGATCATGGGTGTGGCGAAAGATCATGGTAGCTTTGGTCAGTTTCTGGCCCAGTGGCCGTCGACCGATCAGGTGGGGCTGCTGCTTTACCTGAAGCGTAACGGTGAGCGTCTGGGCGGGAACTCGGCCCAGTATTTCCTGCGCCGGGTGGGTTGGGATGGCTTTATCCTGTCCCACGATGTGGTTACCGCCCTGACCCGGGCCGGAATTCTGGATGCCTCACCGGCCAGCAAGAAAGGCATGAGCCAGGCCCAGGAGGCGTTCAACCGTTGGCACGAAGAGACGGAAATGCCCATCAGCCACCTGTCCCGGATAGTGTCGTTCACGGTGGATAACTGACGATTTCCGGCGTGTTAGAGAGCCAGCAACAGCGCCAGTTCGCTGAACACGACAGCTGCGCCCAGGGTGTCGCCGGTGTAGCCACCGAGCTGGCTACGAAGATAGCTGCCCCAGAACACAGCAACCAGCAGGACGGCGGTTATGGCTGCGGGAATCAGTAACGGCTGCCAGAGTGATAATCCGGATGCCAGCAACAACACAAAGCCTGCCGCCGCCAGCAAACGGCTGCGGGAGAAACCGTCTGCCACCGGCTTGGATTTACTCTTGTCGGGGTCAGTGACGTACGGCAGGCAGGCCATCAATATCAGTGGTGTCAGCCGGGAAACCGCAGGTGCCACCAGCAACGCAAGCCAGATCAATTCAGCCTCAGCCAGCAGGGCTACTTTCAGCAGCAAGGCCATCACCAGTGCCACCGTGCCATAGGTTCCGATCCGGCTGTCTTTCATGATCTCCAGCCGTTTTTCAACGGTATAGCCGCCGCCGAGAGCATCAACACTGTCGGCCAGGCCATCTTCGTGGAAGGCCCCGGTGATAAACAGGTGCAGAATAACCACCAGGATAACGGCTGCCAGCGGGCTGGCCACCAGTGAGAACAGAAAATAGGCGGCGCAATAGCCAAGGCCGAGCAGAAGGCCCACCAGGGGAAAATAGACGCTGCTCTGGTTCATCAGGCGCTGGGAGTAATCAATCCGGACGAGCATGGGGATACGAGTCAGGAATCCCAGTGCCAGCCAGAAAGCCTGCCATTCTTGTGCAATCCGCGAGCGAGGGAGCAAGGGCGCCTCCTTGAGAATTCAAAAGCGCCCATTGTACGTGAGACCAGCAAAGTTTGCGGTGTTCTCAGAGTCGCATCAGTCCAGCCACTCCCCGGGGTTTTCGGTGGTAAAGCGTGTCACCTTGTCCGGTGGTTCACAGCTGTCAGTCATGTCCTGGTCGCTCAGCAGCACGTAGGTATCCCGGTGAGCGGTGCCCAGCGGTCGGGCACCCTGCTTATTGAAACAGCCAAGCTCTCCATCCCCTGCCACAATCAGATAGCTATCCGGTGTCTCCCGCATCCAGAGCCAAGCGTTGCGGCTTTCCTGTTCCCTGTTGCTGAAGTAACTGAAATGGGTAAAGTCCCGTTTTGAAAACAGAATGAACTGTTCCCGGAAATTGATCATGCCAATTTGCCCGCCGGCAGGCACGGTCTGCTCGGCTACGGCGAGCACATTCCTGGGTGTGCGCAATGGCTCGAGAATTCGATAACCCCAGGTTGTGAACACCAGCCAACTCACCATCAGGGCAATGAACCAGCGCTCGAGTGCCCGGGAGTGCCAGAGCGCCATGAGACTTGCGACCCAGATAAGCCCAAGTGTGAACAACAGGGTGCCGGCTTCGTGCAGTCGGGCCGGATCCTGAGTGTAGTCAGCGACCTTTTCCACCAGACGAGGGTGGTCATTCCAGGCTAGCACGCCCAGGGTAATCAAGGCTGCACCAAGCAGCAGATGCAGAGCACTGATGACTGCCCCGAACCAGCGTGCCGGGTTTTGTCCACTCAATGCCGGGGCCAGGCTCAGGGCCAGTGCCGGCAGAGCTGGCAGCACATACACTCCGCGTTTGCCCGGGCTCAGACTGAAAAACACCACCACCAATATGACCCACGCCAGCAGAACCACAACGTCCAGCCTGTGTTTGAGAATCTTACGAACGGGCCTCAGCAGCGCCAGGAATAGCAGCGGCAACGGAAACCACAGCGAGGGAATCACATTGGCGAGGTAGTAATACCAGGGCTGAATGTGCCCCCAGGAATCGGCATAGCGCTCGCCGGTCTGTTTGAACAGAATATTGTCGCGATAAGCCAGGGCCTCGTCGGTGCCCAGGTGATTGACAGCCAGAACCATCGGTACCAGCCAGGCGGCCACAACGGACAGCATGGCCAGGGGCCCGAGGGCGCAGCGCCAGCGGAGTGTGCCCTGAAATCGAGAGGTGTCCTGCAGTTTCAGGGCCAGTATCGGAATGAACAGCAAGGCGGGCAGAAAGCCAACCCCTTTGGTAATAATGCCAAGCCCCATAAAGGCCCAGGCCACGAAATACCAACGCCAGGACGGCTGCACGAAAAAATGCCGGATCAGACCGTAACAGGCCACCATGATCCAGCAGGCCACCATGGCATCAATCTGGGCTCGCTGGGCCTGAATCAGGAACTGGGGTGCCAGCATCAGCAGCAGTGCGGCAATGGCGCCGGTGCGTTGGTTCCACAAGCGTGTGCCCAGATCGAACACCAGGCCCAGGGTTAGCAGGCTACACAGGGCGTTCGGTAGCAGAAACGCGATTTTCAGGTTGCCGGTCAGCCAGTAGAAAAAGGCGATGGCCCACATGAACACCGGTGGTTTGTCCGGGTAGAGTTCGCCGCCCCGCATGGGCAGCAGCCATTGCCCGGAGGCCACCATTTCCCGGGCTACTTCGGCGAATCGCGGTTCGTCGGCAGGCCATGGAGAGCGCCAACCGATGCCCGACAGAATCATAAGTGCCGCGAAGGCCAGCAAGACAAGTAACAACCGGTTGTGCGGCAGACTGAACAAGGTGTCGGGTAAACGCCGAAGACGGAAATTGAGTGTCATAATTGCAACTCAGGAGGGGTCAGATACGGAATCAGCAAGGGCCTGATTGCGCTGGTTGTGATACAGGTAAGCGCCAATGGCACTTGCCAGGGCGAACAGAACCGCGCTTACCAGAAACTGGTTGAGATGGGCCTGGCCAATACCCGCGCCGGCCATTGCAAAGATCACCATCTGGGGCAGGTAGCCAAGAACGCTGCCCAGTAAAAACGGGGCAAATCGTATGCCGGAACACCCGGCGAGGAGATTGGTGACAAGGTTGCTGCCCACAGGCAGCAAACGGATCATGAGGATTTTCAGCAGGGTGCCTTCAGTGAACAGGCTGTCGAAGCGCTGCATGCGAAGATCAAATCGGTTCAGGAGCGGTGCCCGCAGCAGCCACCGGGCGGCATAAAAACAGCCAGTCGCACCGAGTGCGGTGGCAAGGGTCGATATGACGGTACCCTCAACGCTGCCGGTGGCGAATCCAAGGACAAAGGCGAGTGCTTGCCGGGGGCCGCCAAATCCGGTGAATAGGGCGCTCAGCAGGATGATTGCGGCGAATCCGGGCCACCCATGACGTTGCAGGAAGCCCGCGATACTCACCTGGTCGGTGATGAGATCGAGCCAGTGCCCTTCGATGGCGAAATAGCCGGTAAGAACCAGACTGATAAGGGCCAGCCAGCGGAAAGCTCTGGTCATATCAAGCCTGATCCGTGATCGGTTGTTCGTTACCGCTCTCTGCCACGCCGGCAATCCGGGGCACCCGTGTGCGACGAAGCAGCCACATGACCCCGATCATATCGATGATCCCGGCCCAGGCGCGGTTCCAGGCGTTGTATTTCGATACCCCGGCGGTGCGTGGCCGATGGTTCACTTCAACAATGGCAATTACCCCTCCCATCCCCTTCACCAGTGCGGGGATGAAGCGGTGGGCGTGGTCGAACCAGGGCAGTTTAAGGAACGTGGCACGAGGGATCAGTTTCAGGCCGCAGCCGGTGTCTGGTACGCCGTCATGGAGAAACGCATTACGAACGCGGTTAGCAAGCCGTGACTGAAAGCGCTTCCATGACGTGTCCTTACGGTTGCAACGGTAACCGGCAATACAGAAATCTTGTTGATTCAGAGTGCTGGCTTTCTGCAGCAATGCCGGGATATCGGCAGGATCGTTCTGGCCGTCACCATCCATGGTAGCGATCAATTGGCCTCTGGCCTGACGTATGCCCGTGGCCAGGGCCCCACTCTGTCCTATGCTCTGGTCATGCCGGATTGTTGTCAGGTTGCCGCCGAGAGCTGTGGCTGTGCGCCTGGCTGTGTCCAGCGTCCGGTCGCTGCTGCCGTCATCAACGAGTACCACTTCAAATCCGGGATAATCGCGCATGACGGTGAAGGTCTCGGTCAACAGCGCAGCGATGTTATCCTGCTCATCTTTCGCGGGTATCACCAGCGACAGGGTTGGTTGATGTGGCATCTGTAAGCTCCCCCAAAAATGATCCAGGGGTCAGGCCCTCTGGTACGGGGATCAATTATCAGCTTCCAACCTTAATCGAACCTTAATGCCGGCTGTGCTCGCATCGGTATTTGATAGGCAGCCAGACCCGGACGCACAGGCCCGAACAACCATCCGGCCGATCCGACAGGATCAGGTGGCCGCCGTGCAGCTCGGCAATCCGGCGTGCGATGGCAAGCCCCAGTCCGGCACCACCACCCTGGCGTTGATCCAGCCGGACAAAGCGACTGAGGGCGCGCTCCCGTTCTCCAGCGTCAATGCCCGGCCCCTGATCACAGACCGAAATGCTGTAGCCATCGCCCTCAGCGATCAGGTGAGTGGTGATGACGGTGTTCCGGGGGCTGTACTGTATGGCGTTGGCGAGCAGGGAGCGCATCAGGGTATTGATCAGTGCACTATGGCACTGAACCATTGCCTGATGGGTATTATCTTCAAGAACGGGTTCAATCTGTTTCTTCAGGGCCAGGGGGGCAACGTCGGCAACACTCTGTTCAAGGATGGCCGAAAGGTTGGTCTGGGTCGGCGCGAAGTCAATGCCGGAGTCCACCCGGTTGAGCAGTAGCATCTGCTCGACCAGGTGCACCATGCGATCAACGGATTGGATCAGATCCTGAGACAATTCCGGATGTTCCGTACAGGCCCGTTCCAGGTTAAGGCGCAGGGCTGCAAGGGGGGTGCGCAATTCGTGAGCCGCATCGGCGGAAAACCGCCGTTCCCGTTCAAGGGCCAGGTCCAGGCGTCTGAGTAGCGCGTTTACCGCCTGTACCAGGCCGGCGACTTCCTTGGGCGCCTGCCGGTCGTCGAGCGGGTGAATCCGCTCCGGCGCCATATGTCGGATGGGTTTCTCCAGCCGGGCCAGGGGGCGGAATCCGACCTGAACGGCGACGATCACCGCAACGACTAACAGCGGCAACGCCAGGATCAATGGCAGTACGTTCCCAAGTGCCAGTTCCTGGCTGAGCTCGCCGCGGATGTCTTCCCGTTGGGCGGTTCGTATCCAGAACCCGGTTTCCGGATCCTGCAGGGTAAAGGTGCGCCAGCGATGGCCGCGGGATTCGGCCCAGGAATAGCCAGGTGCGAGCCCCAGGTTGTCATCCGAGTTCAGGGTGTCCAGCAGAGGCTCCCTTTCAGGGGTCCATACTTCGAAGGCCAGTTTCTTCTCATATTTGTGGCCAACCCCGCCGGGCAGGATCTCGCCTTCGTCGGCCTCAAGGTCAATCTCCGCTGCGGGATCAAGCGGCAGGGTCAGGGTCTCGCTCAGGGTTGCCGGTAACTGCTCAAGGGCCTGGGTATCCACCAGGTGACGAACCAGTCCCTGTACGATTCGTGTGCTTTGGGCAAGCTCGGCATCGAACAGCTCCTCCAGTTCATGACTACTCTCGATATAGCTCCAAACGGAGGCGAGCAGTGCGATCAGCAGCACCGTCGAGGTAACCAGAAGGGTCAAAGTACGCGTCAGGGACATACCGAAGTTCCGGTAGCGGCTTCAGGGTCCAGAACATAGCCGACGCCCCGAATGGTTCGGATGACGGGTTTGCCAACCCGGCGGCGCAGGTGATGAATGTGTACCTCCAGTGCGTTGCTTTCGGCACCGGAATCCCAGCCGTAGAGTTGCTCTTCCAGGCGCCGGCGGGTGGCAACCTGGCCAGGATGTCGCATCAGGTAGTGAAGAATCTGGAATTCGCTGCGAGGCAGTATGGAGGTCTCGCCACCTGCCACAAGCTGACCGGTATCGGTATTCAGCTTTAGTTGCCCTACCTGAAGCTCGGCATCGCCGTTGGTGGGAACCCCGCGCCGGGTTATTGCACGCATCCGGGCTTTCAGTTCGGCCATGGCGAAAGGTTTGGTGAGGTAGTCGTCTGCCCCGGCATCAAGGCCAAGGAGCTTTTCATCCAGTTCAGTGCGGGCTGTCAGAATGATTACAGGGGTGTGGTTTCCAGCCTGCCTTGCGCCCCGGAGAACATCAAGGCCATCGAGCCGGGGTAAGGTCAGGTCAAGAATCACCAGGTCAAAGTGGTCTTGCTTCAGCGCCGTCAAAGCCTGCTGGCCATCGTCGAGCCAGTCGACCGTATGCTGGTCCCGCCGGAGCATGTCCAGCATTGTGCGGGCAAGTGGATGGTCGTCTTCTACCAACAGTATGCGCATTGGCGGTTCCTGCTATATGTGATCTTGGCGAGTGTGCCACAGAAAGCTTAACGCGGGCTTAAGAAATCTCCGACAGCGCCTTAAGGATGGGTTAAGACTCCCCTCCTAATCTGGCAGCCGTAACCAGAGGGCCGGCCTGGCCCTGGCTGTTGGAGAAACCTGATGACTGATCCGTTGACTATTTCTGCCTATTGTCCGCCGGATGCTCCAGATGTTGTGCCATCGCTTCGCTGTGCCGGCCGGTGGTTTAGCGAAATCCTTCCCGGTACAACAATGGCCGAGAGTGTTACCGCCTTCATTCGGCGCCGCTTTCAGCAGGCCTATGGTGCGGAACCAAACCTGCGTATTCCGTCCCTTCTCGCGTTAACCACAGCCCAGGGCAGTCTGTTGGCCGCAGTAGGTGTGCGAAATGCCGGCGTCGACAAGCTGTTTCTGGAGGATTACCTGTCGGTACCGGTTCAGTCGCTGATGCCAGAACCCGCCACCGAACGCAGCCGGATTGCCGAAATTGCCCACCTGGCCGGGGTGGAAGCCGGCGTCAGCCGCTATCTGTTTGCCTCTCTTTCGGTGTGGCTGGATGCCGCCGGCTACGATTGGGTGGTGTGTACCGGTACCGATCAGTTGCGTAACAGCTTTCATCGGCTGGGCATTGCCACCCGGGTGCTGGCGGATGCCGACCCTTCGAAGCTACCGGATGGCGGTGCCGGCTGGGGCGGCTACTACGACCATCATCCGGTGGTGATGACGATTCGGGTGGCCGATGGCATGTCGGCGTTGCGCGAGGCTGGCTTGCTGAAGCTGGTGCAGCCGGTGGCTGCCGCCGAAGCCGGACGTCAGCCGGATCTGGGAGGTGCCTATGGCCGCCTTGCCTGATCTGTTGCTCCGGCGCGTACAGCAGCATCCGGATCACATCGCCCTGCGCGGGCCGGATGCCGGGCTCAGTTACCAGGATTTGTGGCGCGCAGCCGGAGCAGTGGCTGATCAGTTGCGAAATCTGGGTGTTAAACGCATCGGGCTGTGTGGCGTCAACACCCCGGCCTGGGTGGTGGCGGACCTTGCCTGCCTGATGGCAGAGGTGGTGTGTGTGCCGGTGCCGGTGTTTTTCTCCAAAAGCCAGACCGAGCACCTGATTCAGCGGGCAGGGCTGGATGCCCTGCTGTTCAGTGCCGAGGCCGAACAGGCGGAGGCGATTGGCCAGGGTGTCTGGCTGCGGCACCTGCCGGTGTCTCCGGGGGCGGCCTGGATGCCGGAACACACCGCCAAGATTACCTTCACCTCCGGCAGCACCGGTACCCCCAAGGGCGTGTGCCTGTCGGCGCAGCAGATGGCTGCGACCGCTTGTGCACTGCAACAGCGGCTTGAAGGTGTGACGTTACAGCAACACCTGTGCATCCTGCCGCTGGCGACCCTGCTGGAGAACATTGCCGGGGTATACCTGCCCCTGCTGATGGGTGCCACGGTGACGGTTGCCCCGCTGCAAACCCTGGGCATGACTGGCAGCAGCGGCCTGGAACTGGGTCAGCTGGTGGCCGGCCTGAATCAGCACCAGCCCCATTCGGTGATTCTGGTGCCGGAGCTGGCCATGGCGCTGGTCAATGCCGCCGAGCAGGGTTCGCTGGCCACGGATTCGTTTCGTTTCCTGGCCGTTGGTGGTGGCCGGGTTTCACCGGATTTGCTGGCCCGTGGCCGGGCGATGAATTTGCCCCTGTATGAAGGTTATGGCTTGTCTGAGTGTGGCTCGGTGGTGGCCCTGAATGTACCGGGCGTGGAGCGGGAGGGCACTGTGGGCCGGCCGCTTTCGCATGTACAGGTTCAGGTGGATGGCAATCGGCGGATTCTGGTGCGGGGCAACACCCATCTGGGTTATCTGGGCGACGAGCCCGAAGATGATGGCTGGCTGGACACCGGAGACCTTGGGGCGATCAGCCCGGAGGGCTTCCTGGCTGTTAACGGCCGCGCCAAGAACCTGATCATTACCAGTTTTGGTCGCAACATCAGCCCGGAATGGCTGGAGAGCGAGTTGGTACAGGCCGTGGGCGCCGCCCAGGCCGTGGTGTTTGGTGATGGCGAACCACAGCCCAGCGCCTTGCTGGTGGTTCGGGATGGTCGTGGCCCTGACAAGCTGCGGGCAGCCCTGACGGCACTCAATGCCGGCTTGCCCGACTACGCCCGCTTGCAGGCCGTGTACATCCGCCGGCAACCCCTGACCCAGGCCGAAGGCCATATCACCGCCAACGGCCGCCCGGTGCGGCATCAGATTCAGGCTGACCTGCCCATGCTCATGGCTGAAGCCTTTCCCCTTTTTATGAATCTTTCTGTGCCTGCGGGCACGTCTCCCCAACAGACAACGCCAGGAGTCTCCAACATGGCATTTTTTGACCGACTGCAATCCGAAACCGAACAGGCCCGGGCCCATGTCACCGGAGCCCCGGTGATTCAGGCCATCCAGGAGGGTCGCTTTGACCTTGAAGGCTACACCTGGTTTCTGACCCAGGCCTACCACCACGTGAAACACACGGTACCGCTGATGATGGCCTGCGGTGGCCGGCTGCCCGAGCGGCTGGAGATTGTACGCAAGGCGCTGGTGGAATACATCGAGGAAGAATACGGCCACCACGAGTGGATCCTGAACGACCTGGAAGCCTGTGGTGAAGACAAGGAAGACATTCGCCATGGCCAGCCGGATACCTCCATCGAGCTGATGGTGGCTTACCTGTACGACCGCATCCAGCGCGGTAACCCGGCCGCCTTTTTCGGCATGGTTCAGGTACTGGAAGGCACCTCCATTGAACTGGCCACGCCCCTGGGTGAAGCCATTCAGAAGCAGCTGGGCCTGCCTGACCAGGCCTTCAGCTATCTGTATTCTCACGGCGCGCTGGACCAGGAGCACTTCGAGTTCTTCCGCAACCTGATGGACAGCATTACAGATCCGGACGACCAGCAGGTCATCATCGAGTCGGCCCGCATGGTGTACCGCCTGTACGGCGACATGCTGCACAGCATTCCGCTGCCGGCCAGTAACAAGGAGCAGCGCCATGAGGCTGCATGACCGAACCTTTCTGCTGCTGGGCGGCACTGGCGGCATTGGCCAGGCCCTGATCAGCCCCCTGGTGGAAAGTGGTGCCCGGGTGATTGTGGCGACCCGCCATCCCGAGCGGCTGGAAAAGCGCGCAGGCGTTTCCCCGGTGCACCTGGAGCTGGCCAGCCTGGAACTGGACCGGCAACTGCAACAGCTGACCGAGGTGTATCCGGATATTGATGGCGTGATCCACTGCGCCGGCCAGAACCGCTTTGCGGCGCTGGAGGGCATGGCGGTCAGCGACCTGGACGCCCAGCTCATGGTCAACCTGCGTTCCGCCATGCTGGTCGCCCGGCATTTTGTCCCGCGGTTCCGTAAAGCGGGGATGGGCGGCCTGGTGTTTGTGGGTTCCACCTTCGGCAGTATCGGGTTCCCGGGCTACACCGCTTACTGTGCCAGCAAATTCGGCCTGCGCGGCTTTACCGAAGCCCTGCGCCGGGAGCTGGCGGATACCCCGGTGCAGGTGGTGTACGTGGCCCCCAGGGCGACCGCCACGGCCATGAACCCGGAGCCGGTGAACGAGTTGAACCGGGCGCTGGGCAATGCCATGGACGCTCCGGAAACCGTGGCGGCCCAGATTCTTCAGGCCATGGAAAAGGATGAGCGCCGGCGCTTCCTGGGCTGGCCGGAAAAACTGTTTGTGGTGATCAACGGCATCCTGCCGAAGATGGTGGATAAAGCCATGTTGAAACAACTGCCGGTCATCCGGCGCTTTCTGGATTCAGGAGCAATGTCATGAAGTGGATGATGATGGTATTGGCCGCGTTGCTGGCCATGCCGGCGTGGGCCCAGGATGTACCAACCGAACTGGCGCAGATCCAGCAACGCTGGGCTGAAATCCAGTATCAGACACCCGAACAGGAAAAAGAAAAGGCATTCGAGGAACTGGCCACCGAGGCCAAGGCCTTTGTTGAGCGTTACCCGGGCCGGGCGGAACCGCTGATCTGGCAGGGTATTGTGCTCAGCACCTACGCTGGCGCCAAAGGCGGTCTGGGCGCCCTGGGGCTGGTAAAAGAGGCCAGGGCTTCACTGGAAGCGGCACTGGACATCGATCCGGAAGCGCTGGATGGCTCGGCCTATACGTCTCTGGGTAGTCTATACTACCAGGTCCCGGGTTGGCCGCTGGGGTTCGGGGATGACAGCAAGGCCCGGAGTTACCTGCAAAAAGCCCTGGCGATCAACCCTGATGGCATTGATGCCAATTATTTTTTCGGGGATTTTCTGCTGGATCAGGATGAGCCGGAGCGGGCGCGGGTGTACCTGGAAAAAGTACTGTCGGCGCCAGGCAGGCCGGGTCGTGAGCTGGCAGATGACGGTCGCCGCCGCGAGGCCACACAGCTTCTCGGGCAACGCTGAGCAAACACCCTGCCGGGGGCCGGAACGTGTTCCGGTGCCCGGTGTGATGCATCGAGCTTATCGCCTATATAAGAAAACAGAATTTCACCTTATATATCGTTTCAGTATATCCTTAGATCAAATCATAGATATCGGCGACATCCAAGGTGAATACCATGACTCAGCCTATCGTTCAGCATTTCTTCGACGAACCCACCAATACGTTCAGTTACGTGGTGCGTGATCCGGACAGTCAGGCCTGTGCCATCCTGGATTCGGTGCTGGATTTCGACTACGCCGCCGGCCGCACCGACGTGCGCTCTGTAGACGAGATCATCCAGTACGTTCGAGACAACAACCTGGCGGTTGAGTGGATTCTGGAGACCCATGTGCACGCAGATCACCTGTCTGCAGCACCCTATCTGCACGAACATCTTGGCGGAAAGACGGGAATTGGCGCAAAAATCGTCGATGTTCAGGAAATTTTTGGTAAAGCTTTCAATGCAGGTACCGAGTTTGCCCGCGATGGCAGCCAGTTCGATAAGCTGTTCCAGGAAGGCGACACCTTTACCATCGGCAACCTGCAGGGCCGGGTGCTGCATACCCCGGGCCACACTCCCGCTTGCCTGACCTACGTGATCGACGACGCTGCGTTTGTGGGCGATACCCTGTTCATGCCCGACTACGGCACCGCCCGCTGCGATTTCCCGGGTGGCGATGCGCGCACCCTGTATCAATCGATCCAGAAGGTGCTCACCCTGCCGCCGGAGACTCGTATCTTCCTGTGCCATGACTACAAGGCACCAGGCCGGGATGAGTACCAGCATATGACCACGGTGGCGGAGCAGCGTGAGGCCAATGTGCATGTGCATGAAGGTATCTCCGAAGAGGAGTTTGTGAAAATGCGCACCGAGCGGGATGCCACCCTGGATATGCCGCGGCTGATCCTGCCCTCGGTGCAGGTGAATATGCGGGCCGGCTATATGCCACCGGCAGAGGATAACGGCCAGGTTTACCTGAAAGTTCCGGTTAACCGGTTCTGAGCCGGGTATGAATCTGAAACGCTACTTGCCCATTCTGCAATGGGCGCCGCGCTACAATCGCGATCAGGTCACCAGTGATCTGATCGCGGCTGTGATCGTTACGGTCATGCTGATCCCGCAGTCGTTGGCCTATGCCCTGTTGGCAGGCCTGCCTGCCCATGTCGGGCTCTATGCCAGTATCCTGCCCCTGGTGATCTATGCCGTGTTTGGTACCAGCCGGACATTGTCTGTCGGGCCGGTAGCCGTGGCTTCGTTGATGACCGCGGCCGCTCTGGCGCCACTGGCTGAGGCCGGTACGCCGGAATACCTCGCCGGAGCCGTTCTGCTGGCGGTGATGTCGGGCCTGATGCTGACGGTAATGGGGGTGATGAAGCTTGGCTTTATGGCCAATTTCCTCAGCCACCCGGTAATCTCGGGATTCATTACCGCATCGGGGATTGTGATTGCGGCCAGTCAGCTCAAGCACCTGTTTGGTATCCAGTCGTCCGGGCACAACCTGATCGATATTGTCGGATCGTTGTTCACCGGCCTGGCTGACATCAACCTGCCCACTCTGCTGGTGGGTGGCGGTGCCCTGCTGTTCCTGGTGTGGTCCCGTCGCTACCTGAAGCCGCTGCTGAGCAAGCTGGGCCTGGCGCCCCGTGCCGCGGATATTTTCACCAAGACGGCACCGATTCTGGCAGTGGTGGTGACAACCCTGGTGGCCTGGGCCCTGCGGCTGGATGAACAGGGTGTCCGGCTGGTGGGTGCCGTGCCATCGGGTTTGCCCTCCTTCACCATGCCAAGCCTGGAGCCCTCGGTATGGTCCCAGCTGGCCGTCAGTGCCCTGCTGATCAGTGTGGTGGGCTTTGTGGAATCGGTTTCCGTGGGCCAGACGCTCGCAGCCAAGCGGCGCCAGCGCATTGATCCGGACCAGGAATTGATCGGCCTGGGCACCGCCAACCTGGGTTCCGGTTTCTCCGGAGGTATGCCGGTAACCGGTGGCTTCTCCCGCTCCGTGGTCAACTTTGATGCCGGTGCGGAAACGCCGGCGGCGGGAGCCTATACGGCGGTGGGGATTGCCCTGGCCACCCTGTTCCTGACGCCTGCCATTGCCTGGCTGCCCCAGGCCACGCTGGCAGCGACGATTATCGTGGCGGTGGCTACGCTGATTGACCTGCCGGCGCTGGCTCGCACCTTCCGGTATTCCCGTACCGACTTTGGCGCCATGCTGGCCACCATTGTGCTGACCCTGGTTCACAGCGTGGAGGCAGGCATTATTGCCGGGGTGGCGCTGTCCATCGGGTTGTTCCTGTATCGAACCAGCCGGCCCCACAGTGCCGTGGTAGGGCGGGTGCCGGGCACCGAGCATTTCCGCAACGTGCTGCGCCATGATGTGGAGCTTTGCCCGAAGGTGACGTTCCTGCGTGTGGACGAAAGCCTGTATTTTGCCAATGCCCGGTTCCTTGAGGAAACGGTGATGGACCTGATCACCCGGGAGCCGGAACTGACAGACCTGGTGCTGGTGTGCCCCGCGGTGAACCTGATTGATGCCTCGGCGCTGGAAAGCCTCGAAGCCATCAACGAGCGCCTGCACGATGCCGGCGCAAGGCTGCACCTGTCGGAGGTGAAAGGCCCGGTGATGGACCGGCTCAAGTGCACGGAGTTTCTGGAACACCTGGGCGGTGGCGTGCACCTGAGTACCTATGAGGCCTGGCAGGCGCTCACCAACCGGCCGGCGATCGCATGATCTGAGCGTAGTGATCCCATTGACCGGCGCGGGGGTATGTTGAACACTGCCCCCGTATTTCATGCCAGCAACCGGTGACCGCCGATGGGAATGACCGACAACCTGCTCTCTACTGGCCAGTGGCTGTTTACCGCCCTGTTGTTTGTGCTGGTTCTGATTGCGGCACTTCGGGCCGTGGACTGGCGGGCGTTTCGCAACGACAACACAACCCAGCACACCCTGTTCGGAGCGGCGGTGGTGTTGGGTTTTCTCTGGCAGCTGCGGGCGGGCATCTCGCCGGGGCTCGCGATTCACATTTTCGGAATTACCGTGATTACCCTCATGCTGGGGTGGGCGCTGGCAGTACTTGCCGGCCTGCTGGCGCTGGTGATTACGGTGATTACCGGGCGCGAACCGCTGATGATGTTTGCCGCCAACGGCCTGGTCACGGTAATGGTGCCGGCCCTGGTGAGCCACGGCATCATGCTGTGGGAGCGGCGGCGTAACTTCCGCAATTTCTTCGCTTATATCTTCTTTTGCGGGTTCTTTGGTGCCGGGCTGTCAGTGGCGGCGGCCGGGGTGGTGATGTGTTTGCTGCTCTGGACCAGCGGAGCCTATAGTTTCGACATGCTGGTGCACGAATACCTGCGCTACCTGCCGCTGTTCATGATTCCCGAAGGCTTTATCAACGGAGCCTTTGTGACCGGCCTGATGGTGTTCCATCCCGACCGGTTGAGCACCCTGGACCAGCGCCGGTATCGCTAGCGGGGGGGCTCCGACTGGGCCTTGCAGGAGGCATTCTCCCGCCACATGGCCAGCCAGGGCAGCACCTCGGAAGCCGGCATGGGCCGGGCCACGGCATAGCCTTGCACCAGGTTGCAGCCCATGGCCATGAGCGCTTCGGCCTGGGCCATGGTTTCCACGCCTTCGGCCAGGGTCGGTTTCTCGAAGCGCTGGGCCATGAAAATCACACTTTCCACAATCGCCCGGTCGCTGTCGTCCTGCAGCATGTCGCGGATGAAACTCTGGTCGATCTTGATCATGTTGATCGGCAGGGTGCGCAGGTAAGTCAGGGATGAGAACCCGGTTCCGAAATCATCCAGCGCAACCTGGAGGCCCAGGGTCTGGCACTTTGCCAGTACGTTCTCGGCGCGCTGAATATCTTCCAGGGCGGTGGATTCCAGCACTTCCAGTGTGATCTGTTCCGGATTTACCTCCGGGTGGCTCTGCAGGTAGCTTTCCAGGTAGTGCACAAAGCTCCGGTCCATCAGGTGCGGTGCGCCGATGTTAATGCTCACCGCAAGCTGCTCGCCGGCCTCGTTCCACAGGTTCATCTGGTGGATGGCTTCTTTCAGCACCCAGCTGCCCAGCGGTACTTCCAGGTGGCTGTTCTCTACCGCAGGCAGGAACTCCCCGGGCGTGGTCAGACCCCTGGCCGGGTGGTTCCAGCGGATCAGGGCTTCAAAGCCCACCACCTGGCAGTCTGCCAGCCGCACCTGGGGCTGGAAATACAGTTCGAATTCGTTGTGCTCCAGCGCATTGCCGATTTCCACCAGCTGATTGCGGCGCTGGCGCCGGAAGGCGTCTTCACCGGGGTCGAAAATGTGGAACTGGTTACGGCCTTTTTCCTTGGCCGCGTACATGGCCTGGTCGGCGTGGCGGATCAGGCCTTCGGCGTCGGTGTTGTCGTCCGGATAAATGGCGGCGCCCAGGCTGGCGGTGACCGTAATAAAGGTATCCGCCACCGGGATCGGCTGGCTCACTTCCGACAGCAGTCGCTGATAGACGATTTCCGGGTTGTCGCTCTGAACCAGGATGACAAACTCGTCGCCGCCGATCCGCGCGATGGTGTCGCCCCGTCGCAGACTGTGGGCCAGGCGGTCGGCCACGGTTTTCAGGGCCTTGTCGCCGGCGTCGTGGCCGAATTCGTCGTTGATGGCTTTGAAACCGTCAATGTCCAGGTAACACACCGAGAGCGAACGTTTCTGGCGGTCGGCGTGCTGGCGGGCCGTGCGCAGGCGTTCCACCAGCAACTGCCGGTTGGGCAGGCCGGTGAGTTCATCGTAGTTAGCAGCCCGGTCCAGGTCCCGGGCATGGTTTTTCAGGGCGGTAATGTCGGAAAACGACGCCACGTGAAAATATTGCCCCGGCTCCTCCAGGTGAACCCGGCTGACCGACAACAACTCCACATATTCCTCACCATTCTTGCGCCGGTTCCACAGCTCGCCACGCCAGAAATCGTTTTGCTCGATAGAGCGCCACATGGACTGGTAGTAGGCCTTGGAGTGCCGGCCGGAGCTGAGAATGTTCGGGTTCAGGCCCAGCACTTCTTCCCGGCTGTAGCCGGTGATGCGGGCGAAGGCCGGGTTCACATCCATGATGCGGTTGTGCTTGTCGGTGATCAGGATGGCTTCGTGGCTGCGGTCGAATACGCTGGCGGCAATACGCAGGCCCCGCTCGCCGTGCTTGCGGTCGGAAATATTGGTCTGGATGACGACAAACCCCGGCTCCACGCCCTCTGCTTTGCCGATCGGCATGCTGCAGGTGTGTACCCAATACGGGGTGCCGCTGGCGGTGTAGTGCAGGATGTCTTCTTCGAAGGGTTCGCCGTTGGCGAAGTGCGCCCGGATGCGGGCGACGGTTTCCTTGTCGGTGCCGGTTCCGGGTAACAGGTCAAACGGCTTTTTGCCCCGGATATCGGTCAGGGGGTAACCGGTATGGGCCTCAAACGCGCCGTTTACCCATTCGATGCGGGCCTCGCCATCCAGGATCAGCACCATGTTGCTGGTGGTGGTGGCCACCAGTGCCAGCCGGGCCGGGGAAATATCAGCAGTTGGTGCGATGTGTTCGGGACCTTTGGGCATCTCGGGTAAATCCGGTAATTGGCGGTTGGCTCTCCTCCCTGTGAGTGCGCCGGAAAGTATAGCAATCGCAATCAGTTTAACCGTCCGTAGAGGCCGAGATGGCCGCAGTGACAGTCAGCGGATTATCCATTTATTGCAAAAGTCAGGCGCCGCGCAATCCTAGCGTATACGCGAATTGCGGGCATTACACATTAGTCTGACGGAATTGATGTCCGTCAAAATCGTGTGGATTGAATAGCTTGCGTTGGGGTTATTGGCGCCAGCGGGAGTGTTTTTGCAGCTTCCTTTGCAGGGTGCGGCGGTGCATGTTCAGGGCCCGGGCCGTCGCCGAGATGTTGCCCTCGTGCTCATTCAGCACCCGCTGGATGTGTTCCCATTCCATTTCTTCCACCGAGGGTGGCTCCGGGCGCAATTCAGGCGGGGCTTCCAGCGGTTCAAAGCCACTGATCAGCTGCTGTACGGTCACCGGTTTGCATAGGTAGTTGGCAGCCCCCCGGCGCATGGCCTCCACGGCAGTGGCAATGCTGCCGTAGCCGGTGAGCACCAGTACGTCCAGGTCCGGGTTGGTGTCGAGAAGTTCCGGCAGCAACTGCAGTCCGCTCTCGCCGGCCAGGTTCAGGTCGAGCACGCAGCGGCGGATGTTGTGGGCATCCAGCGCATCCAGGGCGCTGTCGTGGTTGCTGGCGGTGATGGCCTCGATACCCTGCCGGGCCAGGGAGCGGCTCAGCACCTGCAGGAAGGCCTGGTCGTCATCAACAATCAGCCACTGTTCCTGTTCAGACATATTCCGGCTCTCCTGCAGTGGATGTCACGGTCTGCGGCAAATCGATCACCATGGTGGTTCCGGTGTTGCCGGTTCGGGCTTTCAGGTTGCCGCCCAGCCGCTGGATGGTGGCATTAGACAAAAACAGGCCAACTCCCAGACCGTTCCTGGAATCAACAATGTCCTCGCCGGGTGCCCCGGCCAGGGCGGCCTCCAGCCCTTCACCGTGGTCTTCGACCACAATCTCTATGCGGCCGTTATCGGTTTGCCGACTGCTGACTGCTACCCACTGGGGGCTGGCGGTCAGGGCATTGGCCAACAGGTTCAGGGTGGCCTGGTCGAGGGTGGCGTCGACCGCAATGCGGGCATCGGGATGATCCTTTGCCCACTGGATAGGGCCGGACGGCCACAGCAGGGTGGCGGATTCCCGCAACCTGGCCAGCCACTCACCTACTGGCAGGGTTTCCAGTTGGGCGGTCTTGGCTTCTACGGCGGTTTTGGTGAGCTGCTGCAGGTGGCTGCTGCACAGCATCACCTGCTGGCCCATCATGTCCAGGTCTTCTTCCAGCTCCGGGTTGCCCTGGCCGCTGTGGGAACGGATTTCGTCCAGTAGCAAGGTCATGGTGTTCAGTGGCGTGCCGAGCCGGTGTGCAACCGCCGCCGCCGAGAGGCCAAGGGCGATTACCTGCTCATCCCGCAACCGGTTTTCCCGGAACCGGGACAGCTGGCTTTGCTGGTGTCGCAGGCGACGGGCCAGGGTGCCCACCACCAGCAGCAGAATGCCGGCGGTCAGGGCGAAGGTCACCCACATGCCAACAAGGTGTAGCTGGGCGAGGTCGCCACCGTGGTGATCGTGCACCACCGGGGTGTGCCAGATGACCAGGGCGGTGTACACGGCAATGCCGGTGAGCGTTAGCGCAATACTCTGGCGGGCCGGTACCAGGATAATGGCCACGGCAATGGGTAGCAGCAACACCGACACCAGCGGATTGGTATAGCCACCGGTGTAGAACAGCCAAAGACCGATCAGGATCAGGTCCGTGGCCAGGGTCAGGCTGACCGGAACCGAGGATTCGGGCGGTTTGCGGTTGAACCAGAGCCAGCCAAGGGTGGCCAACACGCCGTACAGCAGGCAAACCAGCAGGGCCTCGGCCCGGTGCGCCAGGGTGATGACGGATTCGGCAACGGCAATAGCCACCAGTTGCGTGGTGATGATGGCCAGCCGCATGCCCAGCAGGTAGCGGGCAGCCTGGCGAAAACCGGTCTGAGAGTGAGTGAGCCATTCCATGAGGGCATTCTAGCAGCAAGCGGCTGCGGCGCACCTGAACAACGTGCGACCTTTTGTCAGGGGTCAATCGGTGAAATAACACACCAGTTGCTGGCTTACCACATCGCCGGTCAGTTGCAGCTGGCCCCGGGTGATGTGATGGACTTCCACGGCTTCTGCAGCTTGCCCAGCCATTCCTGAAAGCTGGCAGGGTGGCAGGCGATCAGGGTGGTACTGGCAGTGGGCGGTATCCGGGAACAGGGCCGCATAGGCTATGCCGGTTTCCACCAGGTCCTGGAAGAAATGCGAACCGTAGGACAGGTCCGGCACCATGTCGCCGGCGTTTTCTGACACTTCCACCAGCGCGGCCACGCCGGCAATGTCGGAAAACCGCACCGGAACACCCAGTTCCGGGCTGCTGGTGCCCCAGCGACCGGGGCCGACCAGCATCGTGGCTTCGGCCGAAGCCCGCACGGTTTCACCGACCAGCCGTGCTACCTCGTAGCGCTCATTGGTATTCAGGCCGGCATAGATGGCGGCGTTTACCCGGATCACCCTTGTGATGGCCAGGTTGATGTTGCCGCCCATGAAATGGCCCCGGGTCCGGAACAGCAGCCGGGGCTCGGGCAGCGGGTCCGGAATCTGCACCGGGCCGGTTTCGCCAATGGTGGCCAGTGGGCGGCATTGCACCAGGTTGAAAGACGGCTCTCCCTCAGCGTTCAGGTGCAGGGTAAATTCCACATCCACCGGATGCCGGTAACCGGCTTCCAGGGTGGCCAGCAGGCTCGATAGCCGGCTGATAAACCGGCTGCCCTGCACCAGCGGCCGGAAGGTCAGGCGCCAGACCGGGCCATCAAGGCCGATCTGCTCGGCCCTGGCGGTGGCGTCCCGGTCGATTTCGGCAAGGTGGTTCATGGGCAGGTTTGGCGCAGATGGAAGCATCTGGCTCAGGGGCCGGGTTTCGAGGCCCCCGGTTTCCAGGTCCAGCAGGTCCACCAGGTGCTGGGAGAACCGGAAGCTTTCGTCCTGGTTGCGGAACGGCTGCCGGGTGGGATGGTCCAGTGCCATCACGCAGGCGTGGTCGCCTTCAATACGGTCCACCGCCCGGGTGCCCAGGCCCATCACCAGTCGCACCATGCCGGCTTTCGGGTCCATGTTGCTGTCCCAGGCAAAGGTGTTGCGGGACACCCCCACGCCGGCGGCATCCGGCAAGTAGTAGCGGGTGTGGAACCGGCCGTTTACCCGCTGGATCAGCAGCGCCATGGGTTCTTCCCGCTGGTCCAGGCCCCGCTGTTTGCGGTATACCAGCGCATCTTTGCTCATGGACGATGCATACACCTGCCGGATGGCATCTTCCAGCGCGGCCAGTCGCTGTTCGGGCGAGCCCTGGTTGACCAGGAACACACTGTCGTACTTGCCCGCAAAGGCATTGCCGAAACCGTCTTCCTGCAGGCTGGATGAGCGCACCAGGATCGGGTACTGGCCGTAGTGGTCCAGCAGGCGCTCCAGGTCTGCCCGGATTTCATCGGGAAAGCGGCCTTCCAGAATGCCGTTTTGCAGGGCCGGGGCTTCTGCCAGGTAACCGGTGGCGGAGCGCTGGCGCATGATCGCCGGCCATAGGCCGTTGTGCACCAGGAAGGCATAGTAAGCATCGGTGCCCAGATAGCTGGAGTCGTGGGGTTCCAGCATCTCCTGCCATTGTTGCGGATCGTCTTTCAGCAGGATGTTCCGGGCAATCAGCATGCCCGTGGCCTTGCCGCCGATATAGCCGCTGCCCACCAGCCGGCCGCGGATGGCCAGCAGGTCTTCCAGTGACAGATAACGGCGGGCCAGTTCCAGTATCTGCGGGTCCCGGCTGACCAGAACCTGCAGCACCTGCTCCTGAAGGTTGGCAATGGCGGCGTCGTCGTTTTCGGACAGGGCCCGGCTGGCGTCCTGGAACAATCGGTCCCAGTAATCCAGAAGGGGCTGCCGGTGCAGGCTTTCCTGTTCCAGGCTGGCCTGTAACCGGGTGGCATCGCTGCTGTCGGTAATCGGGCAGAATTGGCCGTTATGCTCCCGGTGGGGCAGGAACATGGTGGGCGATTGCCGGCGCCAGGCCTTGATTGGCTGTACCTGCACATTGTCGCCATGGCGGCGAACGTCCAGCATTACCTGTGTAGTCTGGCGGATTCTGTCCAGGGTCATCCGGGAGTGGCGCTCCGGGTGCAGGGCAAACCAGGCCACGGTATCCAGCTCGAACAGGTACGGACATACCACCCGGAAGAAATTACCCACCATGGCGTCGGTGGCCCAGGCATTGAGCAGCTCGCTCAGGCTGTCACAGACGTAGAACGCGCCGCGACCGTGTTGCTCGATCAGGTGCCAGACCCGGCTGGTGAAGCTTTCAAAACCGCCAAGGGCGTCGATTTCGATCGTGCGAACGGCAGGGTGGTTTTCAATGATCGGCGGATGGTCGCCAAACCGGAGGTAGAGAATCTGCCGGCCGGCATCGGCGGCGGCATCAACGAAGGGAAGGACGAAACGGCGATAGTCATCAAGGTGGGAGACCCGCCAGACAACGTTATCGCCGATTCTGAGGTAATCCAGAACCTCGTCCAGTCCGGCCAGACCGGTAGATACCCGGTCTTCGGACTGGCGAGGTTCTTCGCCGTTCATGGCAGGATCAGATAACGCCCATGGCGTTCATGGCCTTGGCAACCCGCAGGAAGCCATTGATGTTGGCGCCCAGCACGTAGTTGCCTTCGGCGCCGAACTCGGCCGCAGTCTCGTAGCAGTTCTTGTGGATATCAATCATGATTTCCTCAAGGCGCTTCTGGGTGTAATCGAAGGTCCAGGAGTCACGGCTGGCGTTCTGCTGCATTTCCAGCGCAGAGGTAGCAACACCACCGGCGTTGGCTGCCTTGCCCGGGCCGTAGGCGATCTTGGCATCCTGGAAGATGATGATGCCTTCCGGGGTGGTCGGCATGTTGGCGCCTTCTGCCACGGCGATACAGCCGTTTTCGACCAGGGTCTTGGCATCGCTGCCGTTGAGCTCGTTCTGGGTGGCGCAAGGCAGGGCCACGTCACACGGAACGCTCCAGATGTTGCCGTCTTCCACGTACTTGGCGTCTTTGTGGAACTCGGTGTAGGCACTGATGCGACGACGCTCAACTTCCTTGATACGCTTGAGGGTCTGCAGGTTGATGCCGTTCTCGTCCACGATCATGCCCTGGGAGTCGGAGCAGGCAATGACCTTGGCGCCCAGCTCGTGGCACTTGTCGATGGCGTAGATGGCCACGTTACCGGAGCCGGAAACCACGACAGTCTTGCCTTCCAGGGAGTCACCACGGGCTTTCAGCATTTCGTGGGTGAAGAATACAGTGCCGTAGCCGGTAGCTTCGGTTCGGGCACGGCTGCCGCCCCAGTCCAGGCCCTTGCCGGTGAACACGCCGGACTCGTAACGGTTGGTGATGCGCTTGTACTGGCCGAACAGGTAGCCAATCTCGCGGCCGCCCACGCCGATGTCACCGGCAGGAACGTCGGTGTACTCGCCCAGGTGACGGTACAGCTCGGTCATCAGGCTCTGGCAGAAACGCATGATTTCGTCGTCGGACTTGCCCTTCGGATCGAAGTCGCTGCCACCTTTACCGCCGCCAATGGGCAGGCCGGTCAGGGCGTTCTTGAAGATCTGCTCGAAGCCCAGGAACTTGATGATGCCCAGGTAAACGGAAGGGTGGAAACGCATGCCGCCTTTATAGGGCCCCAGGGCGCTGTTGAATTCAACACGGAAGGCGCGGTTGATGTGGATCTCGCCGCTGTCGTCCTGCCAGGGTACACGGAAGATGATCTGGCGCTCTGGTTCGCAGATGCGCTGGATGATCTTCTTGTCGGCGAACTCGGGGTACTTCACCAACACAGGCCCCAGAGTTTCCAGCACTTCATGAACCGCCTGGTGGAACTCTTTCTCACCGGGGTTGCGGTGCAGAACGTCCTGGTAAATCGGTTCCAGCTTTTCGTCGAGTTTTGCTGTCATGGGATAAGCCCTCGGAATTCGCGTATTGAAAGCCACAAGAATTTGCGACCACCCAAAAAAAGGGACGAGATTTCACCACATCTGACGGTAGTTTTGCAAGTGCAGGGCGAAACAATGTGCTTCTGCACCTATCGGAGATACCCCCAAAGAGGTGCGGCATTGTGTCTCAAGCCAGGCTTAAGGAAGGGTCTTACAATTCCGGATCATTAGTCATGCAACCAACTAAAACGATCCAAGGACTGCCAACCGATGTTGAGACAAACCCACCTGGCTCGCTGTATCAGCCTTGTGATGGCCGGCTATGCCGTCGCACCCCTTGCCAATGCCCGGTCCGAAGCTGAAAACCCGGTGGTCATCCGGGTAACCGAAGGCCAGTCCGCCGAAGCGGCCAGGCTTTCTGCGGCGGCTACGACGAAGCCGACGACTACGAAGGCGGCGACGGTAACGAAGTCCGCAGCTCCTACGAAAACACCGAAGGCCGGGTGGATGGTGCGTGGACAGCTGATAACGGCTTCTACATCAAAGGCATGGTCAGCCGCCAGGAAGAGCGGGATGTCAGCTTCCCGGGCCGTGGTATGGACGCGCCGAAAACCGACACCGACCTGTACCGGATGGAGCTGGGTGCGCCCGTTGCCAATGGAGGCTGGAACCTGATGGCCTGGCAGGCGGACGTTGACCATGTGATGGACAACTTCAGTCTGCGCGAGCAAACGGCTCCCATGAAAATGTTGACCGCCTCGGAGACCCGTACTCAAGGCGTGCGGCTGGTGCTGGATCAGACCATCAACTACACCAAAGACATTGCCATCGGTGTGGATGTGGAAAGCAACGACTGGGATGCCGCCCTGAACAACGTGGATAAAGATGTTGTGGCCTCTTACATGTGGCCTGGCGTTGAGCGGGATCGTGTGGGTGTGTTTGTTGAAGCCTTCCACCAGATCCGCATGAACACCCGGTTGGGTGCCGGTATTCGTTACGACCGCGTAGAGATGCAGGCCACCAAGGCTGACCAGACCTACATGCTTAAAAAGCCAGATGGAACCATGGTGTCGATGAGTGCGGCCAAGGCTTATGAGCAGGTATATGGCACCACCAGAACCGATGCCAATGATGACAATGTCAGCGGTTTTGTCAGCGGTGAGTGGCGATATGCGCCGAACCGTAGCCTGGATGTCGTGGCCAGCCACAGTGTGCGCAGCCCTGGAGTGACCGAACGCTACGTCAACAAAATGCTGGGTTGGGTGGGTAACCCGGGCCTGGATACCGAAAAGCACAACAAGCTCGAAATCAGCTTGTCGGGCCGTGAAGGCAACTGGAACTGGCGCGCCGGCAGGATCGGGTAGACATGGAGTCTGGCCTTGATCCCGGCACCTCGCCGGGCTACGGCGTGTTCAACCTGTCCGGTACCCATCCGCTGATGGCTAACCTGAGCCTGACCTGGGCGGTGGACAACGTGTTCGACAAGACCTGGGCATCTCACGTGAGCAAAGCGGATGCCCTGGGCCAGGCGTTTTTCAAGGTCAACGAACCCGGCCGTACCGTGCGCGCAGCACTCACGGCCCGGTGGTAAAGACGATTATGGCGGTTACCCGCTTCTCATAGCCGGCGGGTGACATTTATACCCCGGGCAGATGTTGAGTCTGTCCGGGTTTTTTTTGTGCTTTTCTGCAGGGGGACTAGAATGGGGCGCTATAAATTCAGCAGTATCGGATAACAGGGTGGTTATGAGTCATCGTCCCGGTTGGGTTTTCTACAGTTCATTTGTTCTGCTGGCGGTCTTTGTGGTGGCCGGCGGGCTGATGCCGGACCAGTTGTCCTTCTATGCCCACAAGGCCCTGGAGTTCACCACCCTGCACTTTGGCTGGTTGTACCTGTTTGCCACCTCGGGTTTCCTGGTGTTCTGCATAGCGATTGCCGGCAGTGACTACGGCCGGATACGACTGGGGGCCGACGGCGAGGCGCCGGAGTTCTCCTACCTGACCTGGCTGGGCATGATCTTTTCAGCCGGTATGGGGGTGGGGCTGGTGTTCTGGGCGGTGGCCGAGCCCATGAGCCACTTTGTTTCGCCGCCGTTTGGTTCCGCTGAACCGGAAAGCCCGCAGGCGGCCAGTATGGCCATGCGCTATTCGCTGTTTCACTGGGGCTTTCACCAATGGGCCAATTTCGCGCTGGTAGGGCTGGCCATTGCCTATGTGCGTTTCCGGCTGCAGCGCCCCGGCCTGATCAGTGAAGCTTTCCGCTCCACCATGGGCGACCGGGTAGATTCCGGTGCCGGCCATGCCATCAATATCCTGGCGGTGGTCTCCACGGTGTTCGGGGTTGCCACCACACTCGGGCTGGGGGTTATCCAGATCAACAGTGGTCTGGGGGCGGTGGCCGGCACGGCATTCGGGGTCAGCCAACAGCTGTTCATCCTGGCGGGTGTGGCCGCGGTATTTCTGCTGTGTTCGCTGGCGCCGCTGGAAAGCGGTATCCGTTACGTGAGTGATGCCAACATGGTGCTGGCGGCGGGTTTGCTGGTATTCGTGTTTTTCTTCGGGCCCACCGATTTCATTACGGCGGCCATGACCAATGCCATCGGGGATTATTTTTCCAACATGGTGGGCATGAGCCTGGTGATGACGCCCTACACCGGCGATGACTGGGTAGAGCGCTGGACCATTTTCTACTGGGCCTGGGGGTTGTCGTGGGCGCCGTTTGTGGGCAGCTTTATTGCCCGGATTTCCCGCGGTCGCACCATCCGAGAGTTCGTGTTCGGGGTGATCGGTATGCCGGTGCTGCTGAGTATTGTCTGGTTCTCCACCTTTGGCGGTTCAGCGCTGTATTTCGAACTGTTCGAGGGCGCGGCGCTGGGCGAGGCGGTCACCACGGAAATGAGTTCGGCCTTGTTTGCCACCCTGGAATACCTGCCGGGTACTGCCATTCTGGGCGGGCTGATGCTGGTGCTGATCGTATTGTTTGTTATCACTTCTGCTAACTCGGCTACCTTTGTGTTGGGGATGTTCACCAGCAAGGGGGTGCTCAACCCGAAACGCTGGTCCCGCTTGACCTGGGGCATAGTGCAGGTGTCTGTGGCCGGTGTACTGTTGCTCAGTGGCGGGCTGGAGGCGCTGCAGACCATCTCCATACTGGCGGCCTTTCCGTTCATGGTGCTGATGATCTTCATGGCAACGGCACTGTTGAAGTCCCTTCGCAACGAGCAGCGCCAGATCGAGCTGCACGAGAGCATGACCCGGGAACGCCTGCTGCGGTTGCTGGCGGAAAGTGACGACCTGGGTGACAAAGGCTGGAAACCGGCCGAAGAGGGCGGCTCAGAGGCTCCGCCGGAACAGCCGGAAAATAACCCCCGGGCCTGATTTCATCGGGTGAAAAGGATGCTAGAATTCGGTTATTAGCAAATGCCAAAAAGGAATAAGTTGATGGCTAAGCGCGCGTTGATCGGATGGATGCTGGCACCCTGGTTACTCTTTCCCATCGCAGCTCCGGCACAGGATCTCCAGGCCACGCCGGTAACCCGGGCGCCGTTCAATGAAACCGTACACCTTGACGGGCTGATCGAAGCGGTTCAGCAAAGCACGGTGTAGGCCCAGACCAGCGGTACGGTGGTCGAGCTGCCGTTTGATGTGGACGATTCGGTAGCAGCCGGAGACCTGATCGTGCGCCTTGAAGACAGCGAGCAGCAGTCGCGCCTTCGGCAGGCGCAAGCCGGCCTTGAAGAAGCCCGCTCCGGTTTGCAGGATGCCCGGCAGCAGTACACCCGTATCGAAGCCATCCATGAGCGGGGCCTGGTGTCGCGGCAAGAGTTTGACCAGGCCAGGAACAACCTCAGTGCGGCCAGGGCTCGGGTGGAGCGGGCGGAAGCCTCTGTGGCAGAAGCGCAGAAACAACTGGACTACACCCGCATTATTGCCCCTTATGGCGGAATCCTGACCGAGCGCCATGTGGAATTGGGCGAGTCGGTGAACCCGGGCCAGCCGCTGCTCAGCGGCCTGTCGCTGGAGCAACTTCGGGTCGTGGTTGACCTGCCCCAGAAGTACGCAGATCTGGCCCGCAGCGAACGCCAGGCTACCGTTACCCTGGCCGACGGCCGGGTGCTGGAAACCGGCGAGCTGACGTTCTATCCCTACGCCAATCCGGAAACCCACACCTTTCGCCTGCGGCTGCGCCTGAATGAGCCCAATGGCAGCCTGTTCCCGGGCATGCTGGTGAAGGTCAGTGTGCCGGTAGCCAGCCGGGAGGCCCTGTGGGTACCGGCCAGCGCGCTGATTCAGCGCAGCGAACTGCGGGCCGTGTTTGTGCTGGACAGCCAGGATCAGCCCCGTCTGCGCCAGGTCCGCCTGGGTGTTCGCGAGAACGACCGGCTGGAGGTGCTGGCCGGGCTTTCGGAAGGCGAACGGGTGGTGACCAATCCGGATGAGCTGGTGGGCAGCGAACGCTTGAGCCTGTCTGAAAACGCCCGGGCTGAAGGGGAGTAATGGCTGTGAGTGATAACCTGCCGCCGGTCGGCCCGTCCGGAGCCATTGCCCGGGTATTCCAGAACAACCACCTGACGCCGCTGCTGGCGATCCTTGCGATTATTCTTGGTGTCCTGTCTGTCGTGGTGACACCCAAGGAAGAAGAACCTCAGATTGATGTCACCATGGCGGACATCATGGTGGCCATGCCCGGTGCCAGCACCCGGGAGGTTGAAAGCGCCATTGCCACACCTGCCGAGCAGGTAATGAGCGAAATCAAGGGCGTGAAGCACGTGTATTCCGTGTCCCGTCAGGGCCAGGCGGTGATCACCGTGCAGTTCGAGGTGGGCATCGCCCGCCAGGACGCCCTGGTTCGGCTGTACAACCAGGTGTATTCGAACCAGGACTGGTTGCCGCAGAATCTCGGCGCCTCCCAGCCGGTCATAAAACCCCGGGGCATTGATGATGTACCGGTGATGACTTTGACACTGTATGACCCCACCGGCACCCACAGCGGGGAAGAACTTACCCGTCTGGCGCATATGCTGGAAGTGGCCCTGAAGCGGGTGCCCGGTACCCGGGACATCTACACAGTGGGCGGTGTGCCGGATCGGGTGGATATCCTGTTTGACCCTGCGCTGCTGGCCGGTTTCGGCCTGACCACGGCGGATATCGAAAGTGCCCTGCAGTCTGCCAACGCCTCCAGCCAGGAAGCCCGGGTAACCCGGGATAATCTCTCGATACCGGTGCAGGCCGGTACCCTGTTGCAGTCCCTGGAAGACGTAAAGCGCCTGGTGGTGGGGATGCACCAGGGCGCGGCTGTGTACCTGGATGATGTGGCGGAGGTTCGTCGCGGCAGTACCGTACCCGACCAGAGCGTGCTGGCGGGCTTCGGACCGGCCCATGGGGATGAACGGGCAGGGAAGGCCGGCGATGTCTACCCTGCGGTCACCCTCGCGATTGCCAAGAAACCGGGTGAAAACGCCATCGATATCACTACCGCGATCGAACAGCGCCTGGACCAGCAGCGCAACCGGGCACTGCCGGCCGACGTGGAGGTGCTGGTTACCCGTGACTACGGAGTGACCGCGTCTGACAAGGCGCAGAAGCTGATTTCCGACCTGGTCTCCGCCACCCTGGCGGTGATGCTGCTGGTGCTCGCCTTTATGGGCTGGCGCCAGGCGCTGATCGTCGGTATTTCGGTGCTGATCACCCTGCTGCTGACTCTGGTGTTTTCCTGGGCCTGGGGCTTTACCCTCAACCGTGTCTCGCTGTTCGCGCTGATCTTTTCCATCGGCATCCTGGTGGACGACGGCATTGTCATTACCGAGAACATTAACCGCCGCATCCAGAACAGCCGTCGGGCCATAAAAGACATTATCCCGGTGGCCGTGGATGAAGTGGGTACACCCACCATCATGGCCAGCCTGACCATCATGGCGGCCCTGCTGCCCATGGCGTTTGTCTCCGGGCTGATGGGCCCCTACATGAGCCCGATTCCGATCAACGCATCGGCCGGCATGGTGGTGTCCCAGGTTGTGGCGTTTGTGGTGGCGCCCTGGCTGGCCTTCCGGCTGCTCAAGCACAAGAAAGGCGAGGCCCTGGAAGAGGGTGGCGATTCCGGCAGCTCTGCCGATGGCGTCAGCTCGGTGTCCCTGAAAATCTTCAATACCGTGCTGGGGCCGTTTCTGGGTGAACACGCCTGGCGCCGGCGTTTGCTGGCGCTTGGGGTGGTCCTGCTCACTCTGGGCGCGGCCTCTTTGCCGGTATTCCAGGCGGTGATCCTGAAAATGCTGCCTTTCGATAACAAGTCGGAATTGCAGGTGGTGGTGGATATGCCCGAGCGCACACCCATGGAGCAAACCCAGCGGGTGCTGACCGAAATGGGCCATTACCTGGAAACCGTGGGCGAAGTGGATAACTGGCAGGCCTATGCCGGTACCGCTTCACCGATCAATTTCAACGGCCTGGTGCGCCAATATTATCTGCGCAGCGAGCCCTACCAGGGTGATATCCAGGTCAACCTGGCCAGTGCGGAGGCGCGCAGCCGCCCCTCCCATGACATCACCCAGGCCCTTCGTGGCCCGCTTACCGAGATTGCTGACCGGTATGGCGCCAAAGTGAAAATGGTGGAGGTGCCGCCGGGGCCGCCAGTGATGTCGCCATTGGTGGCGGAAGTCTACGCTGCTGATGCTTTCCGCAGAGCCGAGCTAGCCAGGCTGATTGCCGGTGATATGGCAAACATTGAGGGGTTGGTGGATATCGACACCACCCTGGAAGCACCCACCCGGCAATGGGAAGTGGTGGTAGACCGGGCCCGGGCGGCCCGGCTGGGTGTGTCCCAGGCCCAGGTGGTGGCCACCCTGCAGACGACCCTGGGCGGGGTTAACGTCAGTTACCTGCACGATGAACAGGCCAAGTACCCGGTGCCAATCAGGGTGATTTTGTCTGAAGCCGACAAGGCCCAGCCGTCTGCCCTGTTGTCCATCAAGGTGCGTAGCCGCAGTGGCGAGCTGGTGCCGCTGGCCAGTGTGGCCGAGGTGCGGGAAGCGGACTGGATGGGCGCTATCTACCACAAGGACTTGCTGCCGGTGACCTACGTGACGGCGGATATGGCCGGCGAGATTGATTCACCGCTATACGGCATGTTCCGGATGGTCAGTTTGCTGAACGAGCAGGAGCAGGCACCGGAGCAGTTCTTTATCCAGCAACCGCCACTGCCGGAAAAAGGCACCCTGAAATGGGATGGCGAGTGGCAGATCACCTACGAAACCTTCCGGGATATGGGCGCTGCCTACAGTGTGGGTGTGTTCATGATCTTCGTACTGCTGGTGGCCCAGTTCCGCTCCTACATCCTGCCGCTGGTGATCATGGCGCCGATTCCGCTGACCATGATCGGCATCATGCCCGGCCATGCCCTTCTGGGTAAGGAATTCACCGCCACCAGTATGATCGGCATGATCGCCCTGGCGGGGATTATCGTACGTAATTCCATCCTGTTGGTGGTGTTTATCAAGCAGCTGCTGGACGAAGGCATGGAGCTGGAGAAGGCGGTGGTTCTGGCCGGTGCCGTGCGGATCAAGCCCATTGCGCTGACGGCGGTGTCTGCCGTAGTAGGAGCTTACTTCATCCTCAGTGACCCGATCTTCAACGGCCTGGCGATTTCGCTGGTGTTCGGGCTGGCCATGTCCACGTTGTTCACGGTGATTGTGGTGCCGCTGCTGTACTACACCCTGGCCCGCTGCAAGTGGGTTTGAAGCCGCTAGCGGGCGGGCCAGTAACGCTGCATTTCCAGGAACAGGAATGAGGCGCTCCAGGTCAGCAGGAGAAACCCGGTAAGCCCCTCAATGCCGGTCAGGTAGCGCAGCTGGCCCATAGGCACAACATCGCCGTAGCCCAGTGTGGTGAACGTGGTGAAGGAAAAGTAGACGCAATCGAGCAGGCTGCCCGAGAAGTTACCGGTCAGCAGGCCCCAGCCGTCGGCGTGGTGCATGAACCAGAATGTGGTGGCGAACACCCATACCTGCAGTGCGTGGGAAATCAGGCACCCCAATACCGCCACAATCAGGCGGAAATGGTGGCTCTTTCTCATTTTGCCGAGCATGGTGCTCAGGCGCAGCAAGGTTTCATTATGGATAAACACCACAATGCACACCAGGGCGCAGTTGAGCAGGACAACGTTCAGCAATGTGTCGTAGGTGCTCGGCATTGAGCGGGCTTCCTGGTCAAGAAGGGGCCTGTGTGAATTTGTCGCAGGGTACGGTCAATCGGATCCGCCCTGAAAATTGTATAGTAGTTTTAGCGCGTTAACGCTACCCTGCCAACCGGAACAAGAAACCTGGCTATGTTTAAACGTCTGTTACCCCTGATCATCCTGGCTGTTGGTGTACTGGTTTTTATTGCCCTGAAAGCCACCCGTCCCGAACCGGCGGAGGTTACGGCCACGGAACGTAGCTGGCGTGTTGAGGTGCAAGCCATTACACCGGGCAGCCAGGTGCCGGTATTGCCCCTGTATGGCGAGGTGCTTGCACCGGACCAGCAAACCATCACTGCCACGCTGGCGGGTCGGGTGGCGGAGCGCCCGGTGTCTGAAGGGATGAGCGTGAAACAGGGCGATTTGTTGCTGGCGCTGGACGAAGCGGACATCGGCCCGGCATTGGCTCAGGCCCGGGCCCAGGTGGATGACCTGGATGCCCAGATAAGCTCCGAACAGGTGCGCTACCGCAACGACCAGGCCGCCCTGAAAAGTGAGCAGGCCATTGTTGCCAATGCCCGGCGGCAGTTTGAGCGTATTGAGTCGCTGGTGGGGCGCAACCTGGCCTCCCGTGAAAACCTTGAGGCGGCAACCGATGCCCTGGCCCGTGCCGAACTGACGGTCAGCACCCGGCAGCGGGCTATCCAGGAACACCCCGCCCGCCTGCAAAGCCTTGAGGCCAAACTGGCCCAGGCCCGGGCTAACCTGGCGGCCACGGAACGGGATGTCGACCGGGCCAGGGTGGTGGCACCGTTTGACGGTGTGGTGACCGGTATTGAGGTGGCCGTAGGCGATCAGGTATCTCGCAACGAGCCTCTGCTGACGGTGTATCCCACCCGGGGCCTGGAAGTGCGAGCCCGGGTGCCCCAGGTATTCCAGAACGAACTGATCACCGCGCTTGGGCAGGGGCAAACCCTGACCGCGATTTCAGATAATGGCCATGAATTCGTCCTGGCCCGCTTTGCCGGCCTGTCAGACCCGGCCGGCACCGAAGCCGTGCTGGAACTGCAGGGCGAACCCGGTGGCCTGCGCCCCGGGGCGTTGCTGCCCCTGACCCTTGAACGACCCGCCCGGCAGCAGGCGGTGGACGTACCGTTCAGCGCCCTGTATGGCGCAGACAGCGTTTACCTGATGACCGATGACGGCCGCATGCAGCGGATTGAAGTAGAACGCATCGGCGAGGCCCGCAGCGAAAACGGCGAACGCCGGTTGCTGATTGCCGGAGAGCAGCTCACCCCCGGTGCCCGTCTGATCACCACCCACCTGCCCAATGCTGTGACCGGTTTGAAAGTCGAACTGGCAGATGCTGACGGGGAGCCTGCCCAGTGAAGCGCAAGCAGGGCGTAATCGGCTTCTTTGTTCATCACCGGGTTGCCGGCAACCTGGTGATGCTGGTGATGTTGCTGGGTGGCGCATTGGCGCTTACCCGGATGAATATCCAGTTTTTCCCCACTTTCGCCCTGGATGTGGTCAGTGTGCGGGTGGTCTGGAGTGGTGCGTCCGCTGAAGACGTGGAGCGAGGTATCACCGACCCGCTGGAGCAGCGCCTGCGCAGCGTCGATGGCCTGAAAAAGATGACTTCCACGTCCGCCCAGAGCGTGTCCTCCATCACGCTCGAATTTCATGAAGGCACCGACCCGATCCAGGCGGTGGACGATGTACGCCAGCAGGTGGATGAATTCAACAACCTGCCCGGCGACGCCGAGGAACCTCAGGTAGCCCGGGTGGAGCGGTATGAACCGGTGGCCCGGCTACTGGTATACGGCGAGGTGGACCGCAGCGAGCTGCGCCAGCTGGTGTACCGGTTTGAAGACGAGCTGCTGGAGCGGGGTATTGACCGCATCAATATCCGTGGTCTGCCAGAACAGCAGGTCAGCGTGGATGTGCCGGTAGAACGGCTGGAAACCCTGGGGCTGTCGCTGGAGCAGATTGCTGACCGCGTTGCTTCCCTGTCCCGGGATTTGCCGGCGGGCATGATGGCCCAGCAGGATGCCACCCGGGAATTGCGTTCGGTGGAGCAGCGTCGCAGCCCCCAGGCCTTTGAAACGATTCCGGTACTCAGCGGAGACCGCATTCGCCTGCAGCTGGGTGATATCGCCATCATTCGCCAGGAAGCCCGGGACAACCAGACGGTGATGGAAAACGAAGGCCTGCCGGCGGTGGAACTGCAATTGCAGCGGGCGGAGAACGGCAATTCGCTGGCGGCTGCCCGGGTGCTGGAAAGCTGGCTGGAAGACACCCGCCCGGCTTTGCCCCCCACCATCAAAATGAAGGTGTATGACGAAACCTGGCAGCTGTTGGAAGACCGGATTTCCCTGCTGGTGAATAACGGCCTCAGTGGCCTGGTGCTGGTGATTGCCCTGTTGTACCTGTTCCTGCCCGGGCGGGTGGCGGCCTGGGTGGCCATCGGTATTCCCACCGCCTTTATGGCCGCGCTGGCGGTGCTGTGGCTGCTCGGCGGCTCCATCAACATGATGTCTCTGTTTGCCCTGATCATGGCGCTCGGGGTTATCGTGGATGATGCCATTGTGGTGGGCGAGGATGCCGATGCCCATGCCCGCATGGGGGAGCAATCCATCTACGCCGCCGAAGGCGCCGCCAAGCGCATGGTGTGGCCGGTGCTGGCCTCGTCCCTGACCACGGTGGCTGCCTTTATGCCGCTGCTGGTGGTGGGCGGCATTATCGGCAATATTCTGGGCGATATTCCACTGGTGATGATCTGTGTTCTGGTGGCGTCGTTGCTGGAATGCTTTGTGGTATTGCCGGCTCACCTGCGCCATGCCTTTGTGGTCAAGGACAAGGGCGACAAGCTACCGGAGCAGGGCGCGCGCCCGCGCGGTAATCCGGTAAGTCGGTTCCGGGACCGGTTCGAACAGGGTTTTGACCGGTTCCGGGAAGGCCCGTTCCGCCGGTTTTCCCGGTACAGCCTGAAACACCGCGGCGCCACCTTGGCCAGCGCCCTGGCCCTGGCGATTGTGACGGTGGGCTTGCTGGCCGGCGGCCGCCTGGGCTTTAACTTCTTCCCCACACCGGAGCCTTCCGTGTTCTATGCCAATGCCAGCTTTGTGGCCGGCACGGACAAAGGCACCGTGGAAGATTTCATGCGCCAGATGCAGCAGACCCTGAACGAAACCGAACAGGCCCTGGGCGGTAACCTGATCCGCCATGCGGTAACCACCTTCGGGGCCACCCAGGGTGCCGAGGGCAGCTCCCGTAACGATGACGAACTGGGCTCCATGCTGGTGGAGCTGGTGCCGTCGGACCGGCGGGACGTTCGCAACCCGGAGTTTATGCGGGAATGGCGCAGCCGCATGGCGCTGCCCGCCGGGCTGGATGCCCTGAACATCAATGAACGCCAGGCCGGGCCTCCGGGGCGGGATGTGAACGTACGCCTGACCGGCGATAACGCAGAAAACCTGAAACGGGCCGCCGATGAAGTGGCCCAGGCCCTGAGCACCCTGCCCGGGGTGCTGGATGTGGAAGACGACATGCCCTGGGGCCGGGAACAACTGATCTACCAGGTGAGCCCGTTTGGTGAGGCCATGGGCCTGACCACGGTGGATCTTGGCCGGCAGTTGCGGGCCGCCTTTGACGGCCGGATTGCGCAGATCTACCAGGATGGTCGCGACGAAGTGGAAGTGCGGGTGCAGCTGCCCCGGGATCAGCGGGAACAGTATTCCACCCTCGAGCGCATGACCGTGCGCCTGCCCGACGGCCGGTTTGTGCCCCTGGCCCAGGTGATGAACCTGGATCACCGTCAGGGCTTCCAGGCTTTGCGCCATGCTGACGGCAAGCTGGCGGTGGAAGTGACGTCGGCTCTCAACACCCGGGTGGCCACGACCGACCAGGTGATCGAGAGCCTGCAGGCCGGCGCGCTGCCGGATATTGCCAGCCGTTATGGCGTGCGTTACAGCTTTGAAGGCCGTTCCGCTGACCAGCGCGAAACCATGGACGACATGAAAACCGGCCTGGTGATCGGTGTTGCGCTGATGTACGTGGTGCTGGCCTGGGTGTTTGCGTCCTGGAGTTTGCCGCTGATCGTGATGGCCATCATCCCGTTCGCCCTGGTGGGTGCCCTGTTGGGGCACTGGGTCATGGGGCTTCAGCTGACGATTCTGTCGTTGTTTGGCCTGTTCGGCCTGTCCGGTATCGTGGTCAACAACGCGATTATCCTGGTGGCTTTCTACAACCAGCAGCGACAGAAAGGCCTGGGCATTACCGATGCCCTGAACGAAGCGGCGGTGCAGCGGGTGCGGGCAGTGTTGCTGACCTCCCTGACCACCATCGGCGGCCTGTTGCCCCTGCTGTTTGAAACCTCCCTGCAGGCCCAGTTCCTGATTCCGATGGCGACATCCATCGCCTTTGGCCTGGGGTTGGCGACCTTCCTGGTGTTGCTGGTGATTCCGGCACTGTTATCCTGGGTGGAGCAGTTCCGGGAATGGCGGGCGAGCCGTCGGGGCCAGCAGCCGGAGGCGTCGGAAGCCTGAGTGCCGTTACTCAGGTTTCCTTGAGGTCTTTCCAGGCTGCGTACTTGTGCAGGTCGGATTCCACCAGTTTCAGGCACAGGGCAACGACGCCGGCATCATCCAGCAGGCCAAAGCCGAAAATGAGGTCCGGAATCAGGTCCAGCGGGTTCATCACGTACAGCAGCGCACCAGCGATGGCGGCGATGGATTTCCAGGGAATGGCCCGGTAGTCGCCGCGCCAGTAGTCCCGGATCAGCGAGAACATCAGGTGGATGTCGGTGCCAAAGCGCTTGAGCTTGCCGCTGTTTTTCACTTTGTCTTCGATGGCTTTCTGTCGCTCCAGCAGGGATTGCAGGTCCTCTTTCTGAACCTGGCTGGCTTCCTTGTCCAGCTGATGCTTAGCCGTTTTATCTGTAATCCACGCCATACACTCTTACCTTACTAAACGTTGGTGCGCCTAAGATAACCCGTCAGCCGACAAAAATCCGCTTCGCCAGGCTGGCTCCCTTGAGGCCCTGGGTGGCAGGGTTGTTACCAGCCCGGCATGTTATTCAGGCTTCGCCTTGCCAGCGTGCCACGAAATGCCCTTCAGGATCGTACTGGCTGGCCTGCTTGTCTAGATTAAACTGGCGCAATCCACGGGGGTCTGCGCCCACGCCGGCGAGGTACTGCCAGTTGCCGTAGTTACTGGCGACATCGTAGTCCACCAGTTGCTGCTCAAACCAGGCAGCGCCGTAACGCCAGTCCTGGGCCAGTTCATTGACCAGGCAACTGGCCACCAGTTGCCGTGCCCGGTTGCTGATATAGCCGGTGAGCCGGAGCTGGTTCATGGCGGCGTTGACCAGCGGGTAGGGTGTGGTGCCCTGGCACCAGCTCTCGAAATCCGGCCGGTGGAGGGCAGTATCACGGCTTTGCTGTTGTACGCCATCCCGCAGGAACAGCCGGCGGCCGTGCTTCATGGCGTACCAGTAGAAGTATTCCCGCCACAACAGCTCGAACCACAGCCAGTAGGTGGAGTCGTTGCGGGTTTCGGACTGCTCGTATTCGTCAATCATGCCGGTCACTTCGCGCACCGACAGGCAGCCATTGGCCAGCCAGGGTGACAGGCGGGATGACGCCAGCGGATCATCCAGTGCGTTGCGGGTTTCCTTGTAGCGGGCTATGCCATGGCTGACAAACAGGTATTCCCGCAATTGCCGCAGCCCGGCTTTTTCACCACCCCGGAAGCCGGCATCGTGTTCCGGCTCGGTAATCGGTGGGCAATCGCCCCGGTTGTCTTTCGCAAAACCCGGAGGCGGCGGCAGGGCCGTCATGGTGCGGATGCGTAGCCGGTCGGTGCAGCGGTCACCCTGTTTTTCTACCAGCTTGCGGAATTGCGAAAAAGTGTCGGGTAAGTCGGCCAGGTCCATGGGCAGGGATTTTTCAGTGAACAGGCTCAGGGTTTCAAATTGCTGGAAGTGCACATCCGGCAGCTTGTCCTGAAGGCCCTGCCATTGATCAGCTTCTTCTGTGCCTGGCTGCCGGGTGCGGATTACCTGGTTGACCTGGTGTTGTTGTACCAGTTCGGGAAGCACGTTTTCCGGCTCTCCAAACGCGATGTGGAGGCGCTGGCCAAGGGGCCGGAGATTGCGTTCCAGGGTCATCAGGCTTTGCCACAGGAAACGCCAGCGGTGTTCGCCCATGGCGCTGAGCCCGAGCGGCCCGGGTTGGAACCAGCGGGGCTCTACCACGTACACGCACAGCAGCATGTCCGAGCGGCCGGCGGCCAGCAGGGCAGCGTTGTCGTGCATGCGAAGATCGCGGGTAAACCAGTAGAGTGTGCGCACCTGAAGGGCCCTTTCTGACAGTTCGGGAATCTATACGCCCGCGCCTGCGTATGAGATTGCAGCGCGGGAAAGCCTGCAGCCGGCAGGCGTGTTAAAGTTAAGAGTGTATCCCGCAAGCCTGACCCGACCAAACGGAAACGAGGAGACTGAACGTGATCAAATCCCGCGCAGCCGTGGCATTTGAAGCCAATAAACCGCTGGAAATTGTTGAAGTGGATGTGGCACCCCCCAAGGAAGGTGAAGTGCTGGTGAAGATCGTGGCCACCGGTGTGTGCCATACCGATGCCTACACCCTGTCCGGCGCCGACCCCGAGGGCCTGTTTCCGACCATTCTGGGCCACGAGGGTGGCGGCATTGTCGAAGCGGTGGGCCCTGGCGTAACCGGCCTGGAAGTGGGCGACCACGTGATTCCGCTGTACACCGCCGAGTGCGGCAAGTGTAAATTCTGCACCTCCGGCAAGACCAACCTGTGTGGCGCCGTGCGCGAAACCCAGGGCAAGGGCGTGATGCCGGACGGCACCTCCCGCTTCTCCTACAAGGGCCAGCCGCTGTACCACTACATGGGCTGCTCCACCTTCTCTGAATACACCGTGCTGCCGGAAATCTCCCTGGCCAAGATCCCCAAGGAAGCGCCCCTGGACAAGGTGTGCCTGCTGGGTTGTGGCGTAACCACCGGCATCGGTGCGGTATTGAACACGGCCAAGGTTGAGGAAGGCGCGACTGTGGCCATCTTTGGCCTGGGTGGCATCGGCCTGGCAGCCATCATTGGCGCGACCATGGCCAAGGCCGGGCGCATCATTGCGGTCGATATCAACCCGGGCAAGTTCGACATCGCCAAACAGCTGGGTGCTACCGATGTGGTTAACCCGAACGATTACGACAAGCCGATCCAGGAAGTCATCATCGAAATGACCGATGGCGGTGCCGACTACACCTTCGAGTGTGTGGGCAATGTGAAGCTGATGCGTGCGGCGCTGGAAGCCTGCCATAAGGGCTGGGGTGAAAGCACCATCATCGGCGTGGCCGGTGCCGGTGAAGAGATCAGTACCCGCCCGTTCCAGCTGGTGACCGGCCGGGTATGGCGTGGTTCCGCCTTCGGTGGCGTGAAAGGCCGCACGGAGCTGCCGTCTTACGTGGAAAAAGCCGAGAAAGGTGAGATCCCGCTGGATGTGTTCATCACCCACGAGATGAAACTGGAAGACATCAACAAGGCGTTTGACCTGATGCACGAGGGTAAGAGCATCCGGTCGGTGATTCACTTCTGATCATTGCTGGCCAGAAGTGAATCAACGAGTTGCCGGGGCGCGGGTGTTTGCCCGCTCCCGGTTAACTCAGGCTTTGCAGGAGTTGCGAGGCCAGGGTCTGAGGGCATTCAACGGAAGGTACGTGCCCGATCCCATCCAGAATAACCGGGTCCGAAGCGCCACTGAACTGTGCCAGTGCTTTCAGGGACTCTGGTGGTGTTGCCAGGTCTTCGGAGCCACCGATCAGCAGTAACGGTACCTTGTGTCCGTGCAGCTTTTCCCGGAAGTCCGCTTTGCCCAGCATTTCGCACAGCAGTGCATAGCTGTTGGCGTCGCCCCGTCCCATGATCACTTTCCAGCCGTCCAGAAGCGCAGGCTGTTCCTGACAGGCATTTGGGCCGAACCAGCGGGGTACGATTTCGCCGGCCATCGCCACCAGGCCTTTCTCCCGAACGTTGGCCGCACGCAGGCTCCAGGCCTCCTCGGTGCCAATGATGGCGCCGGTGTTGGTCAGTGTGGCAGTTTCAAGCTGCTCGCTATGGGCGGCAATCAGCTGCTGACCGATTACCCCGCCGATAGAGGTGCCGGCAAAATGAAAGCTGGATACCCCGGCTTCTTTCGCCAGTGCCAGGGCTTCCTGTGCCAGATCTTCCGGGGTGATCTCTCCGGCCGTTTCGGGCCAGGCGCCACTTGCACCGTGCCCGGGCAGGTCCCAGGTCAGAACCCGGAACTTTGGTAACAGCGTGGGCAGCATGTCGTCCCAAACCCCCTGGGTCATGCCCAGAGGGTGTGCCAGCATCAATAACGGCTTTTGGCTGTCGCCCAGCAGGCGATAGCAGATGGTGCGGCCGTTGTGATTCAGAAAAGCCATGTTGTCTCCTCAGAATGGGTCCGATCAGACCCGTTCAATCAGTGTAGCAATACCCTGACCCACGCCCACACACATGGTGCACAGGGCGTAGCGGCCGCCAGTGCGCTGCAGTTGGTGTGCCGCAGTCTGCAGCAGGCGCGCGCCGGACATGCCCAGTGGGTGGCCTAGGGCAATGGCACCACCGTTCGGGTTCACCCGGGGGTCGTCATCGGCAACGCCCAGCTCCCGCAGCACAGCCAGGCCCTGGGCGGCGAAGGCTTCGTTGAGCTCAATCACGTCGATCTCATCGATGCTGATGCCCTGTTTTTTCAGCAGCTTCTGGACAGCCGGGACAGGGCCAATACCCATGATCCTCGGTTCTACGCCAGCGGTCGCCATGCCCAGAATTTTCGCCATAGGCTTCAGCCCGTGCTGTTTGACTGCTGCTTCGCTGGCCACCAGCATCGCGGCGGCGCCGTCGTTGACGCCCGAAGCGTTGCCGGCGGTCACACTGCCGTTTTCACGGAATGGAGCTGGCAGGGCCGCGAGTTTCTCCAGGGTACTGGCGCGGGGATGTTCGTCGGTGTCGAACATCAGCGGGTCTTGTTTGCGGCGCGGAATGGACACCGGCACGATCTCTTCGGCAAATACACCTTCCTGCTGTGCCCGAGCGGTTTTCTGCTGGGAGCGGAAGGCGAACAGGTCCTGATCTTCCCGCGACACCTTGTACTGCTCGGCCACGTTCTCCGCCGTTTCCGGCATTGAATCGACGCCGTACTGCTTTTTCATCAGCGGATTCACAAAGCGCCAGCCGATGGTGGTGTCTTCGATCTTCTGGCCGCGGGAGAACGCGGAGTCAGCCTTGCCCATCACGTAGGGCGCGCGGGACATGGATTCCACGCCGCCGGCCAGTACCAGGTCCATTTCACCGGCGCGGATCGCGCGGAAGGCAGTGCCCACGGCGTCCATACCGGATCCGCACAACCGGTTGAGGGTGGTACCGGGTACGGAAGAGGGCAAGCCGGCCAGCAATGCGGACATACGGGCGACGTTGCGGTTGTCTTCGCCGGCCTGGTTGGCGCTGCCCATCATCACTTCGTCGATGGCGGCAGGGTCCAGTTCCGGCGCCTGCTCCAGCACGGCCTTGAAAATATGGGCGGCAAGGTCGTCCGGGCGCACACTGGCCAGGGTGCCGCCGAAACGGCCGATAGCGGAGCGGCGGGGATGGCAAATGAATACGTCAGTCATGGTGGGCCTCACTGTTGGCCGGAATGATGGGCATTGGTGCGGGTTTTCAGGTCCCGCAGCACTTCGAGTTCCTCGGCGGTCGGCGCCGGGGTGGTTTCCAGCTGCTCGGCAAAGCGGATGTCCCAGCCGGTCGCCTCGATCACGTCTTCCCGGGTCACGTTCGGGTGCAGGGAGGTGACCACGAGCTCCTTAGTCTCCGGATCCGGCTTGAGGATGCACAGGTCGGTAATGACCACCGTGGGGCCCCGGCCAATGTTCGGTACGTTGTCCCGGGCCTTGCCGTCACGGCCGAAGCCGACGGTGGTCACGAAGTCCACATCCTTCACGAAGGTGCGCCTGGAGTGCTTCACGGTAATGAACACTTCCTTCGCGTTGGTGGCAATTTCCGGGGCGCCGCCACCGCCGGGCAGGCGAACTTTGGGCTCGCGGTAATCGCCGATCAGGGTGGTGTTCAGGTTAGCGTAACGGTCGATCTGGGCGGTGCCCAGGAAGCCAACGCTGATGTGGCCGCCCTGCAGCCAGTAACGGAACATCTCGGGCACGGAGACGGTGGTCAGGGCCGATTCGCACAGCTCGCCGTCGCCGATGGACAGTGGCAGCACGTCCGGCTTGGTTTGCAGGGTGCCGGATTCGTAGATCAGGGTGACATCCGGAGCGTGGGTCAGGCGAGCCAGGTTGGCGGCCTCACTGGGCAGGCCGATACCCACGAAGCAAGTCATGTCGTTGGTCAGCGCACGGGCAGCGGTAACGCTCATCATTTCTGAAGATGTGAATTCAAGGCTCATCACGCGGCTCCTTTCTCGAATACGTTTTCTTGCAGCCAGGTCTGGAAGGTCTCGCGGTCGCGGGCAATGCCGTCCCAGTCTTTGTAGAAGGCGTTGTCGCGGTCGTAGTAGCCCAGTGCATAGGACGGCCTGGCGCCTTTCGGAGCCTCGGCAATCGCGGTGATCGCCCAGGACGGCAGCACGCAGGCATTAACCGATGCGCCCAGGTCATCCACGATTTCCTCGACGGTGACAATGCTGCGCTTGGCGGCCAGTACCACTTCTTTCTGGATACCGACGATGCCTTCAATCAGCACATTGCCCTTGCGGTCGGCCCGCTGGGCATGGATTACCGCCACGTCCGGGCGAATCGACGGCACGGCCGCCAGGCGCTCACCGGTGAACGGGCATTCGATGAACTTGATCTGGTCATTTACTTTCGGCAGATCGCTGCCTACATATCCGCGCAGAACTGCCAGCGGCAGGCCGGCCGCACCAGCTTCATAGGCGTTGGCCATGGCCGCGTGGCTGTGTTCGAGAATCTCCAGCTGGTTCGGCCAGCCCTTTTCAACAGCATCCCGCAGGCGGTGCAGGGAGCCCACACCCGGGTTGCCGCCCCAGGAGAAGATCAGTTTTTTGGCACAGCCGGCACCGATCATCTGGTCATACACCAGGTCCGGGGTCATGCGGATCAGGGTCAGATCCCGCTTTTCCTGACGGATGATTTCATGGCCCGCAGCAAACGGGATCAGGTGGGTGAAGCCTTCCATCGCCACGGTATCACCGTTGTTGATGTACTTGCTCACCGCTTCCTTGAGGGGAAGAAACTCGGCCATCGCAATGCCTCCTGTGTCACTTCTGTGATGAGTTCGCTGTACGAACATAAGTTTAATATGCGAACATGATGGCGCGATTGGTTTTGGGTCGTCAAGTACAAATTTTGTTCACAAGGCAAAAATGTACAGTTGTTCGTTGTGCGAACACGCTGTGGGCGTGCGAAACTAAGGCCAGTAACGGTACTTAAGGAGTCAGAATGGACGAGCAGATTCTCAAGCCCGGTGATCGGGATTACGTGGGAGCGTTGGCTTCGGGGCTGGAGGTTTTACAGGCTTTTGATGCGGAGCACCCACGAATGACCCTGAGCGAAGTGGCAGCCCGCACCGAGATGGACCGGGCCAAGGCCCGGCGCTTCCTGCTGACGCTGCACGCACTGGGCTTTGTGAAGCGAACCGGCCGGCAGTTTGAGCTGACCCCCCGGGTGCTTCAGCTGGGTTATGCCTACCAGGCGTCAAACCAGTATCGGGCTGTGATTCAACAGTACCTTGAAGACGTGACAGCTGAACTCGGGGAGTCGTCTTCTCTGGCCGTCCTGGATGGTGATGACGTGGTTTACGTGGTGCGCTCGGCGGCCCGCCACCGGTTGATGGCCATTACCTTGTCGGTCGGCACTCGGCTGCCGGCGGCCTATACCTCGATGGGGCGGGTGTTATTGGCCCAGTTGCCGAAGCATGAGTTGGAAGCGTATCTCGACAGGGTCAGTCTTGAGCCTTATACCGAGTTTTCCATTACCGACAAGCAGGCGCTTCGGAAAGAAATAGATAAGGTTCGCGATCAGGGCTATGCGATGGTTGACCAGGAACTGGACCAGGGACTGCGCTCGGTAGCAGTGCCAGCGTTTGCTGGTAGTGGCGAGTTGCTGGGGGCACTGAACATCAGTACCAACGCCGCACGGGTGGATATGGATACCCTGATGAACACCTACCTGCCCCGCCTGCAGGCAGTGGCCGAAAAGGTCCGGCAAACCGCTCGCTGATGCTCAGGGGTACCGGCCCATCACCCGGTTTTCGATCAACTCCCCCAGAATCGTATTTGTCAGGCGCATGACTGCGTTGGGGCTTTCTCCTCTTCGGCGGGAGGCGATCACCGGCGTGGTAATGTTGTCATCCTCCAGCGGCATATAGTCCACCCCTTCACGGTGCAGACGGCGCACCTGCTCTGGCACCAGGGTAAAGCCCATGTCAGAGGCCACCAGAGACAAGGCGGTTTGCAGGTCGTTCACTTGCTGGATGACATGTACTCTGAGGCCGCGACGGTGAAACAACCCCTGGGTAATATCGGAAAAGTTGGGGCCGGCGCCGGCGGGGAAGGTGATCATGGGCACCCCCGAGAGTTCCTTCATGGAGGGCGGGTGCCGGGTGAGGGGATGGCTTGCCGGAACGGCTGCAATCATCGGCTCGTCGAAGAGGATTTCCTGTTCTACGTCCGGATCCTGGATGTTCAGCCGGCCAAAGCCGATATCAATCCTTCCCACCTTCAGAGCTTCGACCTGCTCCCGGGTTTTCAGCTCGTGCAGCACAATTTCCAGGTTTTTGTTCTGCCGAAGCCGGCGAACCATCAGGGGTAACTGCCCATAGAACACCGATGGCACAAAGCCGATCGAGAACAGGGTTTTCCGGTGCTGGGCGATCCGGCGGGTATCGTCCACGGTGGCATTAACCTTGTCCAGTACCTGCTTGGCCTGCTCCAGAAAGTACTCACCGCCGGTGGTCAGCTCCAGGCCCCGTGGTTTGCGAATAAATAACTCCACACCTACTTCCTGTTCCAGCTGTTTGATCGCCCGGGTCAGGGGTGGTTGCGCAATAAACAGCTTTTCGGCGGCGCGGGTCAGGTTGCCTGCTTCGGCCACTGCGACGAAGTACCGCAAGTGTCTCAGCTCCATCCATACCTCCAGGGTATCGGTTATTACTTAATCAATATTGGTTCACGTCAGTGAAACTTCGTACTGTTTGAATCACAGGATTTTTACCTTGCGATTCGGAGCAGTCATGTCAGCCACCATTCAGTCCCTTGAAGCCATCCTGGTCGATATCCCGACCATTCGACCGCACAAGCTTTCCATGACAACCATGGGGGTTCAGACCATGGTGATTGTGCGTGTTAAGGATTCTGATGGCGTGGAAGGCCTGGGCGAGGCAACCACCATCGGCGGCCTGGCCTACGGCCCGGAAAGCCCGGAAAGCGTAAAGCTTACCATTGATACCTATTTCAAACCGCAACTGATTGGCCAGTCGGCCGATAATGTCAATACCTTAAGGGTAATGTTAGACCGCTCCACCCGCGGCAACAACCTGGCCAAGTCTGCCATCGAGACCGCCCTGCTGGACCTTCAGGGCAAGCGCCTGAATCGCCCGGTGTCGGACCTGCTGGGCGGCGCACTGCACCAGCACATCCCGGTGCTCTGGACCCTGGCCAGCGGCGATACCGCTAAAGACATCGAAGAGGCCCTGGGGCTGCTCGAAACCCGCCGCCACTGTGATTTCAAACTCAAGATCGGTTCCCGCCCGGTGATGGACGATGTTCGCCATGTGGCGGCGATTAAAGAAGCGGTCGGTGACAGCGCCAGTGTCCGCGTGGATGTGAATCAGGCCTGGGATGAAGCGACCGCGGCAAAAGGCATGGCCGAGTTGCAGGCTGCCGGTATTGACCTGGTAGAGCAGCCCACCCCGATGAAGGATTACGCCGCCCTGGTACGGCTGTCTGAAAAGTTCCACCTGCCCATCCTGGCCGACGAGGCCGTGGCAGACGCCAAGGATATGTTCAGCCTGGCGGCCGCGGGTTTCAGCGGCGCCGTAGCGATGAAAATTGCCAAGGCGGGTGGCCCGATGAAGGCACTGGACCAGGCGAAGGTGGCCCAGGCAGCGGGTATCGGCCTGTACGGCGGCACCTTGCTGGAAGGCACCATCGGCACTGCCGCTTCCCTGCATGCATGGTCAACCCTGGAAACCCTGCACTGGGGCACGGAGATGTTCGGCCCGCTGCTGATGAAAGACGACATCGTGGTCAAGCCGCTGAACTTCCACAACAACGGCGTCGACCTGCCGAAGGGCCCGGGCCTGGGTGTGGAAATTGATGAAGACAAGCTGGACCGGTATCGCCGCAAAGCCTGATACGCCAAAAGATTCAGTAAACGGAGGAAAGCACATGCTGTTCAAAGTTGAGATGAAGGTGAACATCCCCCACGACATGCCCGCCGAAGTGGTTGCGGACATCAAGGCCCGGGAAAAAGCCTACGCCCAGGACCTGCAAAAACAGGGTAAGTGGCGCCACCTGTGGCGGGTGGCGGGCAGCTACGCCAACGTCAGTATCTTTGACGTGGCAGACAACGCCGAGTTGCAAGACCTGATCAGCAACCTGCCGCTGTTCCCTTATATGGATATCACCGTCGCGCCCTTGTGCCGGCACCCGTCTTCCATCCATGAGGATGACCGTTAATCACACCCATTGTTGCTAACTGATGAACTGATACGAGCAACAAAAATAACAGTAACCGAGGAGAACAATCATGACCGTTAAAACCATGCATACTGCGGACGTGAAGGACCTGCTGGAGAAAGTGGCCGGCTTCAACCAGGAAGGTGGAAACGAGCGAGTAAAGAAAATTGTTCATCGTCTGATGCACGATATTTTCCAGATTGTTGAAGACTTTGACGTGACAGCAGAAGAGTTCTGGCAGGCCGTTTACTACGTTGGTGACCTGGGCAAGAACGGCGAAGCCGCCCTGCTGGCGCCGGGCCTGGGCATGGACAAATACCTGGACATCCGTATGGATGCCGAAGACGAGCAAGCCGGCCTGGCCGGTGGCACGCCGCGCACCATTGAAGGCCCGCTGTATGTAGCCGGTGCCCCCATGAGCGAAGGCTTTGCCCGCATGGATGATGGTTCCGACGAAAGTGCCGAGACCATGATCCTGACCGGTCAGGTGACCGACGAGAATGGCCAGCCGGTCGCCAACGCCGTGGTTGACGTATGGCACGCCAACACCATGGGCAACTACTCCTACTTTGACCAGTCCCAGAGCGATTACAACCTGCGTCGCCGCATCAAGACCGACGATAACGGCCGTTACACCGCCCAGTCCATCATTCCGGCTGGCTACGGCTGCCCGCCAGAGGGTTCTACCCAGGCACTGCTGAACCTGCTGGGTCGTCACGGTAACCGTCCGGCGCATATCCACTTCTTTATCGCCAAGCCGGGTTACAAGCACCTGACCACCCAGATCAACCTGGCCGGTGACGAGTACACCTACGACGACTTCGCCTTCGCCACCCGTGAAGAGCTGGTGGTTGAAGCCAACCGCATCGAAGACCCGGCCAAGGCTGAGCAGTTCGGCCTGAACAAGCCGTTCACCGAAGTGGAGTTCAACATCCAGCTGGTTGCTACCGACAAGCCTGAGCTGCAAAGCCGCCATGAGCGCAAGCGCGCCCTGGAAGGCGAAGCGGCCTGATTCCAACCCTTTAATCCCAATGTTCTTGTGATCCGACCGGCCTGTGAATGCAGGCCGGCCAGGGGGCCCTCACGCCCGAAAAACGGTTTTCACAACAACAAAATGGAGTGACGAACATGACTCGCCAACTCGACCGACTTGAGAAAACGATCCGCAACGCGGTGGAAGCCGATGCACAGACTGGCCACTACCGCTGTGACCGCAGCATCTTCACCGACGAAGAGCTGTTTGAGCTGGAGATGAAACACATCTTCGAAGGCAACTGGATTTTCCTGGCCCATGAGAGCCAGATCGAGAATCCGGGCGACTACTACACCACCATGGTGGGTCGTCAGCCGGTGATCATCACCCGGACCAAGGATGGCGAGCTCAAGGCGATTCTGAACACCTGTACCCACCGTGGTGCCACCCTGTGCCGCAAAAAGCGCGGCAACAAGACCTCCTTCACCTGCCCGTTCCACGGCTGGACCTTCAAGAATGACGGCAAGCTGCTGAAGGCCAAGGACCAGAAGAAGGGCGGTTACCCGGAAAGCTTCAACGTTGACGGTTCCCACGACCTGAAACAGCTACCGAAGTTCGAAAACTACCGCGGCTTCCTGTTCGGCAGCCTGAACTCTGACGTATTGCCGCTGGAAGAGTACCTGGGTGAAACCACCAAGGTGCTCGATGCCATCGTTGACCAGGCGCCGGAAGGCCTGGAGATCCTGCGCGGCGCGTCCACCTATACCTACGAGGGTAACTGGAAGCTGACTGCCGAAAACGGCGCGGACGGCTACCACGTAAGCACCGTGCACTGGAACTACCTGTCTACCATGGGCCAGCGCAACTACGAGAAAGGCGGCACCGAGGCAGTAGACGCCAAGAGCTGGTCCAACGAAGGCGGCTTCTACTCCTTCGAGAACGGCCACATGATGCTGTGGACCCGCCTGACCAACCCGGAAGTACGCCCGGTATACAACCAGCTGGAGCGCCTGGAAAAGGAAGTGGGTGAGGCGAAGGCCGACTTCATCGTGCGCACCACCAAGAACCTGTGCCTGTACCCGAACGTCTACGTGATGGACCAGTTCTCCACCCAGATCCGGGTGCTGCGCCCGATCGACGTCAACAAGACCGAGATCACCATCTACTGCTGGGCACCCAAGGGTGAATCCGCCGAAAACCGCGCCAAGCGCATCCGCCAGTACGAAGACTTCTTCAACGTGTCCGGCATGGGCACGCCGGATGACCTGGAAGAGTTCCGCGCTTGCCAGGAGGGCTACTACGCCAAGGGTACCAAATGGAACGACATGAGCCGTGGCGCCCAGCACTGGATTGAAGGCGCGGACGACTGGGCCAAGGGTATCAATCTGAAGCCAATCCTCAGTGGCGCCAAGCCGGAAGATGAAGGCCTGTACGTGACGCACCACCAGCATTGGGTGGAAGAGATGACCAAGGCGATTGATACCGAGCGCGCCCGCTTTATTTCCCTGACCGAGGAGGCTTCCGCATGAGCATGTCATACGAGCAGATCCAGGCCTTTGTCTACCGGGAAGCCCGCCTGCTGGATGATCGGCAGTGGGATGAGTGGCTGAAGTGCTACCACGAGGACGTCACCTACTGGATGCCAGCCTGGGACGATGACAACGAGTTGACCGAAGATCCGCAGACCGAGATTTCACTGATCTACTACCCGAACCGTAACGGTCTGGAAGATCGCGTCTACCGGTTGAAGACCGAGCGCTCCGGTGCCAGCTCTATTCCCGAGCCGCGCACCGTGCACCTGACCAGCAACCTGGAAATCCTGGAGCGGGACGGTGACACCGTGAAGCTGCGGTTCAACTGGCAGACCAACAGCCACCGTTATCACAAGACCCAGTCCTTCTTCGGCGTGTCTTTCTACACCCTGGACTGCAGCGGCGAGCAGCCGCTGATTACCGAGAAGAAGGTGGTTCTGAGCAACGATTACATCAATCAGGTGATTGATATCTATCACCTGTAATTGATGGGGAGAGCATGATCATGAGTTACAACATCGCGCTTAATTTTGAAGACGGCGTTACCCGGGTGATCACCTGCAACGAAGGTGAAACCGTTCTAGACGCCGCCTACCGGGCCCAGATCAACCTGCCAATGGACTGCTCCGACGGTGTCTGCGGAACCTGTAAGGGTTCCTGCCACCAGGGCGAGTTCGACATGGGCGACGAGTACATCGACGAGGCACTGTCTGACGAGGAAGCCGAACAGGGCATGGTGCTGACCTGCCAGATGGTGCCCTCCAGCGACTGTGTGGTCGAGATTCCGGCGGCCGCGTCCCTGTGCAGCAAGGCCGGTAACGAGGCCGTGACCGGCACCGTGGGTGAGGTCAACCTGATTTCCCCCACCGCCATCGAACTCAAGGTTACCGCAGACGCCGACATCGGCTTCCTGCCGGGCCAGTACGTGAACATCCAGGTGCCCGGCACCGAGGAAACCCGTGCTTACTCGTTCAGCTCCCGACCGGGCAGCCGCGAGTTGAGCTTCCTGATCCGCAACGTGCCCGGCGGCCTGATGAGCTCCTGGCTGGTGGGCAAGGCCAAGACCGGCGACAAGGTGACCCTGACCGGCCCCATGGGTGTGTTCTACCTGCGCTCGGTTCAGCGCCCCGTGCTGATGCTGGCCGGTGGTACCGGCCTGGCTCCGTTCCTGGCCATGCTCGAAAGCCTGAAGGAAAAAGGCTGCGACCAGCCCACTCACATGATCTACGGCGTGACCAACGACGACGACCTGGTGGGGCTGGAAGCCCTCGAAAAGTTTGCCGAAGAGATTGAAAACTTCAGCTTCAAGACGGTAGTGGCCAGCGACGAAAGCACCCATCCCCGCAAGGGCTATGTCACCAACCACATGGAAAACGCACCCATCAACGATGGTGATGTAGATGTGTATCTGTGTGGCCCGCCTCCGATGGTCGACGCGGTACTGGGTTACTTCCGGGAGCAGGGTATCGTGCCCAACTCCTTCCACTACGAGAAGTTCACCCCGAGCGTATCCGCCGTTGAGGAGAAAGTGGCATGACCCCGCGTTTCACCGGCAAGGTGATGGTGGTCGCCGGTGCTGCCCAGGGCATTGGCCGGCGAGTGGCCGAACTGGCCGCCGCCGAAGGTGCCCGCCTGGTACTGGTGGACATCGCGGACTACGTGCAGGGCGTTGCAGCCGAGTTGCGCGACCAGGGCTCTGAAGCCCTGGCCGTGCAGGCCAACCTGGAAACTTGGGAAGGTGCGGAAATGGTGATGGCCAAGGCCCATGAGCAGTATGGCCGCATCGACATCCTGGTCAACAACGTGGGCGGCACCATCTGGGCCCAGCCGTTCGAGCATTACCAGCCGGAACAGATCCAGAAGGAAATCCAGCGCTCGTTGTTCCCGACCCTGTGGTGCTGCCGGGCGGTGCTGCCTTACATGGTGGAACAGAAGGGCGGTGCCATTGTGAACGTCTCGTCTGTGGCGACCCGTGGTCTGATGCGGGTGCCCTACGGCGCCGCCAAGGGCGGCGTTAACGCCATGACCGTAAACCTGGCTTTTGAATACGCCGAGCACGGAATTCGCGTGAACGCTACAGCCCCGGGTGGGACTGAAGCACCGCCCCGACTGACGCCCCGCAACACCGAGCAGCAGGGCGAGCGGGAACAGGCCTGGTATCAGACCCTGATCGACCAGACCAACGCCACCAGCTTCATGCACCGCTACGGCACCCTCGATGAGCAGGCGCAGCCAATCCTGTTCCTTGCTTCTGATGCTGCCAATTACATCACCGGAACCATCCTGCCCGTGGCCGGGGGCGACTGCGGCTGACGGGCAACCAACCCAACCTCCGACAAAAACAAGACGTGGAGAAACAGACCGATGAGAAACATAGACGTCAACGACGTTATCGATAACGCCACCTTTACCAGATTCCACTGGCAAGTGTTGTTCTGGTGTACCCTGATCATCATCTTTGATGGTTATGACCTGGTGATCTACGGGGTGGTACTGCCGCTGCTGATGGAGCAGTGGAACCTGAGCCCGTACGTGGCCGGACTTCTGGGTAGCAGTGCCCTGTTCGGGATGATGTTCGGTGCTATGGGCTTCGGCATGTTGTCCGACCAGCTCGGGCGCAAGAAAACCATCCTGATGTGTGTGGTGCTGTTCAGCCTCACCACCGTGATTAACGGCTTTGCCACCACGCCTTGGCAGTTCGGCATTCTGCGCTTTATTGCCGGCCTCGGCATTGGCGGGGTTATGCCCAACGTGGTCTCGCTGATGAGCGAGTATTCACCCCAGAAAAGCCGCAGCACCCTGGTTGCCCTGATGTTTTCCGGTTACGCGGTGGGCGGCATGATGTCGGCTGGCCTGGGTATCTGGATTGTTCCTAACTTCGGTTGGGAAATCATGTTCTACCTTGCAGTCGTCCCGCTGCTGATGTTGCCGCTGATAATGAAGTTCCTGCCGGAGTCTGTGGCGTTTCTGATGGCGCAGAAGCGCGAAGGGGAGGCCCGTAGCATTCTGCAGAAAGTGGCACCGGTGCGCCAGATCAGCGAGATGGATACCCTCTCTGTGCCGCTGACTACCGTGAGCAAGGCGCCGGTTCTGGAATTGTTCCGGGGCGGCCGTGCCTTCAGCACCGCGATGTTCTGGATTGCCTTCTTCTGCTGTCTGTTGATGGTCTATGCCCTGGGCTCCTGGTTGCCCAAGCTGATGTCCCTGGCCGGATATGAGCTGAGCTCCAGTCTGATGTTTTTGATGGTTCTGAATATTGGTGCGATTTTCGGTGCGGTTGGTGGCGGCTGGCTGGCAGACCGGTTGTCGCTGCGCACGGTGCTGGTTACTTTCTTTATTCTGGCATCGGTATCACTGGTAATGCTGGGCTACGAGAGCCCGATGTGGTTCCTGTATACCCTGATGGGCATTGCCGGCGCGACCACCATTGGCTCCCAGATTTTGCTGTACGCTTACGTGGCCCAGTATTACCCGACGAATATTCGCTCAACCGGGTTGGGCTGGGCATCGGGCATCGGCCGTAATGGAGCCATTGTCGGACCAATTATTGGTGGTACCTTGCTGGCCCTGGCATTGCCGCACCAGATGAATTTCCTGGCCCTCGCTATCCCCGGTGCCATTGCCACTGTTGCCATTGCCCTGGTGGGCCGGAGGTTCGCCTCGGCGCCAGCGCGTGAGAACGCAGAGGTGAGCCTGGCAACCAGTAATTAAGAAATCAGCGTTGATGTGACCTGAGGGAGACAGTCAGTCATTCGGACCCCTCTTTGCCCCGGCACCACAGTGACCGGGGCTTTTTTGCTGTTACATGGCTCAAACAGAACTCAATAACAAGGAGCTGAATATGCCCCAGCTGTTTCGGGACTTGTCTGTGTCTGCGGTTGCCGCAGGGTTTCTGGCGGTACTGGTGTCCTATGCCGGGCCTTTGGCGATTTTCTTCCAGGCCGGCGCGGCGGCGGATTTGTCACCGGAGATGATGACCTCCTGGGTCTGGGCCATCTCCATGGGGGCGGCGGTTTCCGGAATCTTCCTGTCGATCTGGCTTCGGGCGCCAGTGGTGACCGCCTGGTCGGCACCGGGCACAGCTCTGTTGGTGGTGCTGTTTCCGGAGCTATCCCTCAACGAAGCGGTAGGTGCTTATATCACCGCCGCGCTGATTATCTTTTTCATTGGTGTTTCGGGTACCTTTGATGCCTTTGTGCGTGCCATCCCGAAGGGTGTGGCAGCGGGCATGATGGCGGGCATCCTGTTTCAGTTCGGTCTCGGGGCTTTCGCTGCCATTGAAACCACGCCGGCACTGGCCATCGGCATGCTGGTCGCCTATGTGGCCTTCCGTCGCTTTACCCCCAAATACACCCTGGTGCTTTTGCTGTTTGCCGGGGTCATCCTGGCGGTGGTGCTGGAAGATGCGTCGCTGGCCGGCGTTAGCCTGGGCTTGGCGGTGCCGAAGTTCATCACGCCGGAATGGAGCTTCGGCGCTACCCTGAGCCTGGCCATTCCCCTGGTGCTGGTCAGCCTGACAGGCCAGTTCCTGCCCGGCATGGCGATTCTCCGGGGTGCCGGCTATCGGGTGAAAGCCAAACCGGTGATTGCGGTCGCCAGCCTGGTGTCCCTGCCCATGGCGCTATTTGGGGGCATTACCACAGTGGTGGCGGCGATTACGGCGGCTATCTGCACGAGCGAGGATGCCCACGAAAATCCGGACAAGCGTTATGTGGCCGGTGTATTTAATGGTGTGTTCTATCTGGTGGGAGCGGTCTTTGCCGGCACCATCGTCGCCTTGTTCACCTCGTTACCTTCGGCCTTTGTTGCAGTTCTGGCGGGCCTGGCACTGCTGGGTGCCATTGCCAACAATCTGTTTGCGGCACTGGAGGAGGTCAGCCACCGGGAGGCATCGCTGATTACCTTTCTGGTAACGGCGTCCGGGTTATCGCTGTTCGGACTGTCGTCGGCTTTCTGGGGGGTGGTGATCGGTTACGGTTGTTACCGGGTACTCAACGGAGGGAAATAAGGTTGGGCTGACGGACGCCAGCCCAACCGGGACGTCAGCCTTCCTGCAGCGCCTGCAGCACAGCCTTGGCGGCCCCTTCTGAAGATGCCGGGTTCTGGCCGGTAATCAGCTTGCCATCCACCACAATGTGCGGTGCCCAGTCATCGCCGCGGCTGTAGCGGCCGTTGTTCTGCTTGAGCATGTCTTCCAGCAGGAAGGGCACGATGTTGGTGAGTTGCACGGCCTCTTCTTCGGTGTTGCTGAAGCCGGTAACTTCGCGGCCACCCACGATGTTCTGGTCTGGCTTTACGAACACATTCTTGAATACGGCGGGGGCGTGGCACACGGCACCGATCACCTTGTCCTGCTCGTAGGCGGCCTTGATGAGGGCGACAGACTTGTCGTCCTCGGCCAGGTCCCAAAGTGGACCGTGTCCGCCGGGGTAGAAAATGGCGTCGTACTGGTTCATGTCCACGTCGGCCAGTTTTTTGGTGCTGGCCAGCATTTCCTTGGCATGGGTATCTGCCATGAAGCGTCGGGTGGAATCAGTGAGTGCGTCTTCTGCTTCACTGTTAGGGTCTACCGGCGGCTGGCCGCCTTTAGGAGAGGCCAGGGTGATATCCGCGCCAGCATCCTTGAATACGTAGAAGGGCGCGGTGAATTCTTCCAGCCAGAATCCGGTTTTATGGCCGGTGTCGCCCATCTGGTCGTGGGATGTCAGTACCATCAGAATTTTCATATCGGTCGATCCTCCTGTCGGGAATTGGGGAGTTTGTTCGGGCGTTACTCTACAGGTAGTGGTGCCCGGGATGTAAATTTCAACAGGAATTACGGCAACAAGACGGGAATGGATGCCCGGAGTGTCTATACTCTGGTTACATATTGCTCAATGGGTCAGGGAAAGTGTCCGCAATGAAGGTAACGCTCATCAAGGCAGCCATGCTGTGCCTGTTCGTGCTGGCTGCAGTGCCTGCATGGTCGCAGCAAGGGGCAGAAACCGTGGAGCCGTTGACGGTGGTGGTCGGAGTGGATCACGCGCCACCTTACCGGATCCTGGAGCCGGGCCGGAAGACCGGGCTGTACCTGGATATGTTCGAGGAAATGACCAATCGCCTAGGCTGGGATGTCGAATACCGGGAAGCGCCGTTTCGCCGGCTTCAGCTGATGTTGCACCGGGGCGAGATCGACATGATGCTGGGCCTGGTGCGTAACGGCACGCGGGAGCAGTGGATGGAGTTTGTGGCGCCGGCCTTCCCGCCTGAGCGGCGGTTGTTTTTCTACCTGGATGACGCCAATCGTGTAGATCGCTACCAGGACCTTTATGGTAAAACCATCGGCGTACTGGAAGGTGGTAGTTATTTCAGCCGGTTCGATAAAGACCCGGAATTGATGAGGGCCTCGGCCGCCCATTACGAAAACCTGATGCTGATGATGCAGAAGGGCCGGGTGGATGTGGTCGTTGCGCCGGAGTTGGTGGGGCTGTATACCGCAAAGAATCTGGGCATTGAGGCCCGGGTCTCACCGTTTTTTGTGCCGGGGGAGCGATCCTGGATTGTGGTGTCCGGGCAATCACCGGCCGTTCGCTATGCCGATGATATCCGGGCTGCCCTGAAGCTGATCGAGCGTGAAGGCATCCGGGAGAACCTGGTGCTGAAGTACCTGGAACAGCCGCTTCCCTGACACGCCTGTCGGGAGCCCCTCCCTTATCGGAATTTGATCCCGGTCTGCCCACCATTAACGGAACTTAGTATGCTCACGGTTGTCTTGAGGCAGAACCTGTTGTGAGCATAAGGAACTCGTATGACAACCATTCGGTTATGGGATTTACCGACACGCCTGTTTCACTGGTTGCTGGTACTGGCGGCCGTGGGTGCCGTGATCAGTATTAAATCGGGCGCGATTGACTGGCATGAACGCTTTGGCCTGGCAGTAGTCGGGCTGTTGTCGTTTCGTATTATCTGGGGTTTTACCGGCTCTACCTATGCCCGGTTTGCCAGCTTTGTTCGTGGGCCGGGAGCCATCATCGATTATTTGCGCGGACGCTGGCAGGGGGTAGGCCACAACCCGCTGGGGGCGCTTTCCGTGCTGGCGCTGATCGGCCTGTTCGGCTTCCAGGCGGCAAGTGGGCTGTTCGCCAACGATGAAATTGCCTTTAACGGCCCGCTGACTCCGCTGGTGTCATCGTCCTGGAGCGATACCCTGAGCAGCTGGCACCGTTTGACGGAATGGTTCTTGTACGGGTTGGTCATCCTGCATGTGGCAGCCGTAGTGCTGTATTCGAAAGTGAAGAAAGACAATCTGCTGAAGCCGATGATCACCGGTAAAAAGCCGGTTGAGAAGGGTCTGGCGGAAGATGCCCGGGGCGGTGGAGCGTTAGCGTTTGTGATTTCGCTGGTGCTGGCGGGGATTGTGGTTGTCGGTGCCAGTGGCAGCTTTGTATCGCCGCCACCGGCACCGGAGCCAGCACCCCAGAATTTGGGGTGGTAAGCCCGGGGCAGTCTTACTTCGCGCGGAAGTTGTCGTGGCAGGCCTTGCAGGTCTCGCCCACGGCAGCAAACTGGCGCGCCAGGGCGGCTTTATCACCGCTAGCAGCAACTTCCTGCAGCTTGTTGGCTTCACGGCCGAAGTTCATACCCACTTCACGGGCTTTTTCCGGCTGTTCGAAAAACTCAGGCTTCAGGCGGGTGTTCTCGGCTTTGTCCAGGGTGGAATCCGGGCTGTAGAGCGCGCCCATGCCGGAGTTGGCCACTGCGGCAATGGCATTGGCTGCGGCTTTCATCTGGTCGGCGTTGAACTCAACCTCGCCATCGACCGCCTGTGCCTTGATCTTGCCCATGTTCCAGGACATGAACTGGTAGGCTGCCTGGCGGGCTTCAATCTGGTCTTCAACCGTCATCTGGGCGCTGGCCGGCATGGCGAAAGACAGTGCCAGAGCGGCGGCGGATACGAAACTTGTTTTCTTCATTTCAGGTCCCTCTCGTATGGTTTGCGTTTGGTCTGATTGGTCTTGCTGCAAAAATGCCTTATAAAGGTTTGGTTATGAGCATGCTACCTGTATAGACTCATTGCTGACAGTTATAAGAGCCTAAAGTTCAATCCGGAGAAATTCCACCATGGCAATATGGACAGTAACCCCCGATCTTGACCAGATGATGGCACACAGCCAGAAAACTGCCGTCAGTCACATGGGCATTGAATACCTTGAGGTCGGTGACGACCACGTGAAAGGCCGCATGCCGGTAGATGAACGCACGGTTCAGCCGTTTGGCATTCTGCATGGGGGCGCGTCGGTATTGCTGGCGGAAACGCTGGGCAGCATGGCGGCCAATTGTTGCCTGAAAGACAAGAACACCGTGGCTGTAGGGCTCGATATCAATGCCAACCACATCCGCCCGGTGACCGGCGGCTGGGTCTACGGAACCGCCCGTGCCCTGCATATCGGCAGCGCAACCCAGGTGTGGGAAATCCGGCTGGAGAACGAACAGGGCAAGGTAACCTGCATCTCGCGCCTGACCATGGCGGTCACCAAGCGGCCATAACGAGCGGCCGTTAACCGGAAGCGGGGTCAGTCCGAGCAGGTGCTGACCCGGCCGCGGCCCTGGTCCTTGGATTGGTAGAGTGCCCGGTCGGCCCGGTGCATCAGGTCTTCCAGGGTCTGGTCGCCGACAATCAGGCGGGTAATGCCAAAGCTGGCGCTGGCGCGAATGGAACGGCCCTTGTGGTGGATGACCAGCTCGTTGAGCATTTCAAGCATCCGCTCCGTCAGTTCGATGGCTTCACCCATCGTGGTGTCCGGCAGCAGCAGCGCGAACTCTTCGCCCCCCAGCCTGGCGACAATGTCCGATTCCCGAACCCGGTTCTGCAGCAGCCGGGCGATCTGCCGGAGCACCTCGTCGCCGGCATCGTGGCCATAGGTGTCGTTAACCTGCTTGAAGTAGTCCAGGTCCATCATCACCATGGCCAGCGGGCTGGCATGGCGCTTGGCGTGGCGGAGCAATTGCCCGCCAAACTCGTAGAAGGCGCGGCGGTTGTGAAGGCCGGTCAGCTCGTCTTCCAGGGCTGCGGCCCGGGCTTGCTGGTGAGCCTCCTGGAGTTCCAGTTCCATCTGCTTGCGCCGGGTGATATCGGTGGCAATTTCCAGTCGCACCAGCCGGCCGTAGGCGTTCATATACAGCAATTCGTGGGTCTGGAAGTCGGAAACGTAAACCAGGGCATCAAGGTTATCGAGTACAGCCTGAAGCCCGGCCGCCGGTGTGGTCCCGGAGGCAGGAAGGCCTGCATCGGCAGGCAGGTTGAGAGAGGGGATACCTGATTTCATTGCGTTGTTTTCGTTTGTACTGTTCCCTGTCATCACTGCAGTATGGCCTTTTTATACACAGGCTGTCTGTACTGAACTTGATACCGATTGTGGTAATTAACTATGTCTGATTCTAATGACGGCCAGATTTGCCCCTGTGGCAGTGGCCTCGCTTATTCGGCCTGTTGTGGTCGTTGGCATGCCGGTGCTCCCGCACCGTCGCCCGAGGCCCTGATGCGCTCGCGTTTCACAGCCTTTGTAACCGGAGACAGCAACTACCTGCTGGCTACCTGGCACCCGGACACCCGCCCGGAAAGCTTGTCACTGGACGGCTCTCCCGAGTGGACAGCTTTGCAGATTTTCAGTGCCGGTGAGCAGGGAGCGAAAGGCCTGGTTCATTTTCGGGCCATCTACCGGACAGGATCTGGTTGGGGATACCTGGAAGAACACTCGGACTTCGTGAAAGAAGGCGGGCACTGGTTCTACGTGGCCGGTGAAACCAGCGAAGGCACCCTCAAGCCCGGCCGTAACGAGCCCTGCCCCTGTGGCAGCGGGCGAAAGTACAAATCCTGCTGCCTGAACGGATGAACCTGCTATGACCAATACAGTGCCGGAAACCGGCAAGGGTGTGGCCTATGGCCTGGCGGCCTACATCATGTGGGGCAGTTTTCCCCTGTACTTTGCCCTGTTTGAGGGTATTCCGGCCTGGGAGGTGCTCATCCACCGGGTGATCTGGTCGTGCCTGTTCCTGGCGGTCGTGATTTCCCTGCTTCGGCGCTGGCCGCCAGTCACCGCAGCCCTGAAACAGCCGAAAAACCTGGGCTTTGTGCTGGGCTGCTCGGTGTTTATTGCCGCTAACTGGGGTATCTATATCTACGCCGTGGAAACCCGCCATGTGCTGCAGGCCAGCCTGGGCTACTTTCTTACGCCCCTGGTGAACGTCGCCATGGGTTTGTTGATACTCGGTGAGCGTATTTCCCGCCTGCAGGTGGTGGCGGTTGTGATGGCCGGCGTTGCCATCCTGTACCAGTTCTTCCTGCTGGGCGAGCTGCCCTGGATAACCCTGGCGCTGGCGTTCAGCTTTGGTACCTATGGTTTGCTGCGCAAGAAGGTGGAACTCGATGGCCTGTCCGGCCTGTTTGTGGAAACCCTGTTGCTGCTGCCGCTGGGGTTGCTGACGCTGGCCTGGTTGTCCTTTCAGAATCTTTCGCACTTTACCGAGTCTGCTTACAGCACGCTGCTGTTGCTCTCCAGTGGTGCAGTCACGGCCATTCCCCTGTTAGCGTTTGCCGGTGCCGCCCGGCGGCTGAAGCTCTCCACCGTGGGTTTTCTTATGTACATCAACCCCACCATCCAGTTTCTGATCGCGCTTTATATCTTCCATGAACCACTGAGTACCGCAAAGTTACTGAGTTTTGTGATGATCTGGGTAGCGCTGGCGCTTTACTCGTGGTCTGCCTGGGTCGGGCGGGCACGCACTGTGTAAAATCCTGCAAAATATGCGGAGTAAAGGCAGGTTTATGTCGGCTCCGCAGGTACCATCCTTATTATTCGTTGGCTAAACCCTTCTTTGATAAGGATGAAATGATGAAAACAGGTAAGTTGATGGCTTCTCTGGTGGCCGGTGTTGCGTTGTCTGGTTCTGCCTCCATGGCGCTGGCACAGCAAGGCTATGCGGGTATCAGTCTGGGACAGGCTGAGGTTAAGGATTTTTGTGACGGCTGGTCTGGTGTTGATTGTGATGACACTGCGTTGAGCGGTCGGCTTTACGCGGGCGGTTTCTTCGATAAGTATCTGGCATTTGAAGCAGGCTATCGCTATATCGATGAAACGTCCGCAGAAGGCGCAATTCCTGACGTAGTTTCCGCTGGTATTGATGCCTCCTATCACATGTTTGATAGTTCTTTGCTTGTCTTTACACCTGAGTTTGGGCCGGTTCGATTATTTGCCAAGGCTGGCTTGCAGTTCTGGCGCCAGGATGTGGACGCGAAGCTGACCGTTCTATCTGAGAGCTTTAACGGTTCGGAGCAAGAATCTGGCCTGGCTTTCCGCACCGGCGCCGGCGCGACCATCGACTTCACCGAGTCCTTTGGCCTCCGGCTGGAGTGGGATTACCTGCAGAATGTGGGTGATGATGTCATTGATAACCTGGAGTCGGATATCCACATCTTCTCCGTCGGGCCTGAATTCCGTTTCTGAAGCCGGCATAGCGTTTGATAGCCGGTGTGAGGTTTTGACATGAAGCAGCCCATCACCGGCTATCACAAAGACGATGAAAACCACTGGGTGGCGCAACTGGCCTGCGGGCATAATCAGCATGTGCGCCATGACCCGCCCTGGGTGAACCGGCCATGGGTTGTCACGGTAGAGGGGCGGCAATCCATGTTGGGGTTTGAGCTGGATTGCCGGAAATGTGATGACGGCGCGCCGGCGGATGCTCGCCCGGCGTGGCCGGAAGGTCCTCAGTCTGCCGGTTAGGCCAGTGTTTCCAGATAGGCTTCCAGTTCGTTGGCGAGCCAGCCCACCACGGCGCCCCCTTGCGCCTGTTCCGATTCCAGTGAACTGAATACCTTCCACCAGCGGGCACTGCGGTGGTGGATGGTCTGTAGCTGTTCCTTTCTTAAAGCCTCTGCAATCAAAGGTAACGGCAAGTCGGCCCAGCCGGCGCCGTCCATCACCGCATCCCGGATCAGTTCGTACTGGGTGAAGGCCAGGTAATTGGCGGTTTCCGGGGATTCGGCCACCAGCAGCGAATCCTGCATGTAGGCCAGGGTGATTTCCGTGTGGCTGATCAGGTCGTCCTGGGTAACGCGTTTCAGCTGGCTGAGGGGATGGTCCGGCGCGGCCACGGTGAGCATGCGCACATCTGCCAGTTCCCGAAACCATTGATAACCTTCATTGAGCAGCTCCGGCATCAGGCCGTAGGCCACATCTACTGACTGGTTGCGCACCAGGGGTGGCAGCTCCCGGGGAGACGCCAGGTACACCGAGAGGCTGGTCTGGGGGAAGCGTTGTTTCAGCCGGCGCAGGATATCCCGCCAGATGTCCTCTGGAATGGAGTCGTCCCGGGCAATGCGCAGTACCGATTCCGCCCCGCTCAGGTGATGCTGGCAGCGGGCCAGTATCTGGCCGGCCACCTGGTCGAAACGCCGGCAGTCGGTGAGGATGGACTGGCCAATGGCAGTCAGGTGCAGCTGGTTACCACTGCGCTCGAACAGCTCCACGCCCAGCTCATCTTCCAGCGAGGCCAGCACGGTGCTGACCGTGGTGCGGCTGCGGTTCAGCTCCCGGGCAGCGGCGGCTACGCTGCCGTTGCGCACCACGGAAAGGAAGGTTTTGATCTGGGAGGTTTTCATGGGCTTACCTATGCGACGGATTTTCCGTCGCTCAGCGACTCACGCCTTTTGAATGATGCCGATAATATGGCCGGCAATTCTCAGGAGGTCAAAATGTTTACTTCTCTGGCGCGGGAAAATCTGGCGCTGACGTTATCTGCCGTGGGTGCGGGCCTGTTTGCCCTCGCCGGCATTACCTGGGGCCTTTGGGTCGATTCCCTGGTTATTCTCTTTGACGGTGCTTATTCCCTGATCAGTCTGGGTCTGTCGCTGCTGTCACTCTATGCCGCCCGCCTGGTGCGCCGGCCCGCCAATGAAGACTATCCGTTCGGAATGGGTGCGGTGGAGCCGCTGGTGATTGCCGTGAAAGGCCTGGTGATCGGGTTGGTGTGTGTGCTGTCACTGGCCTCTGCCGTGGTGTCGCTGCTTCAGGGTGGCCGGGCCGTTGCTGCGGATATGGCGATGATTTTTGGTGCAGTGAACGTGGTGGGCTGCCTGGCGGTGTGGGTTTACCTGCGCTGGTCGAGTTTCCGCAATGATTCGGGGCTGGTGAAAGCCGAACAACGCCAGTGGCTGATGGACAGCGCTCTGAGTGCCGCCGTCATGATCGGCTTTGCGGCTGCCTGGATGCTTGAGCGCAGCCAGTGGTCAGAACTGGCGGTGTATGCCGACCCGGTGATGATGCTGGTGATCTCGGTTTACTTTATGACCGTGCCGGTGAAGATGGTCCTGGAATCGGTTCGGGAACTGCTGCTGGCGGCACCCCGGAACGAAGCCCTGGACGACATCCATGAGACCCTGGAAGACCTGGGCCTGAACCCGGAGCAGGTCAAGGTGGCCAAGCTGGGCCCCAACCTGTTGCTTGAAGCCCGCATGGTGCGTATCTGATTCCAGCTCAGCCCAGGCCGAGCCCGCCCATAGCCAGAATCTGGCGGCGGGTGTCGGCTTTTTCCTGCCCGATCAAGTCAATGATCCCGGCAACCGCCTCCGGCAGGGTTTCCGGGGCCTCTTTCCGGAACTGTTCCAGCAGTTCCAGCTGTATGTGCAGGTCCTGGAAACGGCCGTAAAGGTCTTGCCGCTTTCTGAGGGTTTTCAGGTCCTGCTTTCTCGCCCCCGGGTCCAGCTCCATTAAATAGCGTATACGTTTGAGTTGCTTGCGCAGCTTGTGGAAATCTTCATCCGGAGCGGTATGCAGCAGTTCTGCCGTCCCCCGGTTGAAACTCCGCAGCCGTTTCAGAATGGCCTTGCGGATGTCTCCGCCACTGAGGCCAGATACCAGTTTACGAAATTTGCCGGAGTCTATTTCGCTTTCCCAGCTGTGCAGGCTGTTGCGGTAGCGGACGCTGCCGAGGCGTTTGGCCAGGCGTTTCTGGCGGGTGGCGGCCTTGCTTCCGGCCCAGGTTTCCAGTGCCGCACGTAGCTCCGGGTTCTCCGGACACAGCGTAGGCAATTCGGCCAGGAATACGTGCAGGTCCCGCAGCCGGCCGGTTGCCCGGGCATGCCGCTTGAGTTGGGCAACGGCCGGGCGCAGTCGGGTGGTGCCGCTTACTTCAGCAATGGCTTCGGCCAGGGCCCGGCTGCGGCGCAGGGCAATGCGGTACTGGTGCAGGAATTCGTCATCCAGCCCGAGTATCACGCCCGGCTCCAGTTGTTTCAGGCGCTCAGCCTGAAGCTGCAGGGTAGCCGGAAGGTCGGTAATGGCGCCTGGCGCTGGTCGCTTTATCGGGTTCCGGTGTTTGCGTTCGAATTCCCGGTAACTGTAATTTCTGGGTGTGAGGAAGTGTTCCAGTGTGCCGGAGTTTTTGTCGAGCTTGCGCCAGTGCTTACCCGGCAGGCGTATGTGCAGGAAGCTGGCGGTGGGCAGGGCCATCGGCGCGTGTTTCGCCAGCCAGTCGGCCAGTTCCTGTAACGCCGGGTTATGACCGATGACAACAACGCGTTCAATGCTGTCGTCCAGCTTTTTCAGCCACTCCAGAAGACGTTTGAAGTCGAACGTATAGAGGCCCGGGTCTATATGAAACCGGTCTGAGGGGAAGTCCGCCGGCAGAATGCCCCGGGCGGTTTGCCGGGCCCTGGTTGCATCGCTGGCAAAGACGTCGCTGGACTGGAATACTTCCAGCCGCTGAAGGGCCTTGCCCAGAGGCTGAAGCTGCTGCTCGCCCCGGTTGTTCAGCGGGCGATCCCGGTCGGCCAGGCCTTCATCGGCCCAGCTGGATTTGGCGTGGCGGATAAGAAACAGGTGCTTCATGGTGCTCGTCCTGATTGTGCACTCGGTCAGCGGTCAGTGTGGCACAGCTGCAAGTCGTTTACATGACGGCGCCGGATTGGCGTAGGGGGCTGCCGCAGGTATCATATTTTACCGTTCCCTGAACAGTTCAGACCAACAACACAATAACGGAAGCCAACACCATGCACATCCGTAAAACACTCCTGGCGGCAACAGCGGTTGCTGTGGCGGCCTTCAGTTCGTCGGCCCTGGCCGAGAAATATACCCTGCGCCTGGCTGAAACCTGGGGCCCGAATTCCCCCATTCTGGGCGAGACCACCAAGCACTTCGAAGACATGGTGGAGAAGATGTCTGCCGGCCGGATTGATGTTCGCATTGATTCTGCCAACAAGCACAAGGCGCCTTTCGGCATCTTCGACATGGTGCGTAACGGCCAGTACGACATGGGCCACACCGCCTCTTATTACTACAAAGGCTCCATCCCCAACGCCATGTATTTCACCACCGTGCCGTTCGGTATGCTGGCTCCCGAGCAGTATGCCTGGTTCTACTACGGTGGCGGCATGGAGCTGATGCAGAAGGTGTATGAACCCTACGGCCTGCTGTCGTTCCCGGGTGGTAACACCGGTAACCAGATGGGCGGCTGGTTCAACAAGGAAATCAATTCCCTGGAAGACCTCAAGGGCCTGAAAATGCGTACCCCGGGCTTTGCCGGCGAGGTGATGGCAGAACTGGGCGTGTCGGTGACCAACCTGCCGCCGGGTGAGCTCTACACGGCACTGGATCGTGGCACCATTGATGCGTTGGAATGGGTAGCACCGGCCCTGGACTTCCCCATGGGCTTCCACCAGATTGCCAAGTACTACTACTCCGGCTGGCAGGAGCCGGGCGCAGAAGTACAGTTCCTGGTTAACCAGAAAACCTGGAACAAACTGCCGGAAGACCTGCAGGAAATCCTGCGGGTAGCCATGCGCACCGCTGCCTATGATATGTATGCCAAGAGCACCAACGACAGCGCCGATGCCTGGAACCGCATGCAGAAAGACTATCCGGAGGTAACCCACAAGGTGTTCCCGCCGGAAGTGATTGAAGCCCTGCGCGAGACCACTCACCGGTTGCTCGAAGAGGAAGCCGAGAAGGATCCGCTGGCCCGGGAAATCATCACGTCTATCCGTGAATACCTGGCGGGCGTGCGCAAGTGGACTAACATTTCCGACAAGGCTTACCTGAACAGCGTGGCTGATCAGTAAGTATCCGTTTCAGCAGGCTGGAACAAAAAAGGCGTGAGGGTAATCCGAAACCCTCGCGCCTCTTTCTGTTCGGGGCTGTTTCTGGAAAAATACGCCGCTCAAACCTTGGGCAGGGCCGATGAAACAGACACTGCTATCTCTGAGCAATCTCACCAAGCAATTTGACGGCAAGAAAGTACTGGATTCGCTGGATCTCGAGATCTTCGATGGCGAGTTCATTACCTTGTTAGGGCCGTCCGGTTGCGGAAAAACCACCCTGCTGCGGATGATGGCGGGTTTCGAGCACCCGGATGAAGGGTCCATCACCCTTGGCGGGCAGGACCTGACCCACACGCCGCCGGAGCATCGTCCGCTGAATACGGTGTTCCAGAACTACGCGCTGTTCCCCCATATGTCGGTATTCGACAACGTGGCCTATGGCCTGAAGATGGAGAAACGGCCAAAAGAGGAAATCCGCCAGCGGGTAGAAGAAGCCCTGGCCATGGTGCAGCTGGAAGACTTTGCCAGGCGTAAACCGCATCAGCTTTCGGGCGGCCAGCAGCAGCGGGTTGCGATTGCCCGGGCGGTGGTAAAGCGGCCGAAAATGTTGCTGCTGGACGAACCCCTGTCTGCCCTGGACTTCAAGCTGCGTCGCACCATGCAGGTGGAGCTCAAGCGGCTGCAGCGGGAGCTGGGCATTACCTTTGTGTTCGTCACCCACGACCAGGAAGAAGCGCTGTCGATGTCCGACCGGGTGGTGGTGCTGAAAGACGGCCATATCCAGCAGCTGGGCACTCCCCGCGAGGTCTATGAACGCCCCGCCAACCTGTTTACCGCCCGCTTTGTGGGCGAAACCAACTTCTTCCCGGGCCGGGTGGATGCCGCCAACGGCGATGACACCATCACCGTGGACGTGTTCGGCCTGAAGCGCACCTTCCGTAAACCCGACTTCCCGGTCACAGAAGGGCAGGGCCTGCACGTGTTGCTGCGCCCCGAAGATATCCGGGTACTGGCGCCGGATGATGAAGACGGTGTGGCCGGCAAGGTGGTGGAGCGTAACTACAAGGGCAGCACCCTGGATTCGGTCATCCACCTGAGCGATGGCACCGAAGTGCTGGCATCGGAATTCTTCGATGAAGACGACCCCACCTTTGATTACCGACTGGGCGAGCCGGTGAAAGTCAGCTGGGTAGACGGCTGGGAATGGCTGTTGCCGGAAGAACACACTGATATTACTGAAGAAGAGCCGATTGATGGGTAGCGTCAGGCAGCAGCCGTTCCGTGCGGCGGTGCTGGTGCTGGTGTGGGGCTGGCTGCTGTTCCTGGTGTTCACCCCCAACCTGCTGGTGGTGGGTGCCAGTGTGATGACCCGGGACCCGGGCTCATTCATATCGCTGCCCCTGAACCTGGATGCCTACCGGCAGTTGCTGAACCCCCTGTACCTGGATGTGTTCCTGCATTCCCTGTACATGGCCGCCATGACCACGCTGATCTGCCTGTTGATTGGCTATCCCTTTGCCTGGGCGTTGTCGAAGGTGCCCAAACAGCGCCAGGTGTTACTGATCTTCCTGCTGATTGTGCCCTTCTGGACCAATTCGCTGGTGCGTACCTACGCCCTGAAATTGCTGCTGGCCACCAACGGCTTGCTCAACAACGCCCTGATGTCCCTGGGCCTGATTGAAGAGCCCCTGAAGATGCTCTACACCGAGGGTGCTGTAATTGTCGGGCTGGTGTACCTGCTGCTGCCGTTCATGATCCTGCCGCTGTACGCGGTATTTGATGATTTGCGGGAAGACTATTTGCGGGCCTCCCACGATCTGGGCGCCGGACGGCTGTCTACCTTCATCCACGTAATTGTGCCGCTGACCCTGCCCGGCGTGCTGGCGGGTGTGATGCTGGTATTGTTGCCGGCCATGGGGCTGTTCTTTGTGCCGGACATTCTGGGGGGCTCCCGCAACCTGCTGGTAGGTAACGTGATCAAGAACCAGTTCCTGGACGCCCGCAACTGGCCCTTCGGTGCGGCCGCCAGCATTGTGCTGACCCTGGCCATGGCGTTCCTGATGTTCGCCCACCGGCTGAGTAAACGGCGGATCGGGGAGGATGGCGTATGAACCGCTGGTTGCCCCGCACCTACCTGACCCTGGTGTACCTGCTGCTGTACGTGCCCATCGTGGTGCTGGTGGTGTTCTCGTTCAACGAATCCCGCACCGGCTACGAGTGGGGTGGCCTGAGCCTGCGCTGGTATGAGGCCCTGTTCAACAACCGGGCCATGGTGCAGGCCATGTGGAATTCCCTGTGGCTGGCGCTGTCTGCGGCTACGGTGTCTACCCTGATTGGTGCGCTCACCGCCCTGGCCCTGCACCGCTACCGGTTCCGGGGCAAGAAAGTGCTCAATGGCATGTTGTTTATCGTGATGATGTCGCCGGAGATTGTGCTGGCCATCTCCCTGCTGGCCCTGTTCCTGCTTGTGGGGCTGCAGCTGGGTTATGTGTCCCTGCTATTGGCCCACGTAACCTTCTGCCTGCCGTTTGTGGTGATTACCGTGATGGCGCGCCTGAGCGGCTTTGACGAGCGCCTGCCGGAAGCGGCTCGGGACCTTGGAGCGACCGATTTCACCATGACCCGCACCGTACTGATCCCGGTGATCATGCCGGCATTACTGGCAGGCTGGCTGCTGGGGTTTACACTGTCACTGGATGATGTGGTGGTCAGCACCTTTGTCAGTGGTCCGAGTTACGAAATTCTGCCTTTGCGCATCTATTCCATGGTGCGGGTAGGCCTGAAACCCGAGGTGAACGCCCTGGGCACACTGTTGCTGGTGTTTTCACTGGTCATGTTGATCTTGTCTCAATGGATACTGTTAAGGAGCAAACGATGAAGAAACTGGCACTGGCCGGCGCGCTGGCACTGGGCCTGGCGGGCTGCAGTGGTTCCGAGGAGCCGCAGGTACTGAACCTGTACAACTGGTCCGAGTACATGCCCCAGGAAGTTCTGGACCGCTTCACCGAGGAAACCGGTATCCAGGTGGTATACACCACCTACGACAGCAACGAAGCCATGTACGCCCGGCTGAAGCTGCTGGACGAGAGCGCCGCCTATGACCTGGCCGTGCCGTCTACCTACTACGTGAGCAAGATGCGCCAGGAAGACTTGCTGATGGCCATCGACCGCAGCAAGATCGAAGGCTTCGACCAGCTTGACCCGGAACTGGTCAACCTGGATATCGACCCGGACAATGAATACAGCGTACCCTTCCTGTGGGGTACCACCGGCATTGCCGTGGACACCGCCGATGTAGAAGGCGAAGTGACTGCCTGGGCCGACCTGTGGGATGAGCGCTTTGAAGGCCGGGTGATGCTGACCAACGACATGCGGGAAGTGTTCCACGTAGGCCTGCGGGTACTGGGTTACTCCGGTAACAGCACCGACCCCCAGGAAATCGAGGAAGCCTACGAGAAGCTGACCGAGCTGATGCCGTCTGTACGCACCTTCAACTCCGATGCCCCGCGCATGCCGTACCTGGAAGGTGAAACCGACGTGGGCATGATCTGGAACGGTGAAGCCGTGATGGGTCGTGACACCCTGGAGTCCCTGGAATACGTGTATCCGGAAGAGGGCATCATCGCCTGGCTGGACAGCTTCGTGATTCCCAAGAACGCCAGGAACCCGGAAGCGGCCCACCAGTTCATCAGCTTTGTGCTGCAGCCGGAAATCTCTGCCCTGATCAGTGAAGAGATCGGCTACGCCACCCCGAACCTGGATGCCCGGGAACTGCTGGATGACTCTGTGGCGAATGACCGCGCCAGCTACCCGAACGCCACTGACATGATCAATGCCGAGTTCCAGACCGACATTGGTGACGAGGCGCTTCAGGTGTACGCCAAGTACTGGGAAATGCTGAAGTCCGGTCAGTAAGCGGTAAGGCATTCCGAACCCGGAAAACGGAGGCCCTGGCCTCCGTTTTTGTATCCGGGTTTCACAAAACTGAAATACATGGTCTATAACTTCCTGATAACAAAACGTTAGCGAAACCGCATAACACTGTTTCAGGGGAATGAACGACCATGGCACTGCGCAAGACACGGATATCAGCACTGGCCACCCTGCTGGCCGCCACGACCGCCTCCGGTAACCTTCTGCTGAAGAACTTCGACTGATCACCTGGGGTGGCTACGCCCCGGATGAGGTGGTGGCCCAGTTCGAAGAAGAGACCGGCATTGATGTGCAAATTACCCTGTCCAACAACGAAGACATGATCTCCAAGCTGCGGGCCACCGGCGGTGCCGGCTTTGACCTGGCCCAGCCCAGCCAGGACCGCATTGTGGGCGTGCAGCGCCAGTTCAATATCTACAAGCCCATCGACTACAGCCGGGTTAATACCGATCAGCTGCAGCCGTCAATGGTCAAGGCGACGCAAGAATCGACAGCCCTGAACGGCCAATCCTTCGGGGTGCCGTCTGTCTGGGGCACCAGTGGTCTGATCGTACACAACTCGGTGGCAGACACCGTCACCGACTACACCGACCTGTGTGACCCGGCCGTGGCCGGCAAGGTCAGTTACCGACTCAAGCGCCCGACGCTGATGGGCTTTGCCTTCGCCATGGGTATGGACCCGTTTGCTGCCTATAACGATCGCGACGAGTACCAGTCCATCATGGCGAAAGTGGAAGACAAGCTGATCGACTGCAAGGCCAACGTGAAAACCTACTGGACCGGCGGCGACCAACTGCTGTCGCTGCTGCGCACCGGTGAAGTGACCGCCGCCATGGCCTGGGATGCCTATCGCCTGAGCTTTGATGACGAAGCCATCAACAACATCAAATGGTATCCGCCGGTACCGCCGGGGCTGGAAGCCATGGAAGGGCAGGTGCTGGATCGCGTCCAGGCTGCCAACTGATCCCTATGGCAACAGAGTCTGACCTGTCCTGTAACGGGCTGATCCGCCGCTTTGGCAAAACCGCAGCGGTGGATCACATCTCGCTGGATGTGCCGGCCGGCACCTTCTTCTCCATTCTGGGGCCTTCCGGCTGCGGCAAGACCACCCTGCTGCGGTTGCTGGCGGGCTTCGACAAGCCGGATGAGGGCGATATCTTCATCCGCGGCCAGCGCATGAATGACGTGCCGCCCAACAAACGCCCGGTGAACATGGTGTTCCAGCACCTGGCACTGTTTCCCACCATGACCGTCGGCGACAACATCGGCTATGGCCTGAAACGCCGAAAGGTGCCCGTGGCCGAGCGCCGCAAGCGCATTGCCCGGGTGCTGGAGCAGGTGGGCCTGCCCGGGCTGGAGCACCGTAACCCGCAGGAACTCTCCGGCGGCCAGCGCCAGAGGGTGGCTTTGGCCCGTTGCCTGGTGCTGGAGCCCACCCTGCTGTTGCTGGATGAGCCGCTTGGTGCGCTGGACCTGAAGTTACGGGAACAGATGAAGGTGGAGCTGAAGCACCTGCAGAAGCAGTTCGGCACCACCTTTGTTTACATCACCCACGACCAGTCCGAGGCCATGGTGATGTCGGACCAGGTGGCGGTAATGAAAAGCGGCCGCTTTGAACAGGTGGCGCCGCCGGAGGAGCTGTACCGGGAACCCGCCACACCCTTTGTGGCGGGGTTTGTGGGGGATAACAACCGGCTCTCCGGAGAGGTCGTCACCCTGGCGGACAACATGGCCGATATCCGGCTGGATAACGGCGAAGTGGTTCGGGGCCGGGTTGCCGCCAACGGGCTGTCCAGCGGTGACCGGGCCGAGTTGTATGTGCGCCCGGAATCCCTGATGTTCACCGGTGAGGCCCTGAAAGACGGTTTCAGTGCCATGCAGGCGAAGGTACTGACCACCCTGTTTGACGGTGCTAACAGCCGGGTTGAGGCAGAAAACGGCGGCCAGCCGGTGTTTGCCCGCCTGCCGCAGGATGGCACGGCACCGCGCCTGACAACCGGCGCGGAGATCCGCCTGGCCTGGGATCCGAAACTGGCGCGGGTCTACGGAGCCGGTCAGTCGTGAATGCCTCTGCCAGCCGTTTGTCCCTCTGGTTGCTGTTAACGCCGTTTCTGCTCTGGATTGTGTTGCTGGTTCTGGTGCCGCACCTGCAGATGCTGCGCGTGTCGTTTCAGGTGCGGGAAAGCTGGGACACCCTGGCCTGGGGGCTGCAGCAGTACCAGAACTTTTTCAGTGAGTCCTATTACTGGCGTACCTTTGTACGTACCGGGGTGATGTCTCTGTTCACCACCTTTCTGACCCTGCTGATCGCCTTCCCCATTGCCTGGTACATTGCCCGCCTCGCCCGGGGCCGGAGCAAGGGCATCCTGTTCCTGGCTTGCCTGATCCCGTTCTGGGCCAGTGAGTTAGTACGTACTTACGGCTGGATGATCCTGTTGCGGGAGAGTGGCCTGTTCAGCTCCTGGCTGCAGGCGCTGGGTTGGGTCGATGGCCCGGTGGAGATGCTCTACAATGATGTGGCGGTGATCATTGGCCTGGTCTACAACGGCCTGCTGTTTATGGTGGTACCCCTGGTAACCACCCTGGATGGTATGGACGAGAACCTGGTGGAAGCCGGCTACGATCTGGGCGGTGGCCACGCCACCGTGCTGCGGGAGGTGGTTATTCCCTGGGCCATGCCCGGCATTGTTTCCGGCTGTATCGTGGTGTTCATGCTCACCCTCGGCAGTTACCTGACACCGATACTGATGGGCGGCAAGGACAGCGCCTGGTTTACCGAGCAGATTTTCACCCAGTTTATTACCCGCTTTAACTGGGAGCAGGGTGCCGCACTGGGGGTATTGCTGCTGGTGTTGTCATCACTGATGGTGTGGCTTGGCCTGAAACTGACCGGCCAGTCCCTGCGCAAGGTGATGGGGTGATGCCATGATCCGTTCCGTGCCCCGGTCCCGGTTGTTTGATGCCCTCTACCTGGGCTACCTGGTGGCGTTCTTTGTGTACCTGGCCCTGCCGCTGCTGGTAACGACCGTGTTTGCCTTCAACGACTCGCCCTTTCCGTCATTGCCCTGGCAGGGATTTACCCTGGACTGGTACCTGGCCGATGGCAGTGAGGGGCGTACCGGGCTGTTTCACGATGACAGTTTGCTCGGCGCTCTCTGGGTCAGCACCAAGATCGCCTTCTGGGTCACCCTGGCCAGTGTGGCGCTGGGTTGCGTGAATGCTGTGCTGTTCGAGCGCTTGCAGTTCCGGGGTAAGGAATTCCTGTATCTGTTAATGCTGTTGCCGCTAGTGATTCCCGGGGTCATTCTGGGCGTGTCCATCCTGGTGTTCTACAGCGGCACCGCCAATGAAGTGTCGCGGCTGTGGGGTATCGAACTGGATGTGTTCCGGCCTGGTATGCCCCTGGTGGTGATGGGTCAGGTGACCTTTATCACCACCCTGGCTACCCTGGTGATCGGCGCCCGGTTGCGAAAGTTTGACCGGCAACTGGAGGAAGCCGCCCTGAACCTGGGAGCAACGCCGCTGGTGGCCTGGTTTACCGTTACCTTGCCCTGGTTGCTGCCGTCCATTCTGGGCGCGGCCGCCATGGCGTTCCTGATGTCCTTCGAAAACTTCAACACTACCGTGATGCTCACCGGCAGCGATACGCCGCTCACCGTGGCGCTGTTCAATCGCCTGCGGGAAGGTTCGACACCGGTTCTCAATGCGGTGGCGCTGTTCCTGATGGTGGTGTCGGCCCTGCTGGCCCTGTTCACCCTGCGACAAAAAGGCTCAGGCTAAGCGGGTTCTGTCGCGGTTGGTTACGGTCTATACTGCCTGAACAATTCATATAAGCAGGTTTAATCTTGCGTGCGGCCAATCGATTCTCGCTTCTAGCTTTCCTGGCCAGCTTTGTGCTGCTGTGTCTGCCGTTAATCGGTCAGGCTGCCATGCAGCCGGTGGATGAAGGCTGGCAATACCGCTGGGGGGATTCACCCCTGATGCCCGATGGCACTCCGCAATGGATTGTGCAAGACGAACCGGGGCAGTGGCACGACATTGGTTTTCCCTCCAATCCTCCCGACCGGGCCGGCCGCGAGCACGCGTGGTTCCGGGTAACCCTGCCGGAAGGCGAGTGGTTTTCCCCCATGCTCTACATATACAGCGTGGATATCATTGTGCAGGCCTGGTTTCAGGGCGAGCTGCTCTATCAGTATGGCACCTTTGATGAACAGGGCCGGGGCCGGTTTGAAGGCTGGCCCTGGCACGAAATACCCCTGCCGGAGAACTACGAAGGCGAGACGGTGTATTTCCGGGTCTTTTCCAATTACACCGATATCGGGCTGTGGGGCGAGGTGGCCATTCTCGACCACCCGGACCTGGTGCTGCACCTGGTCAGCCGCTCGGCGAAAAGCCTGGTGATTGCCACCATTTGCGGACTGATTGCCCTCCTGGCCCTGATTTTTGCCAGTATCCAGCGCGGACCGATGGGTTTTGCCAGTATTGCCCTGTTCTCCCTGGTGACCTCGACCATGCTGGTGGCGGAAACCCCCGCCAGTTTGTTGATTGCCTACCAGCCACTGCTTTGGGACTACCTGGCGGCGGGTTCCTATTTCCTGGTTCCGGTTACCCTGGCTTTGTTGCTGCAGCAGTGGCTGGACCACCAGAGCCCGGCTGTACTGGGCTGGCTCTGGAAATTCCATCTGGGGTTTGCGGTGCTGGCGCTGCTGGCGTCGTTGTCGGGGCTGATCAACCTGTCGTCTGCCTTTCCGGTGTTTGACGGCTTGCTGCTGGTGTCGCTGTTGCTGCTGGTGGGTTCTGCGGCGCTCCGGTTCCGGGTGTTGTACCGGGAGCAACAAATCCTGCTGGTAGCTTGCGGGTTATTCGCGGTGTTGCTGATTGCCGATATGGCGGTGGCACACGGTTTCCTGCCCTGGGGCTGGTTGGTACCGGCAAGCTGGGGTGCACTGGCCTTTGCCCTCGCGGTGGTCAGCATTTCCGTGTGGCATTTCAGCCGCACCCAACAAGCACTGCAGCAGATGACGGTGCACCTGGAGCAAAAAGTGGCCGAACGCACGGCCCGGGCCGAGGCCCTGGCAGAGCGGGAAGCGGCGCGCTCCCGCCTGCTGGCCCTGGAGAGCCGGAAAAGCCAGAAATTGGCGGATCTGATCTCCGGAATCCAGGACTGCGAGGCACTGGAGCAAGCCTTTGGGCTGCTGGTCCGCGCCCTGCCAGGGCTTTACATGCCGATGGCCGGCAGTTTCTACCGCCGCAGGCCAGACGGCGGCTATGTGCGTGAAGCAATATGGGGGCCGGCGGCCGAGAGCGCCTTTCCGGCGAGTCTCGACAGGGGGCTGCCTTCATTGAAGGAGACCACGCTGCCATTGCGCAGCCAGGCGTTACCCGACCCGTTATGCTTTTTGCTCAGGGTAGAACCCGGGCTGACCGGCGACAGCCCGGAGGGCGTGCTGTTACTGGCCCATCCCAGATTGCCTGAGAGCCTCAAGGGTTATGGCACGGTGCGGGTTGTGGCCTGGGTTTACCAGTCGGTGGAGAAGCTCGGGATTACGCTGTCTGGCCTGGCGCTCAGGGAAGAATTACAGCGTTTCTCTTACGAGGACGGACTGACGGGCCTTAAAAACCGCCGGCATTTTGATGAACTGTTCCGCCATGAACAGGAAGTTTCCCGGCGCAGCGGGCGAAGCCTGAGTTTGCTGATGCTGGATATTGACCATTTCAAACGCTTTAACGATACCTACGGCCACGAAGCCGGAGACGAAGCCCTGAAAATGCTCAGCCGGGTGCTGGCACGGCATTTCCGGGGTAGCGATACCGTTTGCCGGTATGGCGGTGAGGAGTTTGCTGTGCTGCTGCCGGGAGCTACGTCTGCCGAGGCTACCGAACGTGCAGAGGCCCTGCGGCGAGCGGTTGCCAGTGAGCCGGCGGGGGAGGGGTGTGCGGTGCCTGAACACCTGACGGTGTCGGTCGGGGTGGCCTGCTGGCCAGAGAGCTGTACCGAGTTTGGCGATCTGTTCCGGGCCGCCGACCGGGCCCTGTACCGGGCTAAACATGCCGGCCGCAACCGGGTGGCTGCGGCCGAAGCATGAAGGTCAGTGCCAGATATTGCTGTCGATTTTCTCGTGCAGCTCCGGGTAATCCTTGGATTTGAAGTGAGGCACCAGGCCTTCCTTGCGTTGGGCCAGGTAGTCCTTGGTCAGTTTCACCACGGTACCGGACAGCAGCACGATGGCAATCAGGTTGATGGTCGCCATCAGTCCCATAGAGGCATCGGCCGCGTTGAACACGGTTACCACGGCCTCGTAACCACCCCAGACCACCATGCCCAGTGCCGCCAGGCGCAGAATAGTCAGGCCCAGTGTATTGCCGCCCTTCAGGTACACCAGCGCGTTCTCGGCGTAGGTGTAGTTGGCCACAATAGAGGTAAAGGCAAAGAACAGGATGGCGATGGCAATGAAGTAACCGCCGAAATCCCCGAGGTGAACTTCCATGGCCTGCTGGGTAAGCTGGGTGCCGGTTACGCCGGAACCCGGCTCCAGAACGCCGGCCAGCAGGATCATTACGGCAGTGGCGGTACACACGATAATGGTGTCGATAAACACGCCGAAGGCCTGTACCAGCCCCTGTGAAGACGGGTGGTGCGGAGCAGGTGTGGCCGTGGCGGCGATATTCGGGGCAGAACCCATGCCTGCCTCGTTGGAGAACAAGCCGCGCTTGATGCCGTTGAGCATGGCCGCAGTGATGGAACCGGCCGCGCCACCGGCGGCTTCTTCAAGGCCGAATGCGCTCTTGACGATCATCGCCAGGATGCCCGGCACTTCGGTGATGTTCATGGCCATCACAATCAGCGCCAACAGCACGTAGGCACCGGCCATGAACGGCACCACAAATTCCGCGAAGCGCACAATCTTGCGCAGGCCGCCGAAAATCACGATGCCGGCAAAGAACGCGATCGCAATACCCACGCCCAGTTTAGGTGTGCCGAAGGCACCTTCCATGGCATCGGCAATGGAGTTGGCCTGTACTGCGTTGAACACCAGGCCGAAGGAAATGATCAGGCACACTGCAAAGATAGCGGCGGCCCAGGGCGCCTTCAGGCCCTTGGCAATGTAGACCGCCGGGCCGCCCCGGTACTGGCCTTTGCCGTCACGCACCTTGTACAGCTGCGCCAGGGTGCTTTCGGCATAGCCGGTGGCCATGCCTACCAGCGCTACCATCCACATCCAGAAAATGGCACCGGCGCCACCCAGGTAAAGGGCGACCGCCACGCCGGCCAGGTTACCGGTACCGACCCGCGACGCGAGGCTGGTACACAGGGCCTGGAACGGCGAAATACCGTGTACATCGCTCTCGCGGGAACCGCGGATGGCACGGACCATTTCGCCAAAGTTGATGAACTGCAGAAAACCCAGGCGAATGGTAAAGAAAACACCCACGGCCAGCAGGCCGTATACGAGGACATAGCCCCAGAGAATCGAATTGAGAAAATCGACAATTGCAGTCATGGAGTGACGCCTTGTGATTTGTGGATGAAAGTTAACGAAGTCGCGGGGAAGTCTAGCACGGTGAAATTACAGGCAGACTGCGGAAATCCGTGATTGCCGGGCTGCTGGGGATGTGCAGCCCGGCCTGAGTGGTGGCCTCAGACCACCAGTACCGGGCACTTGGCCTGGGAGGCCACCCGGTGGGACACACTGCCGAGGAACATGCCGTCTTTGTCGCTGTTGGTGCCCTTGGTGCCAACCACGATCAGGTCTGCTTCCTTTTCCTGGGCAAACTTCACAATCACCTTGGACGGCCGGCCCGCTTTCACGAAACCGCGCACCTTGGTAGCCCCATGCTCCTTGGCAAACTCCTTGGCGTGGTTCACCACCTCCTTGGCGTAGTCCGACAGCACCTTGTCCGGAATGTCCATGTCATCCGGACGGCCAATCGAGAGCGAGGCCTCGAACAGGCTGTGGTGTTTGTAGACACAGATGATGAAAATTTCCGCATCCGGTATCAGTCGCTGCAGCTCGATGGCCTTGTCCAGGGCCTTCAATGAGGTTTTGGAACCGTCTACGGCAGCCAGAATTCGTTTGAACATACCAGTCTCCTGTCAGTGGCCGGTTGCCCGGTTCAGTCTCGGTAAGCCAGGTCCCGCAGGAACAGCGCAATATCCGGGAAGGCAATGATCAGGCCGGCAGCAGCCACCAGCATGAAAATGAAAGGCGGCGTGCCTTTGATCACTTCCAGGTAGGGCCGCTTGAAAATCGCAATGGCGGTGAAAATATCGCAGCCAAACGGTGGTGTGGCAGAGCCGATGGCCACCTGCAGGGTAATCAGTACACCCACCAGCACCGGGTCCAGCCCGGTGGCCTGGATGGCCGGGGCGAAGATCGGCGTGAGTACCAGGATCACCACAATCGGGTCTACAAACATGCAGGCAATGAAGAAGGCCACACAGATGGCAATCAACACACCGACCGGGCCGGCGTCATTCACACCCACTGCTTCAAGAATGCTTTGCGGAATCTGGGCGAAGGAGATAATCCAGGAGAAGCCGTTACCCACGGCCACCAGGATAAACACCACGGCGGTGATCAGGCCGGTGGACTTGGCAATCCGGTAGACATCGGTGAGTTTGAGCGACCGGAAAATCACAAACTCCAGCAGGAAGGCGTAAAGCACGCATACAGCAGCCGCCTCGGTGGGGCTGAAGATACCGCCGTAGATACCGCCCACGATAATCACCGGGAACATCAGCGGCCAGGACGCATCCCGAACCGACAGAGCACGCTCTTTCCAGGAGGCCTTGGGCTCTGTAGGTACCTGGTTCTTGTAGGCGTAGATCAGGCAGTACACCGAGAACATGAACAGGATCAGCAGGCCGGGGCCGATGCCGGCAATAAACAGCTCGGCAATGGAGGTCTCGGAGATAACCCCGTAGATGATCATGCCGATACTGGGCGGGATCAGGAAGGCGATATCACTGGCGTTGATGATCAGCGCCAGGGTGAAGGGATCGGAATAACCGGCTTTCAGCATCTTGGGGCGCAGGGGCGAGCCTACCGCCACTACCGTCGCCTGGGTTGAACCGGAAACTGCACCGAACAGGGTGCAGGAGGTGGCGGTACTGATCGCCAGGCCACCTTTTACATGGCCGATGAACGACATGACCATGTTGATCAGCCGGTCGGCCGACTGGCCCCGGGTCATGATATCGGCGGCCAGGATAAACATGGGCACCGCGATCAACGACGCCGGCCGGATGCCACCCATCATCTGCTGGACGAATGTGCCCATCTGGCCGAAGCCGTCAAACATCATTACAAAGCCGAACACCGCAGCGGTGATCAGCGGGATCATCATCGGGAAGCCCAGAAGCAGCAGCCCGATCATGATAATCATCATCATAGTTGCCATGGTGTGAATATCCTTAGTGGTTCGGGTTCATGCGCTTCAGACTTCGGTTTCGGTATCGGCGTAGCCATCCACCACACCCGTCGACAGATAAACGTCTTTACTGGTGAGGTTTTTGATGGCGGTCAGGAAATACTGGATGCCGGTAATGGCAAAACCGACCGGTACCCAGACGTAGATCCACCAGATGGGCAGGCCCAGCGCCGGCAGAATGCGACCACGGCCGTACAGGGTTTCGATGTAGCCGTAGGAGTGGTAGCACAGGAAGAACATCACCACGGAGGTGAACAGGGCAATGAAAATCATCAGAGCCTTGCGGCCCTTGGCAGGAAAGGCATCGTAAACGGCAGACATCCGGATGTGGCGGCCATGGCGGGCAGCGTAGCCGATGCCGGCAAAGGTAATCAGGATAATCAGGATCCGGTTGATCTCGCCGGAGAAAAACAGGCCTTCTCCGAACACAAACCGGGCAATCACGTTAACGCAGGTGTTGACCGCCATGAGGATAACGCCGCCGGCCAGCATGACGGCTTCAATCCTGGCAATCCATTCATCAATAGTGCCCAGAAACCCGGGCAAACCGGATGCGTAGGCACCGGTATCGTCTTCCACAGCCTCCTGAGGACGCTCAGACATGGATGGGGTACTCCGAAACAGGTCGCTCCCGGCCGGTAAATTCCCCGGCGGGGCGGGGTTGAACCAGGGCCGGACAACAAGGGGTGGCCGTAGCCACCCCCTGAATCCTGCCGGTTAGTCTTCCTGAACTGCCTTGAGGTCGGCCTTGAACTGGTTCAACAGTTCTTGACCCTGCTCACCGGTCATCTCGATGAATTTCTCTTCTACCTGAGGTGCCCGGGCACGGAAGGCTTCGATCTGTTCCTCGTTCAGACGGGTAACGGTAACCTCGTCGCTGGCAGCCTTGATCTTCTCAAGGGCTTCGTCGGCCAGGCCGTCGATGTGTACGATGATTTCCTCAAAGGCGAAGTCTGCGGCATCCTGCACCAGCTTCTTGTCTTCGTCAGACAGGCCGTTGTAGAAATCCTGGTTCGCCATCATGGCGGTGGTGAACCAGCCGTGGCCGGTGAAGACCAGGTTCGGAGACACTTCGTACAGGCCGCCGGACTCGATCCAGAAAATCGGGTTTTCCTGGCCCTGGATCATATTGGTCTGCAGGGCACCGTACACTTCACCCCAGGGCAGCGGGGTGGGCGTCGCGCCGAAGGCGGAATAGGTTTCAGACAGAAGCGGGTTGGTCATAACCCGGATCTTCTTGTTCTTGAATTCCTCGGGGGAGGTGACCGGCTCGTCTACAGTCACCACGAATTCACCTTCCGGGTACATCTTCAGCAGTTCCAGGCCCTGCTCGGAGTACAGCTGCGGGAAGTCTTCGTTGATGGCCTCGGACTCACGGAAAAACTCGATCACCGTGTCCATGTCGGTGGGCATCAGGTACGGAATGAAGAAAATCTGGGCTTCGGGAATCAGTGAGCCGGTAAAACCGGGGGACTGGTTCACGAAGTTGAGGATGCCAGCCTGGGTCTGTTCCATGATGTCGTCAGACTCGCCCAGCTCACCGAAACGGAACACCTGCAGGGTGTGGTCGGAGTTCTCTTCGATGTATTCCTTGAATTTGTAGGCGTAAACGTCTTGAACATCGCCCTCGTATTCTTCGTGGGCGTAGCGCCAGTTGGCTGCATTTACCGCATTGGCTGCGGTCAGACCGGCAAACGCCAGTGCTGAAATACCCGCCAGTTTCCTGAATTTGCTTGTGCTGTTCATCGCGTTGTCTCCGCTCTTTTTTTCAGTTAATTCCTTGTTACCTTTTTTTAGACTGGCAAAACAAAGCGGTTTTCGCAAGGAAATGACCGAAATCAGGAAACACTGGCGACAGGTTTCGCGGTATCGCAAGTCTATGAATTCAGACTTTATTCGGATTTTTGAGACAGGTTTCGAGGAATCGGTGGAACTCCCGGGCCACCCTGTCGATACTGTTCTCCAGCCGGTGCCCGTCTGGCATTACCAGGGTTTCGAGGCGCTGCTCACGGGCCAACTCCAGAACCGGCATCACAGGTACGACATCATCATCCCAGCCATGAATGATGCGGGTATAACGGGCGCCAATCACCGGGCTCGATTGCGGATATTTCGGCAATGCCAGTGCCGGCGCCAGCAGAAAACAGCCCAGTACCGGGGTGGTGGCGCTGGTTTGTGCGCACACCCAGCCACCCATGCTGGAGCCGGCCAGGATGGTCCGCTCTGGCACGGCGCCGGCACTTTCAATGGCGGCTCGCATCTGCTTTAGCCGGACTGCCGGGTCTTTGCTGCTGCGGTGATCGATGGCCTCGGCCCGCACGCCATCAAACTCTTCAGCCACCGCTTTCAGGGCCTGGATCTTGGTGCTGCCCGGGCCGCTTTCCAGGCCATGGGACAGAAACACGAAAAACGGTTGTTCGGGCATGTCAGGCTCCCTGCATTCGGTCAGTCGGTTCAGGTTCGGGTTTGGGCCAGGATGTCGAGGGCGTGGCGGCGCTGGGCCGGCTCGTAGATATCAACGGTGAACATCAGCTCCTCCACCTGGATATCCGACAGCAGTTCGTCAAGCTGTTGTTTCAGGTCATCGGCGTTACCGATGATCTGCAAGCCCAGAAAATCCTTAACCCCGGCTTCTTCAGCGGCATTCCACAGGCCATTCATGGACTCCACCGGCGGCTTCATCCACAGCGGCTGGCCACGGAACAGCGACAGAATGCGCTGGTAGCTGGTGGTGCTCAGGAATTTGGCTTCTTCCATGGAGTCCGCCGGTACGGCCGGAATGGCCAGCATGGCGTAGGGCTGCTGCAGCTGCTCGGAAGGCTGGAAATTATCCCGGTACACCCTGAGCGCTTCGCGATACAGGCGCGGTGCAAAGTGGCCGGCAAAGGCATAGGGCAGCCCGCGCATGGCGGCCAGCTGGGCACTGTACAGGCTGGAGCCCAGCAGCCAGATCGGCACGTTGGTGCCGGCGCCGGGAATGGCTTTGACCGGCTGGCCCGGCTGCAGCGGCCCGAGCAGGGTTTGCAGGCGAGCGACGTCTTCAGGGAACTGCTCCGCGCCCAGACCCTCCCGGCGCAGTGCCCGGGCGGTAATCTGGTCGGTGCCCGGCGCCCGGCCAAGGCCCAGGTCAATGCGGCCCGGGTACAGGCATTCCAGGGTGCCGAACTGTTCGGCAATCACCAGGGGCGGGTGGTTGGGCAGCATCACGCCACCGGAACCGACCCGGATGCTCTCGGTCTTGCCGGCTATATGGCCCACCAGGACCGAGGTGGCGGAACTGGTGATACCTTCCATGTTGTGGTGTTCCGCCAGCCAGAAGCGCTTGAAGCCAAGCTTCTCGGCATGCTGGGCATAGGCCACGCTGTTGGCCAGCGTGGTGGAGACGGAATCGCCTTCGCGGACGGAGGCCAGTTCGAGCAGGGAAAAATCGGGTTTAATGGACATGGAACTCCGGGATTCTGAAGGGCTATCGATAGTGATCAATAAACAATGATGGTTCGGGCCGGTTTCTTCAAGGGCTGGCACGGTAGCGGGGCCGGATTTCCCTGCAAGTGCTAAAGTGCATGAACAGTCTGGCGCTCCGGTTCGTATATACCGGCCGGGATCCTGGAAGTGAAGCGCCTGTTCGGCAATAACCGGCTACCCTTGCAGGCAGGGTATCTGAACCGTTGTACAAGGAACCTTCAATGGCAGAAAGCATCTTTGCCGCTGTGCGTGAACAGATAAAACAGAATGTATCCGACACCCTGAATGCGTTTGGCGATGGCCAGGCGGACTGGGGAGAACTGGCGGTGCATGCCCTTAGCCAGCTTCTGATTTCGGCCTTGTATCTGGGGCTGTTTCTGGTGGTGTACGCCCTGCTGATCAGCATCGTGCGTTTTGCTGTGGGCAAAAAACGGGCGCAGCATCCGTTGTTCAATCATGCCCGTACCGGGATCCGATATCTGTTCGGGCTGGGCGCTTTTCTGGTGATCATGGCCCAGTTCGGTGCGGCGCCGGAATTGTTGAAATCCATGGCCCGGGCCGGGCTGATGGCCTTGGGGTTCTTTGTGGGCTGGCTGGTTGCCGGCCGGCTGATCCGGGAAGCCATGAGCCGCTACCGGCTGGATCCGTCCATCCGGCAGCTGGTGGAAAACCTGTTCTCTGTGCTTACCGCTACCTTTGCGGCGGTCACCGTGCTGGCACAGTTTGGTTTTGATGTGGTGTCGATTGTGGCCGGGCTCGGGATTGTCGGCATTGCGGTGGGCTTTGCGGCTCAGTCGACCCTGTCCAACTTCATTGCCGGCATTACCCTGTTGATCGAACGGCCATTCCGGATTGGCGACTGGGTGACCATCAACGGCCAGGACGGCAAGGTGGTCAAGATAGCCCTGCGCACCACCTGGCTGCGTACCCGGGACAACATTTTCACCATGATTCCCAACGACAGCGTGGCGTCTTCCGATATCGTCAATTACAGTGCCGAGGGCGCGACCCGGCTGAATATTCCGGTGGGCATCGCCTACAAGGAGTCTGCCAAGGCGGCCCGGGAGGTGATCATGCCGGTGCTGTTATCCCATCCGGAAGTGCTGCAAAGCGCCGGTATGGAGCCCCGGGTGGTGCTGAAAAACCTGGGCGATTCCTCGGTAGACCTGGAAGTGAAAATCTGGATTACGCCGGATAACCTGGATGTGCAGCCCAGAATCATGGCCGACGTGCTGGAGCAGATTAAGGAAGCACTGGATGACGCCGGCATCGAGATTCCTTTCCCGCACCTGCAGCTGTTTATTGATGAAGCCAAGGGCCTGAAGCCCCTGGTGGAACCGCTTTACCCGAAACTGGCCGGCAAGTCCTGACCTGCCGGTACGAGGAGAACAAAATGACGGAGCCGACGGGCTACTACGAAGACAACACCACCCTGGCCCAGTACCTGGAGTTCCACTTTGGCGAGAGCTGGCATGGCGAGGCGAACTTCCCGAAAGAGCTAGCGGATGCTGCCATGGAGGCGCTGGATGGCAGGGAGTTCTGCCGGGCGCTGGATATTGGGTGCGCGGTGGGGCGGACCACACTGGAGCTGGCGCGGCATTTTGACCATGTAGACGGCGTGGATTTTTCCCAGACCTTTATCAACAAGTGCCGGGAAGTCATACGCGACGGCGCTGCCCGCTACGCCAGGCCCGAAGAAGGGGAGCTGGTGAGCTATCAGGAGCGTTCGTTGGAAGCCCTCGGGCTGTCAGACGCGGCGCGCAGGGTGGCGTTTCACCAGGGTGACGCCTGTGAGTTGGGTGACGATTACTGGGACTACGACCTGGTGCTGGCGGGCAACCTGATTGACCGGTTGTACAAGCCGTCCCTGTTCCTTGAAACCATCCACGAACGCATCAACGACCTGGGCTTGCTGGTGATTGCCTCGCCCTACACCTGGCTGGAGGAGTACACACCGAAGCAGGAATGGGTGGGCGGTTTCCTGAAAGATGGCGAACCCTACAGCACCCTCGATGGCCTGAAAGATAGGCTGTCGCCCCGTTTCCGCCTGCTGACAGAGCCCCGCAGCCTGCCGTTTGTGATCCGGGAGACCCGTAACAAGTTCCAGCACAGCTTCTCGGAACTCACCATCTGGGAAAAAATGCCCGCTTAACAGCGATTGTCACGAAAAGGTCATATGGGGCGGTTATTCTGAACACTCATCAGGACAATGCATTGTGTTGGTGCATCGTGTGATTACTTCAGCCGGGGTTCTTCCCCGGTTTTTTTATGCCTGAAAAAGACAGGGCAGGTCAGGCCTTCGGCAGGTACTGGCGTTCGGGCCGCACCCATCTCGGTGCCCATGTCTTCCGCATTCCAGCGGCTGCGTTGCGGCAGAAGGTCACGAACCTTGTCCAGGGTCAGGCCGTCTATGCCTTTGGGTAGTCGTTGGCGGGTTGCTTCAAGGGCATTGTCGATCAGGTTGCCGAGCACGCTGACCAGCTGTTCCCGGGGCAGGTTGGCTGGAATATCTTCCATGGCGCTGTCCGGATCTATGTCCAGGTTCAGCCCCACTTCCCTCGCTCGGTTGTACTTGCCCAGCAGGCAGCCGGCAATGACCGGGTCGGGCACGGCTTCCACCCGCCGGCGGGTGAGTTTGAAGCCTTTGTCCAGGGCCAGGTAAAGGATATCGAAACCCTCTCACGTGAAATCGGGTTGCTGAAATGACGGGCCTTGGTGATCGTATTCTCGGCCTGGGCCTGCTGGTACTTGCCGTTGCCTATGGCTGGGTTGCCCAGCAGTGGCCCGAGCCTTTCGGTGGCGCGGAAACGGTAGGCCCCGAAACTTTTCCGACCATTCTCTCGGTGGTGCTGGTCGTTGGCAGCCTGTACCTGATGGTAAAGCCGGACCCGGATGCCCAATGGCCGGTTGGCAAGTCGGCACTGGAACTGGTGGTGTCGCTGGTGGTGTTGGTGGCCTACGCATTGTTACTGGAACCCCTGGGCTTTGTCATTGCGACGACGATGGCGGTGGGCACACTGAGCTGGCGGATGGGGGCAAATCCGAAGCCGGCGTTTATGACCGGTCTGTTGAGCGCCATCGTGGTGTTTGTTCTGTTTAACTACGGCCTGTCTCTGAGCTTGCCGGCCGGCTTGCTGGAGCTGTATGAAGGCATCGATTTCATCCTGGCGATTGTCGGTTTATTTGCGATTTCGGAGCTGTTGTTCTTCGTAGAGCATCGCATGGGTAGCGGGCGCGACAAGATGTCGGTTGGCAAGATCACCCTCAGCTTCAAGGAAATCGTCAGTACCATTCCCACCCAGCTTCGCGGCGGTATCCTCGGCTTTATCTCCGGTGTTCTGCCTGGCGCCGGTGCCTCACTGGGGAGCTTTATCAGCTACACCCTGGAAAAGCAGGTAATCGGCAAGAAGGGCAAGTTTGGTGAGGGTGATATCCGGGGTGTGGTTGCTCCGGAGGCGGGTAACAACGGGGCGTCTTCCGGTGCGCTGGTGCCCATGCTGACCCTGGGTGTGCCGGGCAGTGGCACCACTGCGGTGCTGCTGGCCATGCTGATCTCCCTCAACATTACCCCGGGGCCGTTGATGTTCACCCAGAATGCCGACATTGTCTGGGGCGTGATTGCGGCACTGCTGATTGGCAACCTGCTGTTGCTGGGGCCGGAGATGGAGAAGAACCTGGCCCACGCCATGGTGTTGTCAGACGGTGAGTGGAGCATTCTGTGGGGCAGCCCGCTGGCGATGGGGCTCTGGGTATTTGCCGGCCTTGGCCTGGCGTTGCCGTACCTGGTGGGCCCGATTCTGCGCCGCCGTATGCGTGCGGCGATCAAGGAAACGCCCGTCAGCGACTGAGTGGTTCCGCTTTCCTCCGATGTTGTCAGTCTTTGCACCGGGCTTGCCCCGGTGCTTTTTTCTTTCTGCTCACCCGGATTGTCGGGTGCTGCCCCGGCGCACGGCCCTCTCCCGCCGGCGTTCACTTTCTGAATGCGCCGAAATCGCTTGCTGCACAAAGCCGATGTGTTCCCCCGCAATGGCCCTGGCGTCTTCCGCCCGACCTTCCATAATCGCGGAGAACAGCGCCTGGTGTTGCTCAATCAGGCCCTGACGGGTGGCCGCGTCTTTTGAGTACATGCCACCGATATTGGTCACGATGTCTTTTTTCAGGAGATTAAACAGGTTGCGCATGGTGTGCAGCAGCACTATGTTGTGGCTGGCTTCGGCGATAGCCATATGGAAGCCGGCATCTGCGGCACCTTCCCGCTCGATATTTTCCTCGCTGGGTGACCGGTAGCAATTGTCCAGTTCCTGCCATGCCCGGGTGAGCAGTTCCTGGTCTACCTCGGTGGCACGTTGGGCCGCGTAATAGGCGCAGTCGGCCTCCAGCGTACGGCGAAACTCCAGCAAGTCCCGGTGGGCTTCGGGACGTTTTTCCAGAAGCCGGATCAGCGGATCGCTGAAGCTGGCTCCGAGATGCTCAGTGACAAAGTTTCCACCACCCTGCCGGCTGATCAGCAACCCCTTCGCTGCCAGTCGCTGCACAGCTTCCCGTAACGAAGGCCTGGAAACTCCGAATTGCTCGGCCAGGGCGCGCTCCGGCGGCAGCCGCTGTCCCGGTTGCAGGGTGCCTTCCAGGATCATGGTTTCCAGTTGCTCGACAATCGTGTCGGCGAGCCGCTTCGGTGCAATGGGTTGTGGAGACATTGGGCTTCCTGATGCTGTTTCCGGAATTGGTCAGACCAAAATTTCGGGAGCTGTTTGTACCTGTTTTTACTGTGAAACTGCAAGCAAATAAGACCAATGTCTTAGCTTTTCGCTTTGACAGCCCGCGAGTGCTCAAATACCGTGCTGGTTTGTTGCTTGTAAATTGGTATTACCAATTATCCAAAAATAAATCATCACAACAAGACTCTGGAGAAAACCATGTCATCCGGATTACTCGCCCTGCTGGCATTTGCCCCCATTCTGTTGGCCGGAATTCTGCTTCTCGGCCTGCGATGGCCCGCCCGAACTGCCATGCCTGTTGTCTTTCTGGCAACGGCCGTACTTGGCTATACCGCCTGGGACATGACCCTGAACCGAATTTTCGCCTCGACCCTGCAGGGACTGGTGATCACGATCGGTGTGTTGTGGATTATCTTCGGCGCCATTTTGCTGCTGAACACCCTCAAGCACTCGGGAGCCATTGCTACTATTCGCTCTGGTTTTACCAATATCACGCCGGACCGGCGGATCCAGGCCATTATCATTGTCTGGCTGTTTGGCAGTTTTATTGAAGGCGCATCCGGCTTCGGTACGCCGGCAGCCATTGTGGCGCCGTTACTGGTGGCGGTAGGTTTTCCGGCCATGGCGGCGGTTATGCTCGGGATGATGGTGCAGAGCACGCCGGTGTCGTTTGGCGCGGTCGGCACACCGATCATTGTCGGTGTGACCACGGGGCTGGACGAGGCCACAATCAGTGGCCAGCTGGAGGCCGCAGGTTCCAGCTGGGAAGCCTACCTGCAGCTGATTACCTCCGAAGTTGCCATTACCCACGCCATCGCCGGCGTGATCATGCCGCTGCTGATGGCGGTGATGATGACCCGTTTCTTCGGCCAGAACAAAAGCTGGAAGGAAGGTCTGGAAGTGTTGCCGTTTGCCCTGTTTGCCGGCGTCGCCTTCGTGGTGCCCTACGTTATCACCGGTATGCTGCTGGGGCCGGAGTTCCCGTCGTTGCTGGGCGGCCTGATCGGTCTGGCGATTGTCACGTTTGCGGCCAGGAAAGGCTTTCTGATTCCGAAGAAAACCTGGGACTTTGCCGAGCGTGAAGACTGGCCGGCCGAGTGGGTTGGCAAACTGGAAATGAAACTGGAAGACATCGCCGCCCATCCCATGAGTGGCGTTCGTGCCTGGCTTCCGTATGTGCTGATGGGTGTGATTCTGGTGGTCAGCCGCACCGTGGCGCCGGTGAAAGACTTCTTCGTCAGCATTGGCGTATCCTTCTCGAACATTCTGGGTGAGTCCGGTGTCAGTGCCGGTGTGCAGCCACTGTATCTGCCTGGCGGCATTCTGGTGATGGTGGTGATTGCCACCTTCTTCATCCACCGGATGAGCACCCGGGCCATGGGTGAAGCCCTGAAAGAATCTGGCGGGGTGTTGCTCAGTGCGGGCTTTGTACTGCTGTTCACCATTCCGATGGTGCGGATCATGATCAACTCCGGCGTCAATCTGGCAGATCTGCCCAGCATGCCGCTGGCCATGGCCACCTGGGTGGCGGATTCTGTGGGCGGCATTTATCCCTTCCTGGCGCCTACAGTCGGTGCGCTGGGCGCTTTCCTTGCCGGCTCCAATACCGTATCGAATATGATGTTCAGCCAGTTCCAGTTTGGTGTCGCCCAAGGCCTCGGCTTGTCCACGGCGCTGATGGTGGCGGTGCAGGCTGTTGGTGCGGCTGCGGGTAACATGATCGCGATTCACAATGTGGTGGCGGCTTCGGCGACGGTTGGTTTGCTGGGCCGTGAAGGCCAGACCCTACGCAAAACCATTCGCCCGACTATCTACTATCTTGTAGTAACCGGTGGGGTTGCCCTGGTGGCCGCCTATGTTCTGGGCGTTACCGACCCCCTGATGAACTGACCTGAAACAACGGGCAGGGCTGCTCCGCAGCCCGCAGAACCCGGAGGCAATGACTGATGAGTGAGCTGTTCTACGACGCCGCCCCCAATGCCACCCGTGTGGCTCCGGAGCGCCCCAAGCCCCGGAGCTACCCGGCAAAGCCGGCCGAGGTCACGCTGTTTGGCACCTGCGTGGTGGACTTGTTCTTCCCCGAGGCTGGGCTGGACGCCATCCGCCTGCTGGAACGGGAGGGTATTCGCGTGCACTTTCCACAGGAACAATCCTGCTGCGGCCAGCCGGCCTGGGCCTCCGGCTACGTGAACGAGGCCCGGGAGGTGGCGCGGGCACAGCTCAACCTGCTGGACAACGGTATGCCGGTGGTGGTGCCCTCCGGCTCCTGTGCCGGCATGTTCCGGCAGCACTACCGGGAAGTGTTTGCGGAAGAGCCGGATACCCTCAAGCGTGTGGATGACCTGGCCGAGCGTACCTTCGAGCTGACCGAGTTTCTGCTGCACGTATGCAAGGTAGACTGGCAGGATCTCGGCCAGCCCACGCAGATTGCCCTGCACACCTCCTGTTCCGCCCGTCGGGAAATGAACACCCACCTGCACGCCCGGGAGTTGCTGGGCAAGCTGGCGAACGTCGAGCGGCTGGATCACGACCACGAAAGTGAATGTTGCGGCTTTGGCGGCACCTTCTCGGTGCGCATGCCGGAAGTTTCCGGCGCCATGGTGCTGGACAAAACCCGTTCGCTGCGGGAATCCGGGGCGGTGGAAATGGTGACCGCCGATGGTGGCTGCCTGCTCAACATCAACGGCTCCCTGGAAAAACAGCAACAAGCTTTCCGGGGCCGGCATCTGGCCAGTTTTCTGTGGGAGCGGGTGAGCGGAGAGGTGAAACCATGAGCCAGCGTATACCGGTAAAAGAGCTCACCGATAGCTTCCGTGGCCGCGCGGTGGGCGCCCTGGCCGACGACCAGCTGCGCACCAACTTCCGGGTCGCTATGGACTCGCTGATGAAAAAGCGGGCCGATGCTTTTCCGGACGAGGAAGAGCGTGAAGGACTGCGGGAACTCGGCAACCACATCAAGGCTCGGGCGCTGTCCCGGTTGCCGGATTTGCTTGAACAACTGGAAGCCAGGCTGACCGCCAACGGTGTCAAGGTCCACTGGGCCGAGACCACCGAAGAGGCCAACCGGATTGTCCACTCCATCATTGAGGCGAAGCAGGGCTCTCAGGTGGTGAAGGGCAAATCCATGGTCAGCGAAGAAATGGAAATGAACGACTACCTGGCCGAACGCAACATCGAGTGCCTGGAGTCGGACATGGGCGAGTACATCGTCCAGCTGGATGGCGAAAAGCCCTCCCACATCATCATGCCGGCGATTCACAAGAACCGCTTTCAGGTCTCCAAACTGTTCCACGACAAACTGGGCGTGGATGAGACCGAGGATGTGAACGAACTGATCCAGATTGGCCGCCGCACCCTGCGCCAGAAATTCCTTGAAGCGGATGTCGGGGTCTCCGGCGTCAACTTCGCCATTGCCGAAACCGGCACCTTGCTGCTGGTGGAGAACGAAGGCAATGGCCGCATGAGCACCACGGCGCCGCCAGTGCACATTGCCGTCACCGGCATCGAAAAAGTGGTGGAGAACCTGCGGGACGTGGTGCCCCTGTTGTCCTTGCTGACCCGTTCCGCATTGGGCCAGCCCATCACCACCTACGTGAACATGATTTCCGGCCCGCGCAAGGCGGATGAGCTGGATGGTCCGGAGGAAGTGCATCTGGTGTTGCTGGACAATGGCCGCAGCGGTGCTTTCGCCGATGCCCAACTGCGCCAGACGTTGAACTGTATCCGCTGCGGTGCGTGCATGAACCACTGCCCAGTCTATACCCGTGTGGGTGGCCACACCTATGGTGAAGTGTATCCGGGGCCGATCGGCAAGATTATTACGCCGCACATGGTCGGGTTGCACAAGGTACCGGACCACCCGAGCGCGTCCTCCTTGTGTGGCGCCTGTGGTGAGGTGTGTCCGGTGAAGATTCCGATCCCGGAAATGCTGCAGCGCTTGCGCCAGGAAAACGTGAAAAGCCCCGCCGAACAGCCGAAAGTGAAAGACGGCGGCGCCAAGTATTCCCGCAAGGAGCGGGCGATCTGGCGCTTCTGGGCCAGGCTGAATACTTCGCCAGTGTTCTACCGGCTGTTCCTGTGGGGAGCGACCCGCTTTGGCAAACTGGCACCGAAAAACGTCGGCCCCTGGACCGAGAACCACTCGGCGCCGGTGCCGGCTCGCCGGTCTTTGCATGACCTGGCCAAAGCCCATTTGAACCAGGGGGATCAGCGATGAGCGCCCGCCGTAACATTCTGAACAAGCTCCGCGCTGGCCTGGCCGGCACTACGCCCCGGCCGGATGATTTCGATGAAGGGTTGGTCACCCGGCCATGGCAATACGCGCCGGAGGACAGGATTACCCGGCTGCGTTCGCTGATGGAGGCGGTGCACACCGAAATTCACCAGCTGACCTGCGCCGAGTGGCCGGCAAAAGTTCAGGAACTGCTGGAACATCGCGGCCTGAAAAACCTGCTCTATGCCCCGGGTACCGACCACGGCCAGACGTTGTCGGAACACTGGCAGCAAAGCAATGCCGCCCCCGAATTGCTGGCCTACGACCGGCCCATCGAGGAATGGAAAGAAGAACTGTTCTGGCAGGTGGATGCCAGCGTCACCGGCACTGTGGGAGGCATTGCAGCTACCGGCTCACTGGTGCTCTGGCCGGATCGCCACGAGCCGCGGCTGATGAGCCTGCTGCCGCCGCTGCACATTGCACTGCTCAAGGTCAGTGAAGTGGAAGACAACCTGTACGGCATGATGCAAAAACAGAACTGGTCTGCGGGTTTGCCGACGAACCTGTTACTTGTGTCAGGCCCTTCCAAGACCGCGGATATCGAACAGGTGCTGGCTTACGGGGCCCATGGCCCGAAAGAGCTGGTGGTCCTCATCCTTGAGGACGCCTGAGGGCGGGGTTATTTAACCCCGAAGCCCCGCTTGTTCAGGAAATCCTTCATGTGCGGCCGGAGCTTGCTGGTAAACAGCGGCTTCAGCTGCTCGGACCAGTTGGTGTCCTTATTGCCGCCGGTGCGTTCCTGGTAGTACTGGTGCATGGTGTCGTCAAAGCTGGCCACCAGGGCTTCGTCGTCGGAATCGTCGTAAGCGTCTTGTTTCAGGATGGCGGCCAGGGGCAGCCGTGGCTTCACTTCCGGATCCTGGTCCGGGTAGCCCAGGCACAGGCCAAATACCGGGTACACATGCTCCGGCAGGTTGAGCAGTTCGCTCACTTCCTGCGGGTTGTTGCGAATACCGCCGATGTAGCAGATGCCCAGCCCTTCGGATTCAGCTGCCACCACCACATTCTGGGCGATCAGTGCGGCGTCAACGCTGGCCACCAGCAGCTGCTCGGTCATGCCCCGGACCACCTCGGCACCGGCTTTCCCGGCGGATTCGGTGGCGCGCTTCATATCGGCGCAGAACACCAGAAAGTCCGAACAGGTTTCGATATAGGCCTGGCCGCCGGCCAGTTCAGCCAGCTTCTTCCGCTTTTCCGGATTGACCACGTGAATAATGGTGTAGGCCTGCACGTGGTTGGAGGTGGCGGCACACTGGCCGGCGCGGATCAGTTCTTCAAACAGCTCCCGGGGAATCTGTTGATCCTTGAACTTACGGATGGAGCGGTGGGATTTCAGCAGTTCAATGGTCGGATTCATAGCCCCTCGTCTGAGTCAGGAAAAAAGAGACGATAGCTTGCTTATCAGGATTGGCACAACAGGACAAAGGTGGGGAATTGTTCGTATGGTCCTGGTGCTCAAGGAAACAGCGCGCCCCGAGGCGCGCTGTTGAAGATACCTGCCGGTCAGGTGATCAAGGCACCATGTCGGTGGGGCGAGGTGTGGTGGCTGTGCTCGGCGGCATAATCGGGTAGCGGATTTCCGGAATGTTGCCAGTCAGGGTCTTGAGGAAGGCAACAATGGACTGGACTTCGCTATCGTTCAGCTCTGTACCCAGCTGGGCTGTCCCCATAACCGCAACCGCTTCCTCAAGGCTCCAGACTGCGCCAGAGTGGAAGTAGGGGGCTGTCAGCTCAATGTTCCGCAGCGGAGAGGCACGGAATACATATTCATCGGAGGCTGTCTGGGTGACCTCAAAGCGGCCGCGGTCGCCCTCAGGCATAATGGCACCGCCCGGACGCTCGACCAAACCGAACGGGTAGTATTCCTGGCCACCGAGGTTCACACCGCTGTGACAAGCGGCGCAGCCCCTGTCCATGAACAGGGCCAGACCTTCCTTTTCTTTGTCATTCAGAGCGGCCGTGTTGCCACGCAGGTACTTGTCGAATTCAGAGTCTGGAGTGATCAACGTTGCCTCGAAAGCTTCGATGGCTACGGCCATGTTGTCGAATGTCACCGGATCATCCTGCCCCGGAAAGGCATCGCCGAAGCGTTCAACATACTCCGGCATACTCTTCAGGGTGGACACCACGCGCTCCGGCGTACTGCTCATTTCCACGCCAGCCTGAACCGGGCCCTTGGCCTGCTCGGCAAGGTCTGCTGCCCGGCCATCCCAGAACTGCGCTGCGTTGAACACCGCGTTGAATACCGTCGGGGAGTTACGGGGGCCTTTCTGCCAGCCGTGACCAATGGACACCGGCAGGTAATCATCTCCGCCTAAACCGACGTTGTGGCAGGTGTTACAGCTGATCAGATGGCTGGAAGACAGGCGCGGTTCGAAGAACAGCATCTTGCCCAGTTCCACCTTGGATTGGGTCAGCTCGTTGCCGTCGATCACAGGTGGATATTTGGGAATCGGCTCGAAGGTGCTTCTGGCCCGGTCCAGCAGGTCATCTGCGGCGGCAGAACCCGCCATTACGCCCAGACTCAGAATCAGGGCTTTGGTTAACGGACGTTTCATCATGGTTCACTCTCCTTATGAGACAGGTCTGGTCTCTCTGAACCAAAGTTAACAAACGCACCGGGAACTTCACGGAAAACCGGTCAGAGTTGGCGTCATAATTGATGTTTGTCAATTTTCACTTTTTGTCGGGATATTCCTGGAATTAGCGGTGGCCTGCCGGTGCTGACCGAATCGACTTTCTGGACATTGGCAGCAGAGCGATGCCGTTGCGCCGTTTCAGGTCTATAACATCAACTGACACATTTGTTGCGCATTTATGACAACGCCTGCGCATACAGGATAACCCCTATCCCTAAACCCTCAGCAGAATGAAGTTGACCACACATTGGTGGCACAACAACGAACTGATTGAGGGCATAGCATGTACAAAAACAACACGCTGCTTCGTCGGTTGGGGCTTGCCCTAGGGTTGGTGGCAGCGTCTACGCTGGCATCGGCCAACCAGGCTGAAAAACCCAACTTCCTGCTGATTATCGCCGATGATCTGGGCTATTCAGACATTGGCGCCTACGGGGGCGAGATCGAAACCCCGAGCCTGGATGCCCTGGCCAATGAAGGCATCCGGATGACTAACTTCCACACCGCACCCACCTGTTCCCCGACCCGGTCCATGCTGTTTTCCGGCACCGATAACCACCGCGCCGGTATCGGCAACATGGCTGAGCTGCTGACGCCGGAACAGAAAGGGCAGCCAGGCTATGAGGGCCACCTGAATGATCTGGTGGTGACTCTGCCTGAGGTGCTGCGGGATAACGGGTACCACACGTCCACCACCGGTAAATGGCATCTTGGCCGGACTGAAGCGCTGAGCCCCAATGCGCGTGGGTTCGACGAATCCTGGGTGATGGTGCAGGGCGGCGCCAGCCACTTTGATGATGGCCGGGCGATTATCGGTGTCGATCCGAAAGCCATCTACCTGGAGAACGGCAAGCAGGTAGAGGTGCCCAATGGCTTCTTCTCTTCGGATTTCTACGCCGACAAAGCCATTGAGTACGTAACCGCAGCCGGCGACAAACCGTTCTTCCATGTGCTGTCGTTCACCGCACCCCATTGGCCCCTGCACGCGCCGGATTCCTACATCAAGAAATACGAGGGTCGTTACGACGAGGGCTATGAAGCCATTCGCCAGCAGCGCCTGGGCAAGATGAAAGACATGGGGCTGGTTGGGCATGAACTCGCCGCCAACGTACCTTTTGACCAGCTGCCGAGCTGGGATGAGCTGACCGATGAGCAGCGCAAGATCGAAGCCCGCAAGATGGAAATCTACGCCGCCATGGTCGACAACATGGACGAGAACATCGGCCGGGTTATCGATCACCTGGAAAAAGCTGACAAGCTCGATAATACCGTGGTCATGTTCATGTCCGATAACGGCGCAGATGGCAACAGCCCGGAAGTGTTGCCCCGCAACAAGGAATGGATTGCCTCTGAGTACGACAACAGCTTCGAGAACATGGGCCGTCGTGACTCCTACATCTGGTATGGCGCCCAGTGGGGCCAGGTCAGTGCCACGCCATGGCCGATGTGGAAAGGCTACCCAACCCAGGGTGGTTTCCTAGTGCCGGCTATCCTCAGCCTGCCGGGCAAAGACGCCAACGGTGAAATCAACCACGAGTTTTTCCATGTGATGGACATCATGCCAACGTTCCTGGAACTGGCGGGTATTGATGTTCCTACCAGCCCTTACAAAGGCCGGGAAGTGTTCGAGGTTCAAGGCATTTCGATGGTGCCGGGCCTGAACGGCAAGGCTCCGGAAAACCGGGTTGTTGGATGGGAACTCTATGGCCGTTCCGCGGTGCGCATGGGTGACTGGAAAATTCGACTGATGGAGCCACCTTATGGCCCGGGCGAATGGCAGCTTTTCAATCTGGCTGTTGATCCTACTGAAACCACTGACCTGGCCAGCAAGGAACCTGAAAAGCTGAAGCAGCTGCTGGCTGAGTGGGACAAGTACGTCAAGCGCAATGGCGTGATCGCGGCAGACCCTGCCGACATGCGGAAAGTTGGATACAGCTTCACCACCTGCCTGTACGGCAAGTGTGTTGAGTAAACCAATCCCATGTTCGATAACAGCAGAGACGCCATGAAACTGAAACAGACACTGCTGGCCGCTGCGATATGCGCAGTCGCCGCCAGCCCGGCCCTCGCGGTCGAGCTGGATAAACCGAACTTCTACGGGAACCTGAATGCCGGTGCCCTGAAGATCGAAGGAAAATACGCGGAAGCAGAAGCGTTTGAACTTGAACTCGGGTTGCAAGGCAAAGCGGCTATCGATCAGGGTCTGAACCTTCACTACGCCGTGGAAGTCGACCTTTCCCGTGCTGCCAACAGTGCCGATGACCCCGCCACCGTCCGGGAGGGTGAAGCCGATGTGCATGTGAAAGAGGCCAAATTCTGGCTGCCGACCCGTTATGGTCTGTTCGTAGCGGCGTCCCGGGGCACCAGTGGCCAGTGGACGGATATCTACGGGCCAATCAACCATTACGAATTCAACGTGTCCCGGGCGGACCACCGGCCCGATGGCATCTTCGCCCAGCCGGAATGGAGCTCAGGTACCTTTGCCTACCATACCCCCTGGTTTATGAAGACCAAGCTGGTATTCGCGGCGATCGCCCTGAACGATAGTAACGGTAAAGATGCCGATGGTCTCTCGGTGCGACTGGTTCATAAGGGCGACAACCTCGGATTCGCCATCGGCACCACTCAATTGGTGCAGGAGCAACTGCCGCCGTTTGCCACGGAGGATTACCTGATCTCTGCCGCTGGCGTGAGTTACCAGCTGGGCGGCCTGGCCCTGGGTGCGGTCTGGGAAAACAACCGCAATTCCCCTTACCCACTGGACCCACAAGGCAAGGCCGATTTTGATTCCTACGGTGTCTCTGCCCAGTACATCACCGAAGGCGGTGCTGGCATAGCGTTGGGCTACAAGGAAAAGGATCACGATTACTCAGCGGTGGACAACTCCGTCTACACCCTGAAGCTCGAGCAGCGAATCACCCCTCAGGTGAAGGTATGGGCAGAAACCGGCCAATACGATAAGCCGGTTGTCAGCCCGCAAGGGGCGCTCGTGACCGATGCCAATTACGCCATTGGCTTTAACCTAACCTTCTGACTCTGAAAGCGTCTTGCCCGGTGAGATTCGGCATTAAACCGAATCGAGCCGGGCTTTTTTACTGACCACAACCCGGGATGCACGGCACTGCCGCAGGGTTTCCGAAGGCAGCTCGCCAAAGGCTTCGTGGTACTGGCGGGTAAAGTGGCTCAGGTGGTTGAATCCGTAGGAAAACGCCGCATCGCCGATGTTGATGTCGGGGCTGGTTCGGAGTAACTCCCGAACGCCTTTGAGTTTGTGGCACAGAATAAACTTTGCCGGCGTGGTGTGGAGGTAGGTACGAAACCCGGATTCCAGCGACCGCCGGCTGGCGCCGGTGATCCGCAGCAGGTCGCACACCGAGATGGGTTGGCGAATATGCGCCAGTATCCATTCCGTTGCCAGGCGAATCCGGCCAGGAAGGATCGACGGGTTTTCCAGGCCCTCACGGTGCAACTGGTTGGCAAACTGGGCCAGCAGCAAGCCTTCCCACTGGGACTGAACCGCCGGGTCGATCCGCCCCTGACAGATTTCGTGTTGCTGCGCCAGGCAGGTAATGGCGTTTCTCAACACCAGGGCGTCTTGATGATTACTGGGGATAAAAGCATTGGTTGCCCTAAGAAAGCTGAGGTCCGGGACACCCAGGGTATCGATCAGTTTCTGGCGTGCCAGGCTCATCACCACAGCCCGGGTGCCTTTTTCCCAGACCAGGTCTGCCTGCTTGCCCGGCGCCGTCAACACTAGGCTGTCGGCTGGCACGTTGGTATTGAAGGATTTGCAATAGATGTTGCCGGACAGCACCAGAACCGCGTGAAAGGTCTTTTGGGGTTCGGACTGAATGTGGACTTTCTCGGACCACATGGCGCCGAACAGGGAACTGCTGCCCACTGGCTGGAGAGTTAGCAGGTTTTCAGCGCGGCCGCTGTTCGACAGCGGAGACACCTCGCGGTCTTCAATGTGGGCATTGATAAACGCCTTTGCCTCCTCGAAATCGGAGGAGCGCACACCCACGCTGTATTGGAATGGAACCTGTTTATCGTTCATGGCGGAGTCGTTGTTGTTGTGTGGTCAGCCGTAGGAATCGTCACGATCTTTATCATAAATCAAGCAAGTGGCAGGCCATATCCCGAAAGTTGGGCCAGCCTTTGCAGGTTGTGGGGTTACAGGGGGAGTCGCAGGATATTCCGGGAATTCGGGTTTATGATCTGGTGAAATGGGTGCCTAGGTAACATGGAATTGAACGATATGATGAAGCGAGGCTGGAGACTATTAGCCATCGGTTTGCTGGTGCTGGCCGGCGGCACGGCCGTGGCCGACCCTTCTGTTTGTGTGGATTGCCATGAAGGGGAAGTGGCCGAATGGTCCCGCTCCCAGCACGCCGTCGCCATGGCGGAAGCCAGCCCGGAGGCGGTGGCCGGTGATTTCTCCGGCGCCCACTATCAAGACTCAGAGCTTGCCGTTCAATTCCTGGAGAAAGACGGGCAATTCGTTATTCACGCACGGGAGGGTGACGAAAAACGCCAGTGGACCGTCCGCTACACCTTCGGGGTTTACCCGCTGCAACAGTACCTGATTGATATTGGCGATGGCCGCCTTCAGGCTTTCAACATTGCCTGGGATACCCGGAGCAAGTCCGAGGGTGGTCAACGTTGGTTCCGGCTGGATGAACCGGGGCAGAACCGGCCGGGTGATGCCATGCACTGGACCGGCATCTACCAGAACTGGAACAACCAATGCGCCGATTGCCATTCCACCGGGCTGGAGCGTAACTACGACCCGGTGGAAGACCGATACCACACCGAGTGGCAGCACGTGGCCGTGAGTTGCACCGCTTGCCATGATGCGGCTCTGGACCATGCCTCTGCGCAGCAAAGCGGAGACTCCCTGGCCGCCGGTGTGCAACTGGCGGCGGTGGGGGCCTGGCTGGTGAGTGAAGGAAAACAGCCACCTCGCCTGCAGGGAGCCAAGCCTGGTTCCAAACAGGTGGCCACCTGCGGACAGTGCCATTCCCTGCGCACCAGCTTGACGGATTCTGGCGGTAGCCAGGTACACGATCAGTTCAGCCTGAGCCGGCTCGACCAGCCGTTGTATTACTCTGATGGGCGAGTCCGGGAAGAGGTATTTGTGCTGGGCTCCTTTGAACAAAGCAAGATGTTCCAGGCCGGTGTGGTCTGTAGCGACTGCCATAACCCCCATACCGGCAAGCTCAAGATTGAAGGCAACGGTGTCTGTGCCCAGTGCCACAACGCCGGTGACTACGATACCCCGGATCACCACCATCACCCCCGCAACAGCGAAGGTGCGCAGTGCGTAAGCTGCCACATGCCCGAAGCCACGTTTATGGGAATCGATGACCGGCGGGAGCACAGTTTCATGGTGCCCCGGCCAGATGTGTCGAAGGCATCCGGCAGCCCTGATGTTTGCCTGGCGTGCCACACAGACCAGGATCGTGCCTGGTCGATGGACACCGTCGGGAGCTGGTATCCGGATCTTTACCAGCCGGATACCTGGCATCACGTTCAGCAACGTAACCTGTCAGAGGTTCTGGCCTATCTGGCCGATGAGGGCGAGCCTGCCATTCGCCGGGCAACGCTGCTGGAACAGCACGGGGACACCCTCGTGGCCCGGCACATGTCGGTGGTGGCGCGCCTGGTCCAGAGCGATCATGCGGTGATCCGCGAAAGCGCTTATCGTGTGCTCAGGCACGGCGACATGAGCCAGGCCCGGGAGCTTGCTGAAAATGGTCTGGCTGATAACTCCCTGGCGGTCAGGCTGGCGGCTTTTGAATCCATGGTGTGGAGCGGCAGCCTGCCGGACTCCGAACGCTGGGCCGGGGTCAAGCGGGAATACGAGCACTATGTTGATATGCAGTCAGACCTGCCCGCGGGCAGTGTGCTGAAAGCCCGATACCTGATGGCCGGGGATTATGTCTACAAGGCTGAGCAACAACTCAAACGTGCACTGGCCAAAGACCGGGGCTATGTGCCCGCCACCATCCTGCTGACCGATATTCTCCGTTCCGGAGACCGCAACCTGGAGGCGGTCCGGGCCATTGATCAAACCCTGGAACACAGCCCTGACGAACCCCAACTGATTCATCTTCGGGGCTTGATCCGCATTCGCCTGCAAGACTACCCGGCAGCACTGGCGGATCTGGAACAGGCCCATGCACTGGCGCCCGGCCAGTGGCTGTTTGGCTACCGGTACGCGGTTGCACTGTTCCAGCTAGACCAGAAGGACAGAGCCAGGCAAGTGACCCAAGCCTTGTTGCAACGATACCCCGACAACGCGCAATTGCGGGCACTGATGAACCACCTGTAGGGACAACCAGAACCGGGGCTGGGGCGCGCTGTCGCTTCAGATCCACCCCAGCCATTTCCACCACAGGTAATCTAGCGGAAACAGCACCAGGATGGTGAGTGCTGACAGAATCAGGCATAACCGGGCGGCATGACGCATGGGAATGCCGGCCAGGGGCATGGCCATCATCAACGGTACGGACTGGTAGGTGAAGATGATGGTGGAGAAGCCCAGAACCTGGGTCATCAGCACCGCTTCCAGACTGAAACCGGTCATCTCGCTCATGGCGCCGGCCAGGGGTGTGAGCGTTGCCGGAATGCCGGCCAGGGTGGTGACCATCCCGGTCGCGGTCGCCGCCAGTGACAACGTAAGGAAGTTGGCGAAATCCCGTCCCGGCTCCAACGGCAGCCAGGCCAGTACATGGCCGCCCAGAATGCCGCTGATGTTCTGATGGTTGATCAGCCCGGCAATGCCCAGCAGGCCGGCCACCACCAGAATCGAGCTGATATTCACTTTCTGGTTGAAGCTCTGGGTGGAGATCATGCCAATACCGGGCATCAGCAGCAGGGTGGCTGCCGCCAGGCCAATCCACGCCGCGGAGATCTGGTGCCAGGTGTCGGTCAGCCAGAACCCGAGGGTCAACAAAAGGATCACCATCAGCCGCGATTCCGTGAAATAGAAAGGCCGGCTTGGGCCCGCTTGCGGAACCGGTTTCGGGTTGTCCGGGTACAACCGCACCAGCGCAACCACCAGCAGGATGGCCTTGAGGATGCCCAGCACCGGAAAGTGCAGCAACAGGTATTCCCCGAACATCGGGCTCCAGCCATGAATCTTCTCGGCAGAGCCGATCATGATCATGTTCGGGACATTGGCGGGCAGAATGGCAAAGGTGGGCAGATGGCTGCCAAAGGCCGCCGCCAGCCCGACGGCTTTCTGGCCATTGCTGCCAGGCTCAAAGCCACAGCTGTGGGCGATGGTCAGCGCGATGGGAATAAATAGAACAATACGCCCCACCGAGGACGGCATGACAAAGCCCAGCACAATGCCGATCACCACGATGCCGGCGATCAACCGGGTATAGCTGGTATCCAGGTGGCGGGTAAACAGGTCTGACACCCGCTGAGCCAGGCCGGTTTCCGAGATGGCAATGCCGATCACCAGCCCGGACACAATCAGCCAGCAGGCGGTTGAAGTGAGCCCGGAAAACACCACCTCGGCCGGGGCCAGCGACAGCAGCATGGCCAGGGTCAGCACCAGCAGGGCGGTGACAAACTCCGGCAAGGCGCCGGTGGCGAACAGCACAAGCCCGGCCATCACCAGCAAGGCCGATAGCAGTTGCGGGCCATCAAACCAACCCGCCACCGGGCTGAACAGCAACCCGGCAGACAATAATGGAATCAGGGCCAGCGCGAGCCACTGAGACCGGCTAACAGGCAGGTTGGTCATTGCCGGGTAAGATCCTTCTCGCCGTTAACGAACATCGTGGTTCTTTTTCGGAAACAGCCAGAAGGCAAACCACCGGGTCATCCGTGGCATCAGCACGTAGCTCATCAGCAACATGACCACGATGGTGACCGCCATGGTGCGCAGCAGCAGCGGGATCTGCGCCAGCAGGTCGCCGAAGAGCAGGAACACCAGGGTAACGGCGGGATACAGGGCCAGCCAGCTGACGAAGGTCATTTTCCACTTGGGTGGCGGTTTGACCGGGTTCTGACCGGGCAGGGTAAACCAGGTGACAATGCCAGAGGTGACTTCCCGCTCACTGGGTTTTGCCAGCAGCGCTTCAATCTGCTCAAGCAGTTCGGCTCTTTCGGGGGAGTCTTCCCAGGCGGTCAGGGTGTCCCGGTCCCTGAACTTGAAGACAATCCGGTATTCCGGGTCTTCCGGAGACGAGGGGCGGAACATGGTGGCCCCCAGGTAGCCCGGAAAGCTGGCGGCCCGTTCTGTCATCTGGCTGCTGAGTTGCTCGAAGGCGGTCTCCTGGCCATTCTTTACCCGGCGGGAAACCACCACCGTGAGGGGAGTGTGGGTGTCCTGGTTGGTGTGCCTTGTCACGATACCTTCTCCTTGAGCTGTACTTGCCGAGCATGGCTGGCACTGGCGGGCATCAGGTGTTTGATCAGAAACTTCTGGCGGAACACATGGTGGCCAACGGATTCACCGGCGTTTACCGTATCTGCCAGTTGGTGACAGGTCTGGCTGGCGAGCTGGTGGATGGTGTGGATCTCCTGGCTCAGCTGGCTGACGGTCTGGCTCTGCTGCTCGGTGGCCGCAGCAATCTGCCGGTTCAGGCCATCGCTTTCGTTAATGCCGGCGACAATGGCCTTAAGCGCTTCGGCGCTGGCGGATACTTGTTCAACACTGGCCGCTGACTGGCGCTTGCCTTTTTCCATGGACTCCACCACCCGGGCAGACCCTTCCTGCAGGGCGGTGATCATCTCGCGGACTTCATCGGTGGATTGCTGGGTTCGTTTGGCCAGGGAGCGCACTTCGTCGGCAACGACTGCGAACCCTCGCCCGTTTTCACCTGCCCTAGCGGCTTCAATCGCTGCATTCAGCGCCAGCAGATTGGTTTGTTCTGCGATGGCATTGATCACATCCAGTATACGCCCGATGGCCTGACTGTTCTGGTCCAGTTCCTGGACAATCTCGCCGGCTTCATCCAGCTCCCGGGCCAGGGTGCGGATACTGTCCAGGGCCGCCGCTGCGGAACGGACGCTGTCGTTGCCGGATTCCCGATTGCGGGCGCTCAGATTCGCTGCCTGCTGGGTGCGCTGAACCGTGGCACCGTCTGGTACCTGGTAAATGGCCTGGTATTCGACAACCTGACCGTGCTCGTCCGAGATTGGGGTGACAAAGGCATCGAGCCAGAGATCGTTGCCGCGGGCATTCCGGTTCCGGATCATGCCCATCCGGGAATCGTTCCGCCCCAGGGTTTCCCATAGATCATTCAGTGGGCCTTTGGGCATGTTCGGGTGTCGAAGCTGGCTGAACCCTTCGGCTTTCAGCGAGTCTTCATCGAAGCCGCACAGCCGGCAAAAAGCGCTGCTTGCGTAGGTGATTCTGCCTTTGTCATCAGTCAGCACCAGAAGTTGATCCTGGTCCTGCGTGTTCCCTGGTAATGGTTCATATCGGGGCATATTTTTCATCCTCCGAAATGAAAAAGGGGCCCGCACAGCGGGCCCAGAGGAGAACAACTACGACTTGCCGATCAGCTGCCTGTTGCGCGCATGTGCTGCACGTTAAACATTTGTGGTGGTGACAGTTTAGGGTCAACCTGGCCCTTGAACTGGCCGGTGGTGCAGTGGCTGGCCTGAACATCGATCATGCTGAAGCTGTCATCGATAGACACGCCGCTGCCCTTGTTCTGGGGCAGGTGGTGGTCCGGATGCGCCTGGCCAATGGTGAAGGTTTTCCACATGCTGCCCTTGCGGTCATAGGACACCGTGCGCGGGATAGTGAAGGTCTGGGCGTCCATGTAGTGAACCCGGCGCGACAGCGGATGGCTGTCATCCACCGGAACGGCTTCCACCTCGTACACCTTACGCAGCTGCCAGGTGATGTTCGGGAAGCAGCCGCCCTGGCCGCCGAAGGCCACTACCTGATAGCCATCGCTGTCCTGATGGGTTTCGGTATCCAGTTCCAGATCGTTGTGGTTGTAGAAGGGCATCAGCATGTTCCGGGTACCTTTGTAGGTCCAGTTCATGTCTGAAATTCGGCCGTTGTAGCCTTCGAAGTCTTCGATCATCAGGTCTGAACCCAGGAACGCATCAGTTACCTGGCCGGTGGCCAGACGGCGCACCCGGCGCTGGAAGCCCAGGTACAGCCAGGAATTGTCGCGTTTCAGATCGTCTGCGGCGCGGTGAATCAGCAACTGGGTGTTGCGCACATCGGCCGGGTCCAGCACCTGCACGTAGATGGCGCGGAACAGGTCAGACGGGTTGGGGGTGATTTCCGGCGTCGGTTCCTGGTTTACCCGACCCTTGAAGTTCAGGAAGTGGAAGTTGAACTTGATGGTGCGCTCCAGCTTGCCGGAGTTCATGTCCCGGTACTTCCAGTAGAACGGGTAAATGGCGGCGCTGTCGCCCCAGTTGTAACCGTACTTGTAGTTCCAGGCCAGCTTCTCGCCAGCGCGTGGGTCGTTGGCGTCCGGCTCTTCCGGGAACGGGCGGCCAGCCTGCCAGCCGTTGATCTCACCCACCTGGTCGCCCAGGGAAACCTGGCCAAGGGCGGCGCGGGTGGCCTCGACGTAGCCTTCGTTCAGGCCAAAGGAGGTGGTGTCACCTACGGTGATGGAGGTCCAGCCATTCTCGATAAATGTGTAGAAGGCCGGGTCAATCACGTCTTTGAATTCAGCCACGTTAGACTGGTCGATCACCAGGCCGGTTTTCAGGCCCTCTTTCGTAGGCACCGAATCGTTATATGGGAAAAAAGAGTTCTCGATAACGTCGTCACTGGCATGGGCCAGTGAGGCCAGCATGCCGGTGGCCAGGCCAGCGGCCAGGCACCGGGAAAGCAGCGTTGGTTTGTTCATGGTTTTCATGGTTCTGTCCTCTTGTTATCAGAAGCTGTAACGGGCGGTCAGCTGAATTTCGTCTTCTTTCTGGGCCATGCCGATGGGGCCCGACTGGAAGCGACCGAGGGGTTCATAGCTGGAGACACCTGCGGATTCACCTGGCTGCTGTCCGACAGCGCCCGGGGTTTGTGTGAACGGATCCCAGGGGTTACAGGAGCGGCAGTCGTCAAACTTGCGGGCGCCAGTGCCGACCTTGAAGTTGGCGCCGGCGGTCAGCTTGAAGCGATCGGTCACCAGCCATTCAACAGACGGTGCAAGGGCGGTCGCCTGGGCACGGAAATCGTGAGCGGTGATGAGCTGGGGGCTGAGCCGGCCATTCATGTAGAAGCCCTTGATCAGAAGTGTCGCGGTCCAGTTATGTTCCCAGTCGGGAATACCAGCCTCGCCGTAGGTGCGCTGCTCACGTTCGTGGTCAAGAATGTGCTGGCCGAAGATCTGGCCGGAGAACAGGAACGCCTGGCTCTCGTTCAGGGCGGGGATGAAGATGTTCTTGTCTGCACCGATCACGTAACGCAGAACATCGGATTCGGAGTAGAGCCGTTCACGGAGAGTGTTGGCGAACTCCTCACCGGAGGTATAGGCGGTTTCGACCCGGAATACGGTATCGATGCCTTGTGAGTAGTAATCGAGGGAACCGCCCACCAGGTTGACCCGTGGGAAGTGAATGTCGAACGCAATCAGGCTCGGCCAAACGCCGGTTTCACCTGTGAACCCGTTCTGGGCGGGTATGCCTCCACGGAGCGAGGGCAGCTGTGAACGGTAGGTCAGCGCATTCAGCGAGAAGCCAAGATCGCCGTAAACCCCTTCCATCTTCAGGCCAAGCTGGGTGTTGGACAGGCTCCAGCTGGGCATGTGCGCCTTGCGGATACCGATCTGGCCAGGGCCGAAGTCTGTTGCCAGCCCCCCGTCAGGAGTGGCGCCCGCGAAGTTGGCCACGGTGCCACCATTCTCCCAGAGGTTATTCATGCCCCGGAAAAAACAGCCAGCATCCAGAATCACATTTGGCTGGCCACACTGGCCAATGTCATGGGGCCGGAACTTGTCGAAGTTCCAGACCACCTGGAAGTTCAGATCATCAAACGCCAGGCCGTCGAAGACTTCGGTGGGCCCCATGCGGTAGTCGGTACGAACCATCCACATCGGAATCCGGATATCTTCCAGTTCGTCGTAGATGTTGTTGCGGGAGTAGTCGACCGGGTTGATCACATCGAGCACCCGGAACAGGTCGGTTCGGCCCCAGATCACCTGCTGTTTGCCCAGGCGCGTACTGAGGATGTTGCCGTTGGAGAAGTTGATGTCGAAATCTGCGTAGAGTTCACGGATGAAGTCGGCCCGGTCGTTGAATTCCTGGAACCTCATCTCGTTTGAATCTTTATCCAGGTAGCCCTGGATACAGCCACGGTCGTCCTTGTCACAGGGCCGGACGGGAACACCAAAGGCTACGCCGTTGTCCTGCCCGTGCAGGTGTTCGCCCAGAACCACCATGCCGTCGTTCGGGTTTTGGGTGGTGTCAAAGCCGAAGGTGTTTCCTGGGGGCAAGGGGATCGCGCTGGCAGGACTGCCAACACCGCTGCCATGGGGCACGGAGCCCTGGGCAAGATCCTGTAATTGAATCGGCCCGCCGGCATTACGGCCATACTCGTCATCATTCAGATCATAAACACCATCGTAACTACCCCGCAGGATGGCGTTGAAACGCACGTTACTGAAGATGCCCACGTCGCCGCCTTTTTTCTCCAGCTCTAGTTGCAAGGTATTGCGGAATTTCGAAAGCCCCACGCCTTCTCGGCCGTAGGTGGCGTTTTCAACGTAACCGTTAACGCGGGTATCTTCTGCCGCTACGGTTGTGGTCAGTGGAGTCAGCGCCAGGCAGGCACCACCCGCAAGGGTGTAGCACCAGAGCCTCAGGCCTTTTGTTTTTATTTGCATGGCTTGTCCTCGTTACAGGTTTTTTTGGAGTTTCGTACCGGTTTACGCCCGGTACGGTTCTCCTGGCACAAATCCGTCCTCCTGCTTCCTGGCGGGAGCAGCAGCCGGAGTTGATTTCGGTTTTCTATGATCCGAATGCAGAATGCCGTCTTCGTCGGCATAGACGTCGGTGATAAAGCGTGGCTTGAAGACCAGCACCCATGAGGGCACCAGAAGCATTGCGGCAAGACCGTTGATGATGATCATTACGCACAGTAATAACGCGGCATCGGACTGGAAACGCAGGTCAGAGAAGATCACCCACATGATGATTCCTGCCATCAGCGTCAGTGCGGTGAAGCTGATTGCCATGCCGGTTGTAGAAATAGAACGCTGTACAGCTTCCCGGAGGTTCTGAAACTTGGCCATTTCTTCCCGGATGCGATCCATCATGTAGATGGAGTAATCAATACCGACACCTATGCCCACGGCGATTACCGGCACCGTGTTGATGTCGATACTCAGGCTGTTCAGGCCCATATAAGCGTAGGTCATGGTGGTGGCAAACAGCATAGCCATCAACATCATGAGGCCGGCGTGCCATGAGGTGTAGAACAGCATGACGAAAGCGAAGATCAGCAGGAATACAAGCGGCAGAACGATTACATTGGTCTCGAATGCTGATTCGTTCATTGCGGCCGCTACACCCAGGGTGCCCCCGGCTAGCCGAATGGTCAGTCCTTCTACGCTATCGCCATTCTCTGCAATCCATTCCTTTGCCATGTGAATGGCGCGGCGAATGGTTTCGCCCTGGCGGTCCTTGTAATAGAACACCAGGTTGGCAACACGGTCGTCGGTATCGTTGAACTCGTCCAGGGCACCGGGAACCGGGCTGGAAGCCATGTAGGTGAACATCAGGCCGCCCACGTAGCCGGCATCGTGGGGAATCTGGTACCAGCGGGGGTCGTCGTTGTGCATCAGACGGTTAACCTGCTTGATCAGGTCTGGCAGTCCCTTGGCGCCACCTACCTCCGGGTCAGTCAGCATATGGGCCTGAAAGTCGGCCAACGCTGTCAGTACCTCCGGGCGTTTCAGCCCTCCTTTTTCATCGGTTTCAGCAACGATATAAAGTTCTTCTGATCCCGGGAAACGCTCGTTCACGATCCGGGACGAGACGTTGTAGTCATGATCGGGATAGAGAATTGGAGAACCGGGCTCGGAGTCGCCAATCTGGACATTGGATGCGGCCAGCAGTCCGCCGAGCATCGCAATGGCGCCTACGGCCAGGATGACTCGGGCAGAACCCGGTTTGGTGACCATGCGCGAACTGGTGCTACCAATATGGCGCAACACCGTTTCCCGGATTTTCGGGTTCTTGGGTGTTGGCAGGATGGAGAGCAGCAGTGGTACACCTATCAGAACGGTAAATACCACGGTGATGGCCCACAGGGAGGCATAGATACCAAGGTGTGTGTTGAGAGGGATGGAGCCAATCGCGATAAGGGATAGACCGATGGCGTCAGACACCACCCCTAGCGATCCCGGACGGAACAGGCTGTCAAAGGTTGCCTTGGCAGCTTTCGGGCCGTTACCCAGTTCCTGGGTTTCGGCATAATAGCGCTCAACCAGCTGAACCCCGTGGCTCATGGCTCGCGCAGCAATCAAAAAGGGGATTACCAGGCCGAGAGGGTCAAGGTTGTAACCCAGGAAACTGATAATCCCAAGCCCCCATATTGTGGAGACAAGAACGCCGCCTAGGGGGATGAGCACACCGTACGCTTTACGGAAGTGGAAGATGAGCAGCGCTAGCATGGCGAGCACAGTGAACACAAAAATTTGCAGGATCTGGTCCATATAGGTGTAGGCCCAGCCCACTAATACCGGCTGGCCTGTGGCATAGATGGTAACGCCTTCCGACGCCTCTTCAGTTCGCAGTTCCTGGAGTTGGGCAAACGTTGTTTCATAATCGAGTTTGCCTTCGATCAGCTGCGCTTTGACCAGCGCCATCTTCAAGTCGGGTGACACGAGAGGCCCATAGACCCGCGGGTTTGCGGTAACATCAGCGCGCATGGATTCCAGTTCTTCGGAGGAATACAGGCCGCGAGTGGAGTCGTAGTAGGGCTCGGAGTTAATACTACCTACTTCGGTGAGCCATACTTTTCGGGAGTTTCGATGGGTGACACTGGATACCAGGTTGTGGTTTACACCCGGCAGGCTATCGACGGCCTGAGTAATTCGATCGATGCGAGCGAGATTTTCATTCGTGAAAATGTCGCCTTCGTCAAACTCAACCCCTACCACCAAAACATTAGCACCACCGAAACTGTCTTTGATGGAGTTGTGCAGTTCAATGTAGGGGTGTTGTTGGGGCAGCAGGTCAGCAAAGTCGGTAAATATTTTCAAACCGGGAATTCGCAGGGCGAAAACCAGGGTCAGAATAGCAATCAGTGAAAGCACCTTGCGTGGGTTGTTGAATATCCACACTTCCAGCAGGTGCATCAGGTGCGTGAAGCGATGCAGTTTGGACATGGTCAGTTACCTCAGTCTGTGCTGGCGGCAAGGGCCGTTTGGGGTTTAATATCGAATAGCAGGCCTCGGCCTCCGGCTACAAGAAGACGCTGGTCAGGCAGAGCCAGCCCGGCCCTGAGGTAGAGCGGCTGTTCGGATTCGGAGATCTTGTTCCAGATATCTTGCTGCAGTTGCAGTACAGTGGCGTTGTCTGCCAACGCATAAAGGCTGGTGTCTCCAGCTATGAAACCGAAGATCGGAGCATTGGTTGCTGTCGACATCTGTTCCCAGTTCTGACCGCCGTCGTTGGTCTGGTAGATGAAGCCGTTAAGGCCGCCAATCCAACCGTTATCGGCGTCCTCGAAGTAACTGGTGTGAACGTAGAATTCGTCAGGGGCATACCCGGCAATATCCCAATTCTCACCACCATCTTCGCTCTTCAGAACAAGCCCGTATTCACCAGTTGCAATGGCCTGATCTTGGTTGATGAACTGGAGGTTATTGATGATGGCATCTTCGTAAAGGGAAGCCTCGTTCCATGATTCGCCCTGATCTGCACTGTGCTGAAACGTTGTGAAGCTCCCTGCAGTCAGCCACTTGCCATCAGGTGAGCAGGCAACAGTCATCATCTGCTCCTGGCTCGGGAGGGCATGCTTTACCCAGTTCTTGGCGGATGCGTCACCGTGCCAGACGGTGTTATCAAAGCTAAGCGCAATGAAGCTTTGATCAGGACACGATGTAATCGACAGGAAGCTGCTCCCGGTGATTTCAGGTTGCCGTTTCCAGCTCTTCCCTTGATCACTGCTGGAGAGAAGAGCGCCATCGTTGCCAGCAACAACAATAGTGTTCCGGTTGCTGGCCATGGCCTGATAGAAATCGGTTCTTTTGGTGGGCTGATTCTCAATGCTTCTAACCGCTTCAAGGTTGAGCGGGGCTTCGCATCCTGTCAGCAATAGTGTCGTGGCGCTGGTAAACACCAGCGCAACGCCGGAGGTGCGCAAAGAGCGCATAGGGGCTTCTTGCATTGTTCTGTCACCGTCTTTGTTTTTGTGAAGTAAAGCGACTAACAGTGATTCAGCAATGCCTGTGCCAGATTATTATTGATTTTTTAACATACTGAATAACAGAGGGTTTTCTGGGGCAGGTAGTATCTTAAGAATTGTGTGGATGATCATTTTCAGCGTTGACTTTTATCAAATGATGAATTTCAGATTCCAGTTGCTGATTTGATCAGTTTACGAAAGCAGCAACATCCGTGTCGCGCTCAAACAGGCTTAGTTCTCAGCGAGAATGCCCGACTTCTTTAGGCGATAGGCTAGTGCCGGGCGAGTAAGCCCGAGCAGTCTCGCAGCTTTTGATACGTTCTGGTTGGCTTGTTCCATCGCTTGCTTCATTAACGTTTCTTCGACCTGGTCAAGGCTGATACCCTGTTCGATCACTTGGTCCGACCAGCTTCCGCCGTACCCACCGGGCTTGCCAGAACGCATGTTTCCGTCATCATCAATGTGTTCAACAGAATCCGGGCTGATTTGAGGGGGGCTCACGAATAGAGCGTCCTGACTGATCGTCTCGTTGTTGTCCGTAAGTATCACGCCTCGCTCGATCACGTTTTCCAGTTCACGAATGTTGCCTGGCCACCGGTATTGCATGCATAGCTCCAGAGCCTTGTCTGAGAGTCCCAGTGTTCGTTTGTTGTATTGGGCGTGGAACTTTTCCAGGAAGTGACTGGCCAGGAGCGGCAAATCTTCCTGGCGATCTCGCAATGGTGGAATGTGTACGGGAAACACGTTCAGTCGATAAAACAGGTCTGCCCGAAATTTGCCGTCTTCAACCGCCTGTTCGAGACTCTCGTTGGTGGCTGCGATGACTCGGACGTTTACCTTCCGGGTACGATTGTCGCCGACTCTTTCGAGTTCGCTTTCCTGGAGTACCCGAAGAAGCGTGGCTTGTGCCCGGGGGGTTAGCTCAATGACCTCGTCCAGAAAGATCGTGCCGCCATCCGCTCTTTCAAAGCGGCCCTCCCGGGACTGATTGGCTCCGGTGTATGCACCTTTCTCTACACCGAAAAGTTCAGCTTCGATCAGGTCTGGTGGAATGGCTGCACAGTTCACCGCGATGAAGGGGCCATCAGAGCGCTCGCTGCGCAGGTGGACGCTTTTTGCGATGACCTCCTTGCCAACCCCTGTCTCGCCAAGCAGTAACACTGAAACCTTCCCCTGTGCTGCCTTGTCGATCATTTTGCAGACTTTGTTGTACGAAGCAGACTGCCCGATACCGTAGTACTGGCCTTGTTGTCTCTGCAGCGTGCTGCGTAGGGAGTTCAACTGTTCCTGAAGGTCGTAGAGTTCTTCGATCATTGGGTCTGCTTTGAAGTAACGGGAGAACTCTTCCGCGTCGGGCCATTCTTCCGCGGGCTTTCCTTCTATCATGCAGGTTTCGTCACCGCAGCCGCGGCAGCTGACTTCCCGGAAGATGATCTCCCTCCCCATAAATGAGGAAGTGTAAGCGCAGGCATAGCCCAGCAAAACCCAGCAGGCGGGCTCCTTCATTTGGCCGAGTTCGGTTTTGCAGATTTCAACTTCCCAGGAGTCGATCCACTCAAGCCGGCCATAGAAATCGCCCGTTTCCTGGTCCAGGTCAATCTCCAGGGGAACAACTTTCACCATTCCTTTGAGGGAGTGGAGCTGGGGCCCTGCAAGAAAAATGTCCAGCTCGCTGCAGTGAGGACGTAACTTGCGGGCAAGCTCTGCATCTTTGAGGCCGGACAGGTACCCCAGTCGCAAGAAAAAGCCCTTGGCTCTTTCTATGCCCATGCTATTGACAATTTCGCGACGGAAGGCCGCTAGTGATGTCAGGTTCATCAGCAACATGCGTTGCTCGCCAAACCAGATTTTGCCTTCCGAGCTGTGGAAATGAATCTGCTCCGTCAGATCCTTGAAGTCCGTGTAGTTCAGTTGTGGCTTATAACTGACAGCCATGGTCGGAGACCCCCGTTAATTATTGTGGGTGGGGAGCGGCTCTGGTGGAGCTCATTAATTGATTATCTAGCACATGATCGAAGTCAAAAATCAACCAAATAGTAAAAATTGGCAGCTGAAATGGTAATTGGCGGTTAGTCGACCATTTGCGGAGGTGTCTCCTTTTATTGATCATTTGATGAAAAATCGACGGTGGTTTGGGTGGCCTGATGTCCCTAGGTCTCAGCGTAGAAATTTTCTGTGAATAGAAAAGGTGTTTTGAATCAGTCTCCTGTGTTTTTGTTTCCGCACAAAAACTAAAAGTGGCACAGGCGTTGCTCAGTACTTGTCAGCCAACAAAAAACACAATCGGGGCTAACCATGACTAACGCAACCAACGAAAAAACCTTTGACGAAATGACCCGCTATATCCGGGTCCGCAGCGAGCCTGGCGACAAATTCGTGGAATTTGACTTCGCCATCGGTTACCCGGAGCTGTTCGTTGAACTGGTGCTCCCCCGCGAAGCGTTCGAAATCTTTTGCAAGCACAACCATGTGGTCCACATGGACTCCGACATGATCCGCGAGATTGACGAAGACATGGTCAAGTGGCGGTTCGGGGAGCGCGGCCAGCGTTATTGAGCCAAGCAAGCAACACCCACAATCTGATCCACAAAAACAAAACGGAAAGGTTGATATGAGTATCGAAATCAAAACCACCTCGATGGAACCCATTCGTCACACCTACAGCCACATTGCGCGCCGATTTGGTGACAAGCCGGCGACTCGCTATCAGGAAGCGAGCTACGACCTGGAGGCGAAAACCAACTTCCACTATCGCCCCCAATGGGATTCCCGATACGAGCTCAATGATGATCGCCGAACCGCCATCCGCATGGACGACTGGTACGCGGTGTCTGATCCCCGCCAGTACTACTACGGCGCCTACGTAGGCAACCGGGCCAAAATGCAGGAGTCCGCCGAGACCAGCTTTGGTTTTTGCGACAAGCGCAACTTGTTGACGCGCCTGCCGGAAGAGACTCAGAAGCAGCTGCTGCGCCTGCTGGTGCCTCTTCGTCATGTTGAACTGGGCGCCAACATGAACAACAGCAAGATCTCGGGTGACGCTGTAGCCACCACCGTTTCCCAGATGCACATCTACGCCGCGATGGATCGTCTGGGCATTGGTCAGTACCTGTCTCGCATTGCTCTGATGATTGACGGTAGCACCGGTAAGGCACTGGACGAGTCCAAAGGCTACTGGATGGATGACGAGCTGTGGCAGCCCATGCGCAAACTCGTGGAGGACACCCTGGTCGTTGATGACTGGTTCGAACTGACCCTGGTTCAGAACATTCTGTTGGATGGACTGATGTACACCCTGGTGTACCACAAAATGGATGACTGGCTTGCGACTCAGGGTGCGGAAGACGTTTCCATGCTCACCGAGTTCATGCGCGACTGGTACAAAGAATCCCTTCGCTGGACCAACGCGATGATCAAAGCCGTCGCCGGTGAGAGCGAAGCCAATTGCGAACTGCTCCAGACGTGGATCGATCAGTGGGAGCCGCAGATCTATAGCGCTCTCCAACCACTGGCAGAAGCCTCGGTGGGTATTGACGCTCTGGATGAAGCCCGGGCGGAGCTTTCTATCCGCCTGAAGAAATTCGGACTGCAGATTAGGGGAGTCTCAGCATGAGCCAGTTGGTATTCATTGTATTTCAGGACAACGATGACTCTCGCTATCTCGCCGAAGCGGTTATGGAGGATAACCCTCATGCGGAAATACAGCACCAGCCTGCGTTGATCCGGATCCAGGCTGAGAAGCGCCTGGTGATAAATCGGGAAACGATGGAAGAAAAGCTGGGGCGCGATTGGGATGTTCAGGAAATGCTCGTAAATGTCATCAGCATCGGCGGCAATGTCGATGAGGACGATGACCATTTTATTCTTGAGTGGAAATAATTGGGAGAATCATCATGGCTGTTCAAAACAAGAAATTGAATCTCAAAGACAAATACCAGTATCTGACCCGCGACATGGGTTGGGAGCCTACCTACCAGAAAAAAGAAGACATTTTCCCGCACGAGGACTTTGAAGGTATCAAGATTACCGATTGGTCTCAGTGGGAAGACCCATTCCGTCTGACCATGGATTCGTACTGGAAGTATCAGGCGGAAAAAGAGAAGAAGCTGTACGCCATTTTTGATGCGTTTGCCCAGAATAATGGCCACCAGAACATTTCAGACGCTCGCTACGTCAACGCCCTGAAGCTGTTCCTCGGTGGCGTATCTCCGTTGGAACATGGGGCCTACCAGGGATATGCCAAGGCGGGTCGTCAGTTCAGTGGTACTGGTGCGCGGGTGGCCTGTCAGATGCAGTCGATTGACGAGTTGCGTCATTCGCAGACCCAGCAACACGCCATGAGCCATTACAACAAGCACTTTAACGGCCTGCATGATGCTGCGCACATGCACGACCGGGTGTGGTTCCTGTCGGTGCCCAAGTCGTTCTTTGACGATGCCCGCACCGCTGGTCCGTTCGAATTCCTGACCGCCATTTCGTTCTCGTTCGAGTATGTGCTGACTAACCTCTTGTTCGTTCCGTTTATGTCGGGCGCCGCATACAACGGCGACATGGCCACCGTGACCTTCGGCTTCTCTGCCCAGTCAGACGAAGCACGCCACATGACCTTGGGCCTTGAGGTGATCAAGTTCATCCTGGAGCAGCACGAAGACAACGTGCCCATTGTTCAGCGCTGGATCGATAAGTGGTTCTGGCGCGGATTCCGCCTGCTCAGCCTGGTCAGCATGATGATGGACTACATGCTGCCGAACAAGGTGATGAGCTGGGCCGAGGCCTGGGAAGTGTATTACGAGCAGAACGGTGGAGCCCTGTTCAAGGATCTGGAGCGTTACGGCATCCGTCCGCCCAAGTACCAGGAAGTGGCCAACGATGCCAAGCATCACCTGAGCCACCAGCTGTGGACCACTTTCTACCAGTATAGCCATGCCACCAACTTCCATACCTGGGTTCCAGAGAAGGAAGAAATGGACTGGATGTCTGAAAAGTACCCGGACACTTTCGACAAGTACTACCGTCCGCGCTACGAGTACCTGGCGAAAGAGGCCGCCGCTGGCCGTCGCTTCTACAACAACACTCTGCCGCAACTGTGCCAGGTGTGCCAGGTACCTAACCTGTTCACCGAAATGGGCGCGCCTACCAAGTTGAGCCATCGTCAGTTGGTTCATGACGGCGAGCGTTACCATTTCTGCTCCGAAGCCTGCTGCGACATCTTCAAGCACGAGCCGGAAAAATACGTGCAGGCCTGGCTGCCGGTGCATCAGATCTATCAGGGTAACTGCGAAGGCGCAGATGTCGAGACCGTGGTGCAGAAGTACTACCACATCAACATCGGCGAGGACAATTTCGAGTACCTCGGTTCGCCGGACCACAAACGCTGGATGTCCATCAAGGGCGAAAAGCCTGCTGATGAGAACCAGGACGCCGCCTGATACTGACCCGGGAGTCGCCCGGTAGCCACTGGCGCCGGGCGAACCACCCACAAAAACAACAAGGTGACCATCATGAGTGTAAGCGCACTTTACGACTACAAGTTTGAACCGAAAGACAAGATCGAAAACTTTCACGGCATGCAACTGCTGTATATCTACTGGCCCGACCACCTGTTGTTCTGCGCGCCGTTTGCGTTACTGGTGCAGCCGGACATGACCTTCCGTGCCCTGATTGAAGAAATTCTCAAGCCGGCAACTGCGGCGCACCCGGATTCTAGCAAGGCGGATTTCCTGAATGCCGAATGGCTGTTGAACGATGAGCCGTTCACACCCAAGGCTGACGCCGCCCTGAAAGACCAGGGCATTGATCACAAGAGCATGCTGACGGTTACCACGCCGGGCCTGAAAGGCATGGCGAACGCCGGATACTGAGGGTAGTGCTATGAGCCATACCGTAACTATCGAACCCATTGGCGAGCAGATTGAAGTGGAGGAAGGCCAGACCATCCTCGCGGCGGCGCTCCGCCAGGGCGTCTGGTTGCCGTTTGCATGCGGTCACGGCACCTGTGCTACCTGCAAGGTGCAGGTGCTTGAGGGCGACGTCGAGATTGGCGACGCCTCACCGTTTGCCCTGATGGACGTGGAGCGAGGCGAAGGGAAGGTGCTGGCCTGCTGCGCCACAGTGGAAAGCGACGTGACCATCGAAGCCGATATCGATGTCGACCCGGACTTCGAGGGCTACCCGGTGGAGGATTACGTAGCGACAGTAACGGATATTGTTGACCTGTCGCCCACCATCAAGGGTCTGCACCTGAAACTGGACCGCCCGATGACGTTCCAGGCCGGCCAGTACATCAACATCGAAGTGCCCGGAGTTGAGGGTGCCCGCGCGTTCTCACTCGCTAACCCGCCAGGCAAACCCGATGAAGTGGAGCTTCATATTCGCCTGGTTGAAGGAGGCGCTGCAACCACCTACATCCACGAGCAGCTGAAAGCAGGCGATGAACTGAACCTGTCCGGCCCCTATGGGCAGTTCTTTGTGCGCAGTTCCCAGCCTGGTGATCTGATCTTCATCGCGGGTGGTTCAGGGCTTTCCAGTCCGCAATCGATGATTCTCGACCTGCTGGAGCAGAACGACGAACGCAAGATCGTGTTGTTCCAGGGCGCCCGCAACCTCGCAGAGCTCTACAACCGCGAACTGTTTGAAGCACTGGATCGTGACCACGACAACTTTACCTACGTGCCGGCCCTGAGCCAGGCCGAGGACGATGCCGACTGGCAGGGCTTCCGGGGTTATGTGCACGACGCCGCCAAGGAGCACTTTGGAGGCCGGTTTTCCGGTAACAAGGCTTACCTGTGTGGCCCACCTCCGATGATCGATGCAGCGATCACCGCGCTGATGCAAGGCCGGTTGTTCGAGCGGGACATCTTCATGGAGAAATTCCTGACAGCGGCCGACGGTGCGGAAGACACCCAGCGTTCAGCCCTGTTCAAGAAGATCTGACCGGGAGGCGGTATGGCCGGGTTCCAGGTGTTCAACCGCACAACGGGTGACCACTTCATCTGCCAGGAAGGCCAGAGCGTGCTCAAGGCTATGGAACAGCTGGGTATGAAGTGCGTGCCCGTGGGCTGCCGGGGCGGTGGCTGCGGCTTTTGCAAGATCCGGGTTCTGGAGGGCGATTTCGAGTGCGGCAAGATGAGCAAGGTGCATGCCCCTCCAGAAGCCGTTGAAAAAGGGGAGGTCCTGGCTTGCCGGATCTACCCGCTGACCGACTTGACCATCGAGTGTGTGCTTCTGCCGGAGGCGGCACTTGCGAAGCAAACAACAACAAAACCGTTGAGGTGATTGTCATGAAAAAAGGTGTAATGCGTCCCGGCCACGTTCAGATCCGGGTTCTCGATATGGGCGAAGCTGTCAAACACTACACAGACCTGCTGGGTTTGATCGAAACCGATCGTGACGACCAGGGGCGTGTTTATCTGAAGGCCTGGAGCGAAGTGGACAAGTTCTCTGTGGTTCTGCGCGAAGCCGATGAGCCGGGCTGTGACTTTATGGGCTTCAAGGTGGTGGACGAGGCTGCCCTGAACCAGCTTGAAAAAGACCTTGTCGATTACGGTGTTGAGGTTGAGCAAGTACCGGCGGAAGAGTTGAAAGATTGCGGTCGCCGTGTGCGGTTCACCGTGCCCTCCGGCCATGCCTTCGAGCTCTATGCCGACAAGAAGTACACCGGCAAGTGGGGCGTTTCCAGCGTCAACCCTGAAGCCTGGCCTCGCGGCCTGCAAGGGATGAAGGCCGTGCGTTTCGACCATTGCCTGTTTTACGGCCCGGAATTGGCCGCCGTGTATGACATCTTCGTCAACGTGTTGGGCTTTTACTTGGCGGAACAGGTTCTGGACCCCGAAGGCACTCGCGTAGCGCAGTTCCTGACCGTCTCCATGAAGGAACACGATGTGGCCTTCATCCACCACGAAGAGAAAGGCAAGTTTCATCACGCCTCCTTCTTCCTGGATACCTGGGAAGCGGTGCTGCGGTCTGCCGATCTGATCTCCATGACCGATACCTCTATCGACATCGGCCCGACCCGTCACGGCCTGACCCACGGCCAGACCATCTATTTCTTTGACCCGTCTGGCAACCGTAACGAAGTGTTCTGTGGCGGTGACTATCACTATCCGGACCATAAACCCATTACCTGGAAGGCGGAAGACCTCGGTAAGGCAATTTTCTACCACGATCGCGTACTGAACGAACGCTTCCTGACCGTGTTGACCTGATTAGGAACAGGCCGAACGTGATTCAATTTAACAGGACTATGCAGTCATGAAAGAATTCAAGCACTTTATCAACGGCGAATACGTGGCTTCGGCCAGCGGCAAAACATTCGAAAATCGCTCGCCCGTGGACAATAGCCTGATCGGCCAGGTTCACGAGGCCGGTGAGGCGGAAGTCGATGCTGCCGTTCGTGCCGCTAAAGCCGCGCTTAAGGGCCCCTGGAGCAAGCTGACCCAAAACCAGCGTGCCGCCATGTTGAACAAGATCGCAGACCGCATTAATGAGCGTTTCGACGAATTCCTGGCCGCAGAGTGTCTGGACACGGGCAAACCGCGCTCAATGGCCAGCCATATCGACATCCCCCGTGGCGCAGCCAACTTTAAAGAATTTGCTGACAGTATGAATCATCCGACTGAAGGCTTCCGAATGGATACCCCGGATGGCAAGGGCGCTGTAAACGTAGGCCATCGGACGCCAAAAGGCGTTATTGCCGTGGTGTCTCCATGGAACCTTCCCCTGTTGTTGATGACCTTCAAGGTGGGCCCTGCGCTGGCCTGTGGTAACACGGTTGTTGTTAAACCGTCGGAAGAAACACCTGCTACGGCCACTTTGCTGGGTGAGGTCATGAACGAGTGTGGTGTGCCACCAGGTGTGTTTAATGTGGTGCACGGTTTTGGCCCTGACTCTGCGGGTGCTTTCCTGACGTCTCATCCATTAGTGGATGCGATCACCTTCACCGGTGAAACCCGTACCGGTGAGATCATTATGAAAGCCGCCGCAGTGGGCCTTCGTAATGTTTCCATGGAGTGCGGCGGAAAAAACCCTGGCCTTGTGTTCGCCGACTGCGATCTCGAAAAAGCCGTGGAGGGCACGATGCGCTCCGCGTTTGTCAACTGTGGTCAGGTTTGTTTGGGCACCGAGCGGGTTTATGTGGAGCGTTCGATATTTGACCAGTTCCTCGCCCGTATGAAAGAAGAGGTGGCCAAGCTGAAACTGGGCCGACCAGAAGATCCCGATGCGAATTTCGGGCCGCTGGTCAGCTTGGAGCATCGTGACAAAGTTAAAAGCTATTACGACTTGGCTCGCGAAGAGGGTGCAACCGTCGAGATTGGTGGAGGCATTCCCGATATGGGCGCAGAGCTGAACGATGGCGCCTGGATTGAACCGACCATCTGGACCGGCCTGCCTGAAGACGCCCGTGTTATCCGCGAGGAAATTTTTGGTCCGTGCTGTCACATCCGTCCGTTCGATACCGAAGAAGAAGCCATCGAGTTGGCCAATGACACCAGCTACGGTCTTGCCTGCGCCATCTGGACAGAAAATTCTGCCCGGGCTCTCCGCGTGGCGGAACAGATGAAAGTTGGTCTGGCGTGGGTGAACTCCTGGTTCCTGCGTGATCTGCGCACATCCTTCGGCGGCGCCAAACAATCAGGGATTGGTCGTGAGGGCGGCGTGCATGGTCTGGAGTTCTACACTGAAACCAAAAACATCTGTATCAAACTGTGAGGTAGCCATGAACGTACCTGTAGACAGCCCTGAAATCGGGCGTGAGATCACCGCGGCCGGCTACCGGACCAATGTGCACGATCACGGCGAAGGTGGCTTCCCATTGATGATGATTCACGGTTCCGGCCCCGGGGTAACCGCCTGGGCCAACTGGCGCCTGGTGATTCCCGAGCTGGCCAAACACCGCCGTGTGGTTGCGCCGGACATGCTCGGCTTTGGTTACAGTGAGCGCCCGGAAGACAAGATCTATAACCGTGAGCGTTGGGTAAAACACGCCATCGGTGTTATGGACGAGCTGGGGCTTGATCAGGTCGATCTGGTGGGCAACTCCTTCGGGGGTGGTTTGTCATTGTCGTTGGCCATCGAGCATCCAGAGCGCGTTCGCCGTCTGGTGCTGATGGGCTCTGCCGGGGTCAGTTTTCCGATCACCAAAGGCCTGGATGAAGTCTGGGGTTACCAGCCCTCGCTGGAATCCATGCGCCGGTTGATGGATGTATTTGCCTTCAACAAGGGGCTGTTGACCGACGAACTGGCAGAAATGCGTTACCAGGCAAGCGTTCGCCCCGGCTTTCAGGAATCCTTTGCCGCCATGTTTCCGGCCCCGCGCCAGCGCTGGGTCGACAGCCTGGCAAGCAACGAGGATGACATCCGCGCCCTTCAGCACGAAACCCTGATTATCCACGGTCGCGAAGACGAAGTGATTCCCCTGGAGGCCTCATATAAGTTGGCTGAGCTGATTGATCGTGCCCAGTTGCATGTGTTCGGCCGCTGCGGTCACTGGACACAGATTGAACACGCCTCCCGGTTTGCCCGTCTGGTTGACGATTTCCTGAACGAAGCGGATCAAGCCGCTGCCGGAGACAAATAATGGATAAGCAAAAAATCCAGCAGTTCGGCGACGAACTTTACGAAGCCATGGTCAAGCGGGAAGCAGTCTCCCCGCTGACCAGCCGTGGCGAAGACATCAGCATCGAGGATGCCTACCACATCTCCCTGCGCATGCTTGAGCGCCGGCAGCAAGCCGGTGCCCGGGTAATTGGCAAAAAGATCGGCGTCACCAGCAAGGCGGTGATGAACATGCTGAATGTACACCAGCCCGATTTCGGTTACCTGACCGACGACATGGTGTTTAACAGTGGAGAAGCCGTGCCCATCAGCGACCGGCTGATTGCGCCAAGGGCTGAGGGAGAGATTGCCTTCATCCTGAAGAAAGACCTGGCCGGCCCCGGCGTGACCAATGCCGACGTGCTGGCGGCCACCGAATGCGTAATGCCGTGTTTCGAGATCGTCGATTCACGCATTCAGGACTGGAAGATCGCCATTCAGGACACCATCGCTGATAACGCTTCCTGCGGTTTGTTTGTGCTGGGTGACAACGCGGTCTCCCCTCGGGATGTTGACCTAGTGACTTGCGGCATGGTGGTGGAAAAGAACGGTTCCATTATCAGCACCGGCGCCGGCGCAGCCGCGTTGAGCTCTCCGGTGAACTGCGTGGCTTGGCTGGCCAACACCCTGGGCGAGTTTGGTATTTCCCTGAAGGCAGGTGAAGTCATCCTGTCGGGCTCCCTGGTACCGCTGGAGCCGGTGAAAGCCGGTGACACCATGCGTGTGGACATTGGCGGGATTGGCAGCGCCTCTGTGCGCTTTGTCTGATCCGGACCAAACGAGGACAAGATTATGAGCAAGAAAATCAAAGCAGCGATCATCGGCTCGGGCAACATCGGCACCGACCTGATGATCAAGATCCTGCGTAACGGCAAGCACATCGAAATGGGCGCCATGGTCGGTATCGACCCGGAATCCGACGGCCTGGCCCGTGCCAACCGCATGGGCGTCGCCACCACCCACGAAGGCGTGGACGGCCTGGTGAAGATGCCGGAGTTTGCCGACATCGACATCGTGTTTGATGCCACCTCCGCCGGTGCCCACATGCACAACGAAGTGTTCCTGCGTGGCCACAAAGAAAACATCAAGATTGTGGACCTGACGCCCGCGGCCATCGGGCCGTACTGCGTGCCGGTAGTGAACCTTGAGCAGAACCTGAACGAAGGTAACGTGAACATGGTTACCTGCGGTGGCCAGGCCACGATTCCGATGGTCGCAGCTGTGTCTCGCGTGGCCAAGGTGCACTACGCCGAAATCGTAGCCTCCATTTCTTCGAAGTCCGCTGGCCCCGGCACCCGCGCCAACATCGACGAGTTCACCGAAACCACCTCCAAGGCCATCGAAGTGGTCGGTGGCGCCCAGAAGGGCAAGGCCATCATCATCCTGAACCCGGCCGAGCCGCCCTTGCTGATGCGCGACACCGTCTACGTGCTGTCGGATGCCGCTGACCAGGCGGAAGTGGAAGCCTCCGTCGAAGAAATGGTGCAAGCCGTGTCGTCCTACGTGCCAGGCTACCGCCTCAAGCAGAAAGTCCAGTTCGACGTCATTCCCGAAGACCAGCCGATGAACGTCCCGGGTCTCGGCCGCTTCAGTGGCCTGAAAACCTCCATCTTCCTGGAAGTGGAAGGCGCCGCCCATTACCTGCCCGCGTACGCCGGCAACCTGGACATCATGACCTCCGCCGCCCTCGGTACCGCCGAGCGCATCGCCGAATCGCTGGTCAACTGAGGAGGACCGAACCATGACCTTTAATCCCGGTAAAAAACTCTACATCTCCGACGTGACCCTGCGAGACGGCAGCCACGCCATTCGTCACCAGTACTCCATCAAAAACGTGCAGGACATCGCACGGGCCCTGGACAAGGCAAAAGTTGACAGCATTGAAGTCGCCCACGGCGACGGCCTGCAAGGTTCCAGCTTTAACTACGGCTTTGGCGCCCACACCGACCTGGAGTGGATCGAAGCGGTGGCCGAAGTGGTGGAGCACGCCCAGATTGCCACCCTGCTGCTGCCCGGTATCGGTACCGTCCATGACTTGGACAACGCCTACCAAGCCGGTGCCCGCATCGTACGTGTGGCAACTCACTGCACTGAAGCCGATGTCTCCAAACAGCACATCGAGCACGCCAGAAAGCTCGGCATGGATACCGTCGGCTTCTTGATGATGAGCCACATGCAGACCCCACAGGGCCTCGCAGAACAAGCCAAGCTGATGGAAGACTACGGTGCTACCTGCCTGTACGTGGTGGACTCCGGCGGTGCCATGAACATGAACGACATCCGGGACCGCTTCCGGGCCCTGAAGGATGTTCTGAAACCGGAAACCAAAACGGGCATCCACGCCCACCACAACCTGGCGCTGGGGGTGGCCAACTCCATCGTCGCAGTGGAAGAAGGCTGTGATCGCATCGACGCCAGCCTCTCCGGCATGGGCGCCGGCGCCGGTAACGCCCCGCTGGAAGTGTGCATTGCCGCTTTCGACAAGATGGGCTGGGACCACGGCACCGACGTGTACGCCCTGATGGACGCGGCTGACGACATCGTGCGCCCGCTGCAGGACCGCCCAGTGCGTGTAGACCGCGAAACCCTGGCGCTGGGCTATGCCGGTGTGTACTCCAGCTTCCTGCGCCATTCCGAAGTGGCGGCGCAGAAGTATGGCCTGAAGACTGTGGATATTCTCGTTGAACTGGGCAAACGCCGGATGGTGGGTGGCCAGGAAGACATGATCGTGGACGTGGCGCTGGACCTGCTGAAGGCGCAAGAGGAGCAAAAGGCATGAGCAAGACCCTGACTAATGAACAGATGCTGGCCCTGGCCGAGCACGTAGAAAACGCCGAACTGAACGCCCGCGATATCACCAAGGTCACCAATGATTATCCGGACATGACCTTCGAAGACGCTTACGACGTGCAGTGGGAAATCCGTCGTCGCAAGGAAGAGCGTGGAAACAAGGTTGTGGGCATGAAAATGGGCCTGACCTCCTGGGCCAAGATGGCCCAGATGGGCGTGGAAACCCCGATCTATGGTTTCCTGGCAGATTACTTCAGCGTTCCGGACGGCGGTGTGGTCAACACCAAGGAACTGATTCATCCGAAAATTGAAGCCGAGATCGCCTTCGTGACCAAGGCGCCCCTGCAAGGCCCCGGTTGCCATATTGGTGACGTCCTGGCCGCCACCGACTTCGTGATCCCGGCGGTGGAAGTGATCGACTCCCGCTATGAGAACTTCAAGTTCGACCTGGTGAGCGTGGTGGCTGACAACGCCTCCTCCAGCCGGTTTATAACCGGCGGAACCATGTCGAATATTGCCGACCTGGACCTGAAAACCCTGGGTGTTGTGGTTGAGAAGAACGGAGAAATCGTAGACGTAGGCGCCGGCGCTGCGGTTTTGGGCCACCCGGCTTCCAGCGTGGCCATGCTGGCCAACCTGCTGGCGGAGCGCGGTGAGCACATCCCGGCGGGCACCTTCATCATGACTGGCGGTATCACTGCTGCGATCGCAGTGGAGGCCGGCGACAACATCAGCGTTCGTTACCAGGGGCTGGGCACCGTAACCGCCCGCTTCGAATAAGGAGGTTTTATGCCGATTGCACAGATCAACATTCTGGAAGGTCGAACCGACGAGCAAAAGGAAGCGCTGATCCACGAGGTGACAGACGCGATTGTTCGTTCACTGGATGCGCCGGTTGAAAGCGTGCGGGTGATTATCAATGAAATGCCCAAGCAGCACTTTGGTATTGCCGGGCAATCGGCGAAACAACGGGGGCGTTGAGCCCCCGAACCCCCGAGATGATTGATGGAGAAGAGAAGTGACAAAACTTCCGGTGTTATTTGTGTCCTGTAATGCTGAAAATATCCAGACCCAATCCGGGGGTTGCTCAGGCCCTGCGAGAATGATCTGGGGCAAGCGGTTTAAAAGTGTTGTAGTGATGAGCACTCGATCTGACCAGGCTGGCCCGGAACTACACATCTTGAAGGGCAAAGGAACAACCGCTGGCAAGATACAGGCTCTGCTTTCAGGGCAGGGGTTCACACCGGAGATTGGTTCAACGAGCTCATCTGATCGGGCTAGGCTACTTGAAGCGTTATTGGCTGAAGAACCGCATGAGGTGACAGAGCTCATCCTCAATACGGGCATGAGTGAGCATGAGTACCGGCAGGTAGGTCTTTGGCTTGAGGTGCTGCGGGAGCAGGATGTACTCGTGATTTGTCTGGACGACAAGGCGAACCATAAAGACAAGGTTGGTGTATCCCTGCATGATCGCCGCCTGCGAGAAATGCTTAGCGGTTGGGAGCAGGATCAAAAGTGGGGGGCTGTTATGTCCTTCAAAGGAGCCTCGGAACGTTCTCAGCAAATTGCGCGGTTGGATGACCCGACAGTTTGTCTTCTCAACGCTGCATTTACGCTTGGTGGTTCTCAGTTTCCGCAAAGGATGTTCAGCAGTGGGATGAATAATGCCGAACAAACACTCTCTGGATTTGGCTGGATGAAATAGCAACCATGCTCCTAGCAACACCGCTTAGGCAACTGGCACGAGAGCTAGAGGCCGGAACCCTGACCGGAGAAGCATTGGTTGCAGCCTCCGTAGAGGCTTACGAATCGGGCGGAAACAGCGCGTATCTTAGCTGGCAGCCGGAGAGTGCGCTCGAGTTTGCCCGTGCTGGAGATAAGGTAAGAGCTTCAGGTGGCAATACCGGGCCATTGATGGGCATCCCCGTATCGGTTAAAGACATGTTTGGTGTGCCGGGCTTTCCCACCTTTGCCGGTTGTGCCCAACCTCTTCCGGAGCACTGGCAGGTGGCGGGGCCAGTGATACAGGCGTTGCAGTCCCAGTTGGCTCCAGTGGTAGGCAAAACCCACTGTGTGGAGCTTGCCTTCGGTGGACTGGGTACTAATCCCCACTGGGGAACACCAAGAAATCCCCGGGATGCCCACGTTCACCGGGTTCCTGGTGGCTCCAGTTCCGGTGCCGGGATTTCTCTTGTTGATGGAACCGCGGTGTTAGCGCTCGGCACGGATACAGCCGGTTCGGTGCGTGTTCCGGCGGCGATGACCGGTGTCGCCGGCCTGAAACTGACAGCCGGTCGATGGCCGACCTCGCAGATTGTCCCCCTCTCGAACACTCTGGATACGCCCGGACTGCTGGCCCATCGTGTTGATGACCTTGCCTTTGCTTTCAGTGCGATGGATCCGGTTATTGCCAAACACAGCAAACGGCTGGCGGCGATTCCGGACCTGGAAGATCTTACCTTTGGTGTACCCTCCGGTTTCTTTTGGGAGAATTGCAGCCCAGGCATTGCCGAAGCGGTCGAAAGGGCTTTGAGATCGCTCGAAAAAGCAGGCGCGAGGCTGGTGCGTTTTGACTTGTCCGGCCTGGACGAGATCTTTGAGGTGTTCCTGAAGGGAGGCGTGGCAGCCCCAGAATTGGCTGCCTTTATCCGGAAGGAGTTGCCGGACATTGTTCCGGACCTGGATCCGAACGTGGTGGCACGGTTGCGCACCGCAGAGGAGCTGCCGGCTTGGGAATATATCCACAGGCTGGAGCTTATCAAGCGTCTTTCCAGCATTGCCGCCATGGAACTGGAGGGTGTCGATGCCCTGCTTACGCCCACCGTTACACTGACCCCGCCAGACGTAGATAGCCTTAATGAGCCGGGCGCCTATGCGGCTGCAAATATGCAGGCCTTGCGTAACACGGCGATGGGTAACTATCTGGGACTATGTGGTTTAACTCTGCCGGTAGGGAAGGATAACGCAGGGATGCCAGTTGGTTTGCAATTGTTAAAGGGCCCGTGGCAGGAGGAGCGGCTGTTGCTGATGGGCCAGGCTATTGAACGTTGTCTGGGCTGCGGGCCTGATATACTTGGACCCTGTCCTTGAATAAAAGCCCGACGAACTTTCTGAACGACTGAGGTTGCCTTGGCTGCTTTAAAGATTCTGATGCTCGGTGCCGGCGGCATCGGCGGCTATTACGCCGCAAGGTTGGCTGAAGCCGGCCACCAGGTTGTACTGACCGCCCGTGGAGATCACCTCGCGGCCCTACAAGCGAACGGCCTGACCGTTGATTATGAAGGGCAGGTTTTCCACCATTCCCTCCCGGCTTGCCACCACCAAGACCTTAATCATAACTATCAGGCGGATGATTTTGACCTGATCGTGATAGCCCTTAAATCGACAGCCACCAGCGCAGTGATGACGGAGCTTTCTGAATGGCTGAGGGCTGGTTCGGTTCCGGTACTGTCTCTTCAAAACGGCGTAGATAACGAACCCCTCATTTCAGAAGTGGTCGGAGAGGGCCGTGTCTTGGGTGGCCTTGCGGTGCGTATTGGCGGCCATATTACCGAGCCGGGCAAAGTCTTCGCCGAAGGTGTTGCCCAGATAGTGGTGGGGGCCTGGCCGGAGCAACAGCCTGATGACCCACGGGTGGCTTTGCTGAAGAGGCTGGAGGCTGCCTTTAATGAGGCGGGTATTCCAACCACCGTGACGGATAACATCCGTTATGAGCTTTGGCGCAAACTGGTGATTAATAACGGTGTTAATCCGCTGTCTGCGCTCACTCTTATGGACACCCGAAGCCTGACCCATCATCCGGAATTCGGCAAGATGGTCTACGGGATGATGGCTGAGACTGTAGAGGCCTCCAGAGCCGATGGTGTGAACCTCACCCAGCAGGATCTGGATGACATGTTCGAGCTGATCAGCAGCTTCAATGCCATAAAAACCTCCATGCTGGTGGATAAAGAAAAAGGCCGGCCGCTGGAGCTGGACAGTATTGCCGGGGCGGTATTGCGGCGGTGTGAGAAACTCGGCGTGGAAGCACCTTACACTTTCACCGTGAATGCAGTTTTGAAACACCAGAACTAGTCCTGGTGGTGCATATAGTGCACACCCAATCAATTTCCCGGACACCGGCCCGATGCTGGCAGGCGCTGCGTGGCGGGGAGTCTGCTGAGCAGTGTCGGGAATTTTGTCCGAATGCAGATACCTTTGATCGGCTTTAAAGCATAGCCCGGTACTTGTTTGACCAACAAAAAGGCCTGAGAAACCTCAGGCCTTTTTGCTATCTCAGAAGAGCAATTCCGGCAACCAGGTTGCGATCTCCGGGAAGATCATAATCAGTATGATCCCAACGATTTCTACCAGTACAAACGGAATGATCGACTTGTAGATATCGTTCATTGTGACCGACGGAGGCACTACACCTTTCAGGTAGAACAGGTTGAAACCAAAGGGTGGTGTCTTGTAACCGATCTCCATGTTGATCACGAACAGAATGCCGAACCAGATTGGGTCAAACCCTAATGCCGTGATAATCGGAATAAATACCGGCAGAGTGATCATCATAATGCCGACAGGGTCCAGAACCATCCCCAGGAAGAAGATGATGACCATCATCGCAATAATGGTGCCCCAGGCTCCACCCGGGATCATGGCCATAATGCTTTCAATCAGGGCCTGGGCTCCCATGCTTTGATAGGCAGAGCTGAATGCGTGGGCCGAAAACAGGATCCACATGGTCAAGCCAGTCAGCTTGAGGGTGCGGATCGCGGCTTCATTCAGTACTGACCATTTGAACTCGCCGTAGACCGCTGCTGAAATCAGCGCACCGAGGACACCCATGGCTGCGGCTTCTGTGGGTGTAGTGAGTCCGCCCATGATGGAGCCCAGTACCATTCCCACCACACTGATCGGCAGGAGAACAGAGCGCAGGGCGCGGAACTTTTCAGGCCAGGATGCCCGGTCGTCTTTAGGAAGCGCCGGTGCCAGGTCCGGTTGCAGGGCGCAGCGGACAACAATATAGAGGGTGGTGAGTACCATCAGCATAATGCCGGGCATAACACCTGCAGCAAACATCTTGCCTACGGATACACCCGTAATCAGGGCATACAGGATCATCAGGATACTTGGCGGAATCAGAACGCCCCAGCCGCCACCGGTATTGATAACCCCGAGTGCCATCTGCTTGTCGTAACCCCGGGAGAGCATGGAGGGGAGTGCGATCGCACCCATAGCGACCACTGCCGCACCGCTGATGCCCACCATGGCTGCAAATACCGCACAAATACCCAGAGTACCGATGGCCAGGCCGCCCCGGAGGCCGCCGAACCAGAGATACATCATGCGGTACAAGTCTCGCGCAACACCTGTGCGTTCGAGAATCATCGCCATGAATACAAACAGTGGTATGGCCACCAATGTAAAGCTTTCCATGGTGCCCCAGATCTGGGAAACCACCATGTAGAAGGAGTCAAAGCCCCAGGTGAAATAAAGAAAAACAACAGACACACCACCCAGCACGAATGCCAGTGGCAGGCCAAGCAGCAGGAAAAACAGCAGCGAACCAAAGAATAGAAGCGTCATGACTTCAATGCTCATTATGCTTCTCCTTCTTCAGAATGGCTTTTCCGCTCAGCGGGGTCGTAATAGCTCAGGTTAAATGCGATGGCGATATCCTCCAGCAACCTCACAATGCCTTGCAGCAGCATCAAAACAGAGGCAACAAAGATGGCTCCCTTGGCTGGCCAGATAGGCGGGTTCCAGGCAGAAAAGGAGGTTTCCCGGCTTTCGAATGACTCAGAGGCCATGTCAAAGCTGAACCAGACCAGCGCCAGCATGAAAATGAAGAACAAAATGGAGGTGAAAATGTCGACAAAGCCCTGGGCTCTCAGCTTCAGCGTCGAGTGCAGCAGATCGACATTCACGTGCCCGCGGTGGGCCATGATGTATCCGCCAGACATTACTGCGTATACACCGAACAGCAGTTGTGTCAGTTCATTTGTCCACACCGAAGGTGAATTGAAAAAATAGCGCAGAGCTACTTCAAGTATCAGAAAGACAAACATGGGAAAGACGATCAGGGCTATACATCGGCCAACGTACTCGTTGAGCCTGGTGACGCCTTTCATGAATGCGCTGACTATGCTCATGGCACTCTCCGGGGGACTTGGGTGTGAACTGAGAAAACAGGCCCCGAGGGTTAATCGGGGCCTGTGGTGTTGCGTTTAAGATCAGAGGTAGCCAAGTTCGCCAAGGAACTGCTTGAGCAGGCTCAGAGCCTTCTTGGCCTCATCGCTGCGCTTGGCTTCTTCATCCCACATGCCCTGGGCGGTCTGGGCAAGCTTCTGCTGAACATCTTCAGGCATCACGTTTACTTCAACACCTTGATCAGCAACGGCTTTGGCCAGGGCGATACGCTCTTTGTACAGATACTGGTTGGTGCGGATCCAGAATTGCTCATCCAGAGCCTGTTTCACCACCTGCTGCAGGTCTTCCGGAAGTTTGTCCAAGGCCTTCTGGCTGACGATGATGACATCAGTGCCGGCGATGTTCAGCGCAGGCTGAACGTGGTATTTGGCAACATCATACAGGCCCATGCTCGCAGCACCCTGGGCAGCACCCCAGTGGGCGCCGTCTACAATGCCGGAATCCAGTGCGGTGTACAGTTCACTGCCCGGGATATAGGAAGCGGAAGCACCGGCTTCGGTCAGGAACTTCTGAAGCGCACCGGAGGAACGGATTTTCAGCCCCGTGAAGTCTTCCCAGCTGTTGATGGGTTTGCTGGTAACCATTTCGGTCGGGTAAACCTTGTCGGTTGCCCAGTAAACGCCAGACTTGGCGGCTTCATCCCGCAGCATTTGTTCGAAGCCCATGTTCTGGTGGAAGTAGGCGGCTTCCCAAACGTTTCGGAATGCGAAGGGCAGGCCAGAAGCAATTCCGGCCAGAGTCATCTTGTCCTGGGCATAACCGGGAGAAATCGTACCCATTTCCAGAATGCCACGACTCACGGCATTGAAGGTTTCTGTGGCCTTGAACATGGCGCCTGCTTCAAACAGCTGGAGCTTGATGCGGCCTTCAGAGCGTTCTTCGATCACATCCTTCAGTCGACCAAGGCTGTCCTGGTAGGAGCTGCTGGAGCCTGGCCAGTGGGACTGAACCTTCCAGGTGTAGGTTTTTTCAGCGTATACAGGTGCGCTGGCGATAACAGCGGATACACCCAGTGTTAACGCGGATGCATAGGTAGTAAGGTTTTTTCTGAATGTGGCAAGGAAGCTCATAGGTTTGCTCCAGTACTTGTTATAGTTGCATTGCTCTTGTTTCGCAGTGCAGAATATAAGACTGCACCGTGAACTGTTGTTGTTCGACTTTATCACAAGATTTGCCATTTGCAATAGGACGTTTTTCTCCTGTTTCAGAGGGGGAGGGCGACACCCAGGAGATGTACATGATTAAGAAATATAGCCAAGAAAAAACGATCCATCTTGTCATAGATCGTCCGGATAAAAAGAACGCCCTAAACCGAAGCATGTATGAGCAGCTGGCAGGTTATGTGCTGGAGGCAAGTTCTGACCAGAACGTGCATGCCGTCGTCATCTCGGGTGCTGAAGGTGTGTTTACCGCCGGTAACGATCTTGATGATTTCCGGGCGCGGGCTACAGACGAAAACCCGAAACCCTCTGCCGGCCTTGCTTTCATTGAAGAATTGATGGCTTGTGATACTCCGGTGATAGCGGCGGTGGAAGGGTTGGCGATTGGTATTGGCACCACTATGTTGCTCCATTGCGACAGCGTGTTTGCGGGGCGCTCGGCCAGGTTCAAAACTGCCTTTGTCGATTTGGGATTGGTGCCGGAGGCTGCTTCAACTGTGACCATGCCATTGCACCTTGGCTCTCGTATGGCTGCTGAATTGCTGTTGCTTGGTGAAACCCTGGATGGCACCCAGGCCGGTGAGTGTGGCCTGGTAAGCCGGGTGGTAGATGATGGGCAGGCTGTGGATTCGGCCCTGGCCCTGGCGGGCAGGCTGGGAGAAAAGCCCCGAGAGGCATTGCGGGCCAGCAAGCGTTTAATGAAGGCGCCATGGCGCGACCAGGTGCAGCAGGCATTGGAGCGGGAGCGCGGTGTGTTCAGTGAGCGCTTGCGTTCCGATGACTGCCGTGATGCCCTGAATCGTATGCAGCGCCGTTAACCGGCGCTGTTTTCCCAGTAAGGCGTTCTTAGCTCCCGCTTCAAGACCTTGCCAATGGTAGAGCGAGGCAGTTCCTGTCGGAACTCTACGGCACTCAGGCGCTGGGTCTTGCCCAGATGCTGGTTGGCCCAGTCCCGGATTTCCTCTTCTGTTTCCTGGCATCCGGATTTCTTTACCACCAGAGCGAGGGGGGTTTCGCCCCATTGGCTGCTGGGTATGCCGATAACCGCAGCATCGGTTACCGCAGGATGGCTGAGGACGACTTTTTCCAGGTCTACAGCGTAGATGTTGAAGCCGCCGGAAATAATCATGTCTTTCCTGCGGTCGAGAATATGGACAAAGCCGTCTTCGTCAATGCGGCCCATATCGCCGCTGCGATAAAAGGTAAGTCCGTCGGGGCTTTGCCACAGCATCTCCCTGGTCTGCTCCGGGCGGTTTACGTAACCCCGCATCATGGAAATCGCGCGCCCGACAATCTCGCCGATCTCACCCTGGGGCAGCTCCTTTCCATCCTCGCTGATCACCCTTACTTCAGCCCCTTCGGTGGGCAGTCCGACGGTATCCCACTTGTCCGGATAGGCAGCGCAGTCGAGGCTGGTGGAAATGCCGCCTTCTGTGAGGCCATAAACCTCCCGGATATTGCCTGGCCAGCGTTTCATGGTTTCGGCGATCACATGGGCCCGTAGCGGTGCACTGGTACAGAGCTTGAGCTTGAAGCTTGAAAGGTCAAACTGGTCGAAGTCCGGAACCGCCAATATGCGCTCAAACTGCACGGGTACCAGCATGGCGTGGGTGACTTTGTGCTGTTCTGCCAGTTCAAGGAAGCGACGGGCATCAAACTTGGCCATCAGCACCAGGGTGCCGCCATAGAAAATGGTCGGTAGCACCGATACCAGGGTGGTGTTGGAGTACATTGGTGTCGATACAAGGTTAATGGCTTCACCGTTGAGCCCGAACCGGCTCATCCTGACCATTTGTCGCTGGCGGAAGCGGTAGTCGTGGAGTATGCCCTTGGGAGTTCCGGTCGTGCCTGAACTGTAAATGATGTTGAACGGATCGTTCAGCGTTACCGGCGCCGGGTCTGGCTCGGCGGGAATCGAGCCCAGCCAGTCCTTCAGGTGCTGCCCGGCGGCATCGTTGTCCAGCCCAATCACCTCATCCTCATTCAGGCCGGCCCGGGGGCTCGCTTCTGCCCAGATATCGAGGTTTTTACGGGAAACGAACAGGAATTTGGAGCCGCAGTCACGAATCATCAGAGCCAGGGACTCGCCGCTGGCCATACCGGAAAGCGGTACCATGCAGCCACCCGCCACCAGGGTTCCCAGATAGAGGGCCACCATTTCCCTGCTGTTTTCCGACAAGGCCGCAACGCAGTCGCCTTTTTTAAGGCCGGCTTGTCGCAGCCTGTTGGCAATGCGGTTGACCTCATGCAGCAGGCCGGCCCAGCTGAGTGCTCCCTTTTCGTCGATGATTGCGGTCTTGTCGCCTTGTCCGCTGGCAAAGGCCTGAATACGAAAACCGATGGCCTCCATGGCTTCGCCGGAGTCAGTGGGAGCGTATACGGGCATTTCGTCAAATCGCGTTTTCATTTTGTCATCCTTTGATGTTGTAGTTTTGCTAGATGAAATTAACTTCCAATTATATTGACTCATAACCGTTGCGCGTGACAAATTATCTGGAAAGCAAAATAGAACACACAAAAATAAATCATGTTAGCGGGGAGAATTTCATGGGGCGATTTGATCAGCGAGTGGTAATCGTCACCGGGGCCGGAAGTGGTATCGGGCGGGCAACCGCACTCAGGCTGGGTCGCGAAGGGGCATCCGTTGTGCTTGTTGATGTCGCCGAGGGCGGCTTGCTCGAAACCGAGAATCAGATGGCTGATGGTGTATCTGTGCTGCGTCGGGTGGCAGATGTTGCTGATGAGGCTGCGGTAACTGCCCTGGTAGCCGAAACCATGAAGACCTTTGGCCAGATTGATGTGCTGTGCAATATCGCCGGTATCGCCAGTATTTCCGGAGCCCATCCGCCGGTCACCGAGAACAGTCGTGACGAGTGGGAGAAAGTGCTCGCTGTAAACCTGCTGGGAACCATGCTGACGATAAAGCACGTTGCACCTCACATGCAGGCCCGCAAGAAGGGCAGCATTGTCAATACTGCATCTGTTGCCGGTATTCGTTCGGGGGCTGGAGGCAATGCCTACAGCGCATCAAAGGCCGGCGTGATCAACCTGACCATGACCGCAGCCTGTGATCTGGGGCTGGACAACGTGCGGGTAAACGCAGTTTGTCCCGGGCTGGTTGAAACCGGTATGACCCAGAAAGTCTTTGACTATGCCCGGGCACACGAAAAAGCTCACAAGCTCGGCTCCCGTTGTGAGTTGCGCCGTTATGGCGATCCCGCGGAAATTGCTGCCGCCATCCTTTTTCTCGCCAGTGACGACGCAAGTTACATTACCGGCCAGGCCCTGGCCGTTGATGGCGGCAACACAGCGTCCCTCAACCTGCCAGGAATGAAAGTCTGATGAGCAACAGTAGTCTGCACATTACCGGTGGCAAAGACTTGCCGGGTTTTCACAACATGCTGGGCTACCGGCAGGTGTCGTGGGAAGAGGACGAGGCCGTGATCGAGCTGGAAATCCAGGCGGATCACCTGAATCTGGGTGGTGTTATCCATGGTGGAGTACTGACCTCCCTGCTGGATATTGTCATGGCCGAAGCCGGCACCTACTGCCCCTACCCCGGGCGCATGCGCAAAGCCATTACGCTTTCGCTGACCACCACGTTTACCGGGCAGTGCACCGGGGGCGTAATCCGGGTGACCGGTCGTAAGCGCGCGGGTGGAAGCAGGATTTTTAACAGTACCGGTGAAGTTCACGACGAGCAGGGCAATCTGCTTGCAATCGGTGAGGGCACTTTCCGGATACGTTCTGGTAGTGAGAAACCTGAAGGCGTTCCCGTCTGAATGCCTGCTAACGCGATTGCCGGCGTTAGTAGCAGTCGCAAATAACTGAACAGAGAGGAAACGGATATGTTCGAGCTGTCTGACAAGGCCAAGAAACTGCAGGCCGAATTAACCGAGTTCATGAATGCCTATATCTACCCGAATGAAGAAAAGCATCACCATCAGGTGGCAACCGCGGAGAACCGTTGGGCACCGGTTCCGATCATTGAAGAGCTGAAAGAAAAAGCGAAGGCTGCCGGGCTGTGGAACCTGTTCCTGCCAGAAAGTGACCTGGGGGCCGGCCTGACAAACTTCGAGTACGCACATTTGTGCGAGATTATGGGCCGTTCCGAGATGGCTCCCGAGGTATTCAACTGCTCCGCGCCGGACACCGGCAACATGGAGACCATTGCCCGTTACGGAAACGAGGAACAGCAGGAGCAGTGGCTGAAGCCGCTTCTGGATGGAAAAATCCGATCCTGCTTTTCCATGACCGAGCCGGACGTCGCTTCCTCTGACGCAACCAACATTGCTTGCGAGATTCGTCGGGAAGGTGACGAGTACGTTATTAACGGTCGTAAGTGGTGGTCTTCAGGTGCCATGACCACCACCAGCAAGATTGCCATCGTTATGGGCAAAACCGATCCCACCGCTCCCAAGCACCAGCAGCAGTCGATGATTCTGGTGCCACTGGATGCACCCGGCGTGAAAATGATTCGCCCGCTGACGGTATTCGGTTATGACCATGCGCCGCACGGCCACGCCGAGATTCACTACGACAACGTGCGTGTACCGGTCAGTAATATCCTGCTGGGTGAAGGTCGCGGCTTTGAAATCGCCCAGGGGCGCCTCGGGCCGGGCCGTATCCACCATTGCATGCGCACCATCGGTGTCGCCGAGCGTGCCCTTGAACTTATGTGCAAGCGCGCGAATGCCCGTGAGGCCTTTGGCCGCCCGCTGTCCGAATTTGATTCCATCCGGAAAGACATTGCCCGTAGTCGCATCGACATCGAGCAAGCTCGCCTGATGACCCTCAAGGCTGCCCATATGATGGATACCGTAGGCAACAAAGTGGCCCGTCAGGAAATTGCCATGATCAAGGTGATTGCCCCGAGCATGGCCCTGAAGGTCATCGACCGCGCAATACAGGTGCACGGTGGTGCTGGCGTCAGCCAGGACACCTTCCTGGCGTCGGCCTGGGCGAAAGTCCGTACCCTGCGCCTGGCAGACGGCCCGGATGAGGTTCACCTGGATTCCGTCGCCAAACTTGAATTGCGTCAGTACCGCTGAAACAGCTGTTACCCAGAGTAATAAGGATTCGGAAATGACTAATCCATTATTTGATATGACCGGGAAAGTGGCTGTTATCACAGGCTCCACCAAGGGCATTGGCCGGGCCATTGCCGAAGAAATGGCCCGCTGTGGCGCCCGGGTTGTGATCTCCAGCCGTAAGGCGGAAGCCTGTGAACAGGTAGCCAGTGAAATGCGGGCCCAGGGCTTTGATGCCATGGCCATCGCTTGTCACGTCGGCAAGAAGGAGGACCTGCAAAACCTGGTCGACAAAACTAACGAAGCCTGGGGCACCATCGACGTTCTGGTTTGCAACGCCGCGACCAACCCGGTGTATGGTCCGACCGCTGAGATGACCGACGACGCCTGGGACAAGATCATGGACACCAACGTCAAGGGAACCTTCTGGCTCACCAATATGGTGCTGCCACAGATGGCCGAAAAGGGCTCAGGTTCTGTGGTGCTGCTGTCCAGTATTGCCGGTATTCGCGGCAACACCACTATCGGCACTTACGGTGTGTCCAAGGCGGCAGAAGCTGCCCTGGCGCGCAACCTGGCCGTTGAGTGGGGGCCGAAGGGTATCCGTGTGAACAGCATTGCGCCGGGCCTGATCAAGACCGATTTTGCCAAAGCGCTTTGGGAAGACCCGGTTCGCGTAAAGCGGGCAGAAGACAAAACCCCGCTTCGGCGCATCGGTGATCCGATCGATATTGCCGGCCTGGCCGTTTTCCTGGCGACCCCGGCCAGTGCCTACATTACCGGGCAGGTGATTGTTGCCGACGGTGGTGAAACCATCTGCTGATACCGGGAAGCCGGAACACCCCTGCCGCCGGGCACCTGTCTGGCGCAAGGGGTTATCAGAACATAACGACAAGAGATAATCATGAGCATGACTCCAGAGCTGGTAGCGGTTCTGCCAGCCCACAAATTCGATGAAGCCCGCCTGCTCAACTGGCTTCAGCAGGCATTGCCGGACTTCGGTAACCAGATGGACGTGAAGCAGTTTCAGGGCGGGCAATCCAACCCTACCTTTCTGCTGGATACCGGCAACAGGCGTTATGTACTGCGGAAGAAGCCCCCGGGAAAGACGCTGCCTTCGGCTCACATGGTGGAGCGGGAATACCGCGTTATGCGCGCGCTCGCTGAACACACGTCCGTTCCGGTACCCAATGCTCGCGTACTGTGTGAAGACAGTGAGGTCATTGGCACTCCCTTCTACGTGATGGATTTTCTGGAAGGCAGGATTCACTCCCATTCAGCACTCAAAGAGCTGGAGCGTGAAGAGCGAATGAGGGCTCATCACTCAGCCATCGACACGCTGGCAGCTTTGCACTCTGTGGATGTCAACGCTATTGGCCTGGCAGATTACGGCCGCCCGGAGGGTTATGTGTCCCGTCAGGTGGCTCGCTGGAGCAAGCAATATCTCGCATCCCGGACGGATGACCTGCCGGCTATGGACAAGCTGATGGCCTGGTTGCCGGAGAACCTCCCGGCCAGGGATGAGACTTCGATTGCCCACGGTGACTACCGGTTTGGCAACCTGATGCTGGCACCGGATCGCCCGGAAGTAATCGCGATCCTGGATTGGGAGTTGTCGACTCTCGGGCATCCGCTGGCAGACCTTGCCTATTACTGCCTGCCATACCACCTGCCTGCTGATATGCCCGGTATGCGTGGCCTGAATGGCGAAGATGTGCAGGAGCTTGGTATACCAAGCGAGCAGGAAACCATTGCCCGGTACTGCGCGCAAACCGGCAGAGATGGCATTGATGACTGGCACGTATTCCTGTCGTTTTCGTTATTCCGGCTGGCAGCCATTCTTCAGGGTGTGTACAAGCGGGCCCTGGATGGCAATGCTGCCAACGCCAATGCGCTGGAAGTTGGCAAGCGTGCCAGCCTGCTGGCGGATATTGGCTGGCAAATCGCTTGTGAAGGCCGCAAGCCATGAGCGGAGAAGCGATTATGCAGGGCAAGATTGCTAATCGAATTCTGATTACCAACGATGACGGCATCAATGCGCCGGGTATCGCGATCCTTGAAACCATTGCCCGGCGGTTGGCCGATGAGGTTTGGGTTGTGGCTCCGGAACATGATCGCAGCGGAGCTGGCCAGAGCATATCCATTCACAGTCCGTTACGGGTTTATCAGGTTGGGGCTAATCGTTATTCGGTGTCTGGCACACCGGCCGATTGCGTGTTGTATTCCCTGGCCGAGTGGTTCGGGGAAACACCGCCAGACCTGGTGCTTTCCGGCGTAAACTGCGGTGCGAACATCAGTGATTCGGTCCAGTACTCCGGTACCGTTGGCGCGGTACTGAGTGCACGCCACATGAACATTCCGGCCATTGCGCTGAGCCAGGCTTACCTGAACCGGGACGACGTCCGCTGGTCGCCGGTGGAAACCCTTGCTGAAGCTGTCATTCGCAGACTTTACCGCCCCGGCCAGGTTCTGGCGTGGAATGTGAACTTTCCAGCCTGTGAAGCGGCCGATATTACCGCAGCCCGATGGTGTCGGCAGTCCAACGGCTCTATCCAGAAGCCAACACTGGTCGCTGGCCGTGATGCGCGCAGCCTGCCTTACTGGTGGCTTGGTTTTGACCGGAGCTCACGCCACATTGTGGCGCCGGATGCGGATGTGACCGTACTTCGTGAAAAAGCCGTTGCCATTTCACCGTTACGCCATGGCGAGCCCTTGCCCGGGGCTGTTGATTATTTTGATTTGTCCGCTCAAGCGGTTGACTGAATTAACCCAGGGGGAGAACAAGAATATGTTTACACGCCACTACAAGGTTTGGCCGAAAGATCTGCCCAAAACCATGACCCTGCCGAAAACCAGTCTGTACACCAACCTGGAAGTCTCGGCACTGCGTTATCCGGACCACAATGCCATCGTTTTCTACGATGCGCCCATGACCTATGCCCGGCTTAAGCGAGAAGTCGATACTATGGCGGGTTACCTGCAGGCCCAGGGGGTCAAGAAGGGTGACCGGGTCCTGCTTTATATGCAGAACTCCCCGCAGTATGTGATCTCCTACTATGCCATCCTGCGGGCCGATGCCGTGGTTATTCCTGTGAATCCCATGAACCGCGCGGCGGAGCTTGAGCATTATATTTCGGATACTGGCTCCACGGTGTGCATGGCGGGCCAGGAACTGGCGGGCTTCATCGCGCCGTTGATTGGCGAGACCAACCTGGAACAAGTGATTGTTGCGTCTTACAACACCTACATTAACCCGGAAACCGACCTGACGTTGCCGGCGGAAGTTGCTGCGCCCGCGTGGTCCAGGGATATACCGGGAGTGGTTACCTGGGAGGCGGCCCTGGAAGCCGGACGCAAGCCCGGTGAACATACTGCCGGCCCGGATGACCTTGCCGTTATTCCGTACAGCTCCGGTACCACCGGGGCACCCAAGGGCTGCATGCACACTCACCGGTCGGTAATGGCGACAGCCGTGCACCGGGTATTCTGGAACCTGTCCACTCCGGATAGTGTTCAGCTATCCACGCTGCCGTTCTTCCACGTAACCGGCATGACTGGCTCCATGAACGGTCCCATATTCTGCGGTGCCACTTCTGTCATCATGACCCGTTGGGACAGAACCACAGCGGCACGTTTGATTGAGCGTTACAAGGTTACCGGCTGGACCAACATCGTCACCATGGCGGTGGACTTCCTGTCGAATCCGGATCTGGGCAAGTACGACATCAGCAGCCTGAACATGATTGGTGGTGGTGGTGCCGCCATGCCGGTTGCGGTCGCCGAGAAGCTCAAAAAGCTGACGGGCCTTGATTACATCGAAGGCTACGGTCTGTCTGAAACCATGGCAGCGACCCATATCAATCCAACCAAAAGCCCCAAGCCCCAGTGTCTGGGGATCCCGGTGTTTGATGTCGACAGCCGGATTATCGACGTGGATACGCTTGAAGAGAAAGCTGTCGGAGAAACCGGAGAGATCGTGTCCTGCGGGCCTCAGGTCACGCTGGGCTACTGGAATCGCCCGGTGGATACCGAGGCTTCATTCGTCGAAATCGATGGCAAGCGTTTCTTCCGTACCGGCGACCTGGGTTACTACGACGAAGACGGCTATTTCTTCATGGTGGATCGGGTCAAGCGCATGATCAACGCCTCTGGCTTCAAGGTCTGGCCATCGGAAGTGGAAGGGTTGATGTACCGTCACCCATCCATCCACGAAGTCTGCATTATTTCTGCCCCGGACCCCAAGCGTGGTGAAACGGTCAAGGCTTGTATTGTACTAACGCCTGAGGCTGAAAACACAACAACCAAGGATGACATCATCAGTTGGTGTAAGGAGCAAATGGCGGCCTACAAGGTACCAACCATCATTGAATTTGTTGATGAGTTACCAAAATCACCGACCGGAAAGCTGATGTGGCGGGCACTCCAGGAACAGGAGTGGCAGAAGTAGCCTGCACAACACTGGAAGTTAGGAAGGCGGCTCCCCCCCCCACTCTCAGGGCTTGCCGCCTTTTTGCACTGACCGGAAGGCTCAGACCACGTACATGGCCAGATTTTCCAGTACGCAGGCTGGCTTGTCTTCGTTCCTTATTTCCACCACGGTCTGGTAGGTGGCCAGCAGGCGGTGATCATCCACCTGCTTCAGGGATGCCAGCTCAACCCGGGACCGGATATCCGAGCCAGCCTTCACCGCCGCCGGAAAACGCAGCTTGTTCAGGCCATAGTTGATGGTGGCTGAAGTACCGGTCACCATGATGACCTCGCTGTTGAGCTTGGGGATCAGTGATGCCGTCAGGTAGCCATGGGCTACCGGGCTCTTCCAGGGTGACTCCCGGCTGGCCCGGTCGACATCCACATGGATCCACTGATGGTCGCCGGTGGTTTCGGCAAAGGCGTTTATCATGGCCTGGCTCACGGTTACCCAGGGGCTGTGGCCAATCAGCATGCCCTGATAGGCTGCCAGTTCATTAATATCAACAGTAATCATAGGACCTTCCTGATAGTGGATTGATGAAGGGCTCAAACGTTGTAGCCAGGAGACCTGGCATCAAGCAGTCTCAGAAGGGCGGGCCAGGTAAGCTTTGCTGCCTTGCCGAGTGAGCCTGATTGATCCGCCGTGGTGTCAATAGCCTGTTGGGTGGGCATATATACCGGGCCACAGCTCTGCGCTTTTACCTGTATCTCGCAGGCCTTCATCAGGAAGTAGAGGTAAGTGAAGGTTTCCGGCACATCGCGGCCCACGGTCAGAATGCCGTGGTTGCGCAAGATCATCATGGATTTGTTACCCAGATCCCGGATCAGGCGCTCCCTCTCATCAAGGTTGAGCGCTACGCCTTCATATTCGTGGTAACTCAGGTGCCCAAGGCACAGCATGGCGGTCTGGCTCAGGGGCTGGAGGCCATCACGGTGGGCTGATACCGCAACACCATCTGCTGCATGCAGGTGCATGACGGCTCCGGCATCTTCGCGCCCCATATGTACGGCGCTGTGGATGGTAAACCCCGCCGGGTTAACCCTGCGCAGCCCGCCAGCCTCCACGACTTCGCCATTTTGGTCGACTTTCACCAGGGATGAGGCGGTCATTTCATGGAACAGCAATCCGTAGGGATTGATCAGAAAGTGATGATCAGGCCCGGGCACCCGGGCCGACAGATGGGTGAACACCAGGTCGTCCCAGCCAAAGAGGGCTACCAGTCTATAGGCAGCAGCCAGTTCGGTTCTTATTTTCCATTCGGCTTTTCTCAGATCAGCCTGCATTTCGTCCGGGTGGTTTTTTGTCATGATTGTTCCTCCGCAGAGAATGATTACTCAAGGTTATTCCGGGCATAAAAAAGGGGTGGCATAGGCCACCCCGAAAGAGGGTCCTGACTGAATGTGGAGACAGACCCAAGGTTCACTGATTTGGTATCAGTTGGCTTCCAGCAGAGCGGCATAGCGCTCAAGATGGAAGTCATCATCGCCCAGCTGGTGGTTGATCATCACCAGCCGCTTGGCGTAATGGGCAAAGTTGTATTCCCAGGTCATGCCAATACCGCCGTGGGACTGAACGCCCTTTTCCGAAATAAACTGGGCGCTGCGACTAATTACGTTTTTAGCGGCCGCAATTACCCGGCGGCGTTCGTCGCTCTGAGACTCATCAGCCACGCTGGCGGCAAGGATGGCCATTGAACGAGCCTGCTCCAGTTCGGACATCATGTCGGCCATCCGGTGCTGAAGCACCTGGAACTTTCCGATGGGCACACCAAACTGCTTGCGCTGTTTGAGATAGTCCAGGGTCAGGTCACAGGCGACTTCCATAACGCCGACCGCTTCACCACACAGAGCGGAAATGGCACGGCCAACCTGGTATTCAATAGCATCGGCCGCTTCGCCTTCGCTTCCCAGCAGAGCGTCTGCGCCGACTTTGACGTTGTTCAGGAATAGATCGCAGCCCTTCGCGCCGTCGATGGTCGGGTAGCTGCGACGCTCCAGGCCTTCAGCATTGGCGTCGATAACGAACAGGCTGATGCCAGCGGCATCACGGCTGTTGCCGGCTGTGCGGGCAGAAACCACCAGCAGGTCGGCACTATGGCCACCGATTACGACCGCTTTGCGACCGTTAAGAACATAGTCGCTGCCGGCTTTCTCGGCGGTGGTTTCTACGTCATTTGTGTTGTAGAAGCTCTGGGGCTCCTGCAGGCCAACGGCTACCTGGGCTTCGCCTGTTGCAATGCCGGCCAGCCACTGTTCTTTCTGCTGTTCATTGCCGGCCTGGCTAATTAGCCCGCCACCAAGAACCACAGATTGAAGGTACGGCTCGATGCACAGGCCGCGGCCCAGCTCGGTCATCACGCTTTGAACTTCAACACCGGTGCCGCCAAAGCCGCCAAGTTCCTCGGGGAATGGCACAGCCATCAGGCCCAGTTCGCCCAGTTGCTTCCAGAAACTTTCACTGAAGCCAAGTTCGGTTTCGCTGTATTCCAGCCGCTTTTCAAAGCTGTATTCACCGCGAACCAGACGAGCCACGGTGTCCTGCAGCATTTGCTGCTCTTCGTTGAGTCGGAAATCCATGGTCGCCTCCTTAAAGTCCCAGAATCATTTTCGAAACGATGTTCTTCTGGATCTCGTTTGATCCACCGAAAATAGACAGCTTGCGGTTGTTGAAGTAATGGGCAGCCAGAGGAGCAGCATCCGGGTCAGACAGGAATTCGCCGTCATAGGCCTGGTCCATCTCTTCTTCAACAAACGGAATGGCGTAAGGCCCGATCGCCCGGCGTGCCAGGTCGTTGATGGCCTGGCGAATCTCGGTGCCGCGCACTTTCAGCATGGAACTTTCCGCTCCCGGAACGCCGCCGCCCTCTACCGAGGCAACAATTCTCAGGTTGCTGATCGCTGCTGCCATCAGGTCGATTTCGACCTGCGCGATACGTTGGCTGAAGGTCGGATCCTGAATCAGGGGTTTGCCGTTCTTCACCCGACGGCTGGCCAGCTGCTTGAGGTGTGTCAGCGCTGCCTTGGACAGGCCGATGCCCGCCAGGCCAGTACGCTCGTAGGTGAGCAGGTACTTGGCATAGGTCCAGCCTTTATTTTCTTCACCTACCAGGTTCTCGGCCGGAACCTTCACGTCTTCAAAGAAGACTTCGTTAACTTCATGCTCACCGTCCAGCGTGATGATCGGACGAACGGTAATACCCGGGGTGTTCATGTCGATCAGCAGGAATGAGATGCCTTCCTGCGCCTTCACTTCTGTGTTGGTGCGTACCAGGCAGAAGATCATGTTGGCGTGCTGGCCCAGCGTGGTCCAGGTCTTCTGGCCATTAACGATGTAATGGTCGCCTTCGCGCACAGCCCGTGTTTTCAGGGAAGCCAGGTCAGAACCCGCGCCTGGCTCGGAATAACCCTGACACCACCAGTCTTCGCCGCTGAGAATCCGGGGCAGGTATTGCTGCTTCTGTTCTTCGGAGCCGAACTTGATGATGACCGGAGCCACCATATTTACGCCGAAGGGAATGGAGCGGGGCACGCCGTAACGGCAGGACTCTTCATCCCAGATGTGCTTCTGGACCGGTGTCCAGCTGACACCCCCGTACTGTTCCGGCCAGTGCGTGGCGTACCAGCCTTGCTCGCTGAGAATTTTTTGCCACCGCTGGTGGTCTTCCTTGCTCAGCTTGCGAAAGCCTTTCACCTTGGCTGCGATGTCTTCAGGCAGCTTGGCATCCAGGAATGCGCGAACTTCATCGCGGAAAGCCAATTCCTCGGCTGTGTAATTCATGTTCATAGGTAACCCTCACCGTGCTCTTAGCGAAAATGTATACCGCATAGCAGAATTGTTCCATGATCCATCAACCAAACGGTGGATGTCAATGCTAACGGAATCAACTGTCAAAAAATGCATCGTTGTAGACATGCAAAAAGATAAATGGACTTGTTGATCTAAAATTCTTCATCTATATTCGTCGTAGCGGAAGATGGTGCTGCATAATGAAATGCAAATAACCAGAAGTTCCGCTGTGCGGAATTATTGCGCGAAGGTATGTGCCAGTCCCGTAGATTTAACAATAAAGACGCTAACCAACTCCGATGCGAGGTTTTTCAAGATGACAACAACAACAACCCGTTTTGCCACCCATCCGCTGGTCCGCGCCGTAGCCCTGGCGGGTGCACCTCTGCTGATGCTTGGCTCGGTAACTGCCCAGGCGCAGAGCAACACAGAGCTGGAAGAGCTGCGTGAGCGCATCCAGGTTCTGGAAAGTCATGTGTCGACTGCCCCTGAGGCGCGGGACGACAACCCATATCTGTTACGTGAAGGCAAGGGGATGAAGATTGGTGATACCACGATTACATTTGGCGGGTTCGTCAAGGCCGATGTGATTTTCGGATCCAACGGTAATGGAACCCCCAACGGTTACTCCATTGCTTTGCCCCGGACGCTTGCCAAGGCGGCCAATGAAGGTGAAAGCGACTGGAAAACAGGCTTCTCTATCCGTGAATCTCGTATCAGCATTGGTACCAAGACCGAGGATGTTGGCGGCCATGATTGGACCACGTACATCGAAATGGATTTCAACACCGCGGAGGATGCTCCCGGCAATGAAGTTGTCACAAACGGCTATAATGCGCGCGTTCGGCAGGCGTTTGGCTCCTGGAATGGTTGGGATTTTGGCCAGACCTACACAACCTTTACCGATCTGTCTGCATTGCCAGAGATTCTGAACCAAGGTAAACAGGCTGCCTTTATCTATGCCCGACAGCCGATGCTCCGCTATAACATGTCCGCTCCGGGTGGCAAGTTGATGGTCGCCCTCGAAAACCCGGAAGATGGTTTTGGCTCTGAATCCTATGGCGATCAGTCCTATCCGGATCTCGTAGCGCGCTATCAGACTCGCGGCAACTACGGTTTCTACTCTGTTGCGGCCCTGCTGCGCTATCTGGAAGATGATGCTGCGGAGGACACCAAGGCAGCCGGTGCTGTATCTCTGAGTGCCCGTATTCCTACGTTTGGGCGTGATGACTTGCGTCTGCAATACAGCTATGGAGCGCTTGGCCGTTACATGGGGCTGTTCACCTACCCGGATGTGGATCGGGCTGAGCAGGCGGCCGGAAAGGTTGAGCCGCTGAATACCTACGGGGTCACTGCGGCCTACCGTCACTTCTGGAATTCAGCCTGGAGAAGTAACCTGTCGGTTTCCCATACCGAGATTGTGGACGATCTGGACTTCTCTCCTGCAGGGACTCTCAGCTATTTCGACTCCTCCACCTCAGTCCACGTTAACCTGCTGTGGGCCGCTCATGAGAACCTGGCTCTGGGTCTTGAGTATGCCTACTGGGACTTTGGCGAGATCGCCGGCAGCGGCAGTCAGCAGTATGAGCAGGTAATGGCTTCCGCCAAGTTGGCATTCTGATCAGCGATTTCCGTTGAGTTAAAACGAATATTAGGTATTTCATCGCTTGCCCCGGGTGCGCTGCACACCGGGGCTTTTTTATGCCCGCGCGAGAAGTGTAGGCCTCGAGGCGCCGGGCACAAAAAACCCCTCCGTAGAGGGGTTCAGGAGTGCTGTTTCCGGAGGAATCAGCTGAAGGCCTGAATACCGGTCTGACCACGGCCCAGAATCAGGGCGTGGACGTCGTGGGTGCCTTCGTAGGTGTTAACTGCTTCCAGGTTCATGACGTGGCGGATAACGTGGTATTCATCTGCAATACCGTTACCACCGTGCATATCGCGGGCTACGCGGGCGATGTCCAGGGCTTTGCCACAGTTGTTACGCTTCAGAAGGGAAACGGAATCCGGGGTGGCAATGCCAGCATCCATCATGCGGCCCAGCTGCAGCACAGATTGCAGTCCAAGGGTGATTTCAGTCTGCATGTCTACCAGCTTCTTCTGGATCAGCTGGTTGGCGGCCAGGGGCTTGCCAAACTGCTTACGCTCCAGGGTGTAGTTGCGGGCTGCATGCCAGCAGAATTCCGCAGCACCCAGGGCGCCCCAGCTGATACCGTAGCGAGCCTTGGTAAGGCAGCTCAGGGGGCCTTTCAGGCCTTCAACTTCCAGGCGGTTTTCTTCAGGAACGAAGACTTCGTCCATAAAGATAGAACCGGTGTCGGAGGCGCGCAGCGAGAACTTGCCCTCAATCTTCGGGGTTTCCAGGCCCGTGGCGCCTTCGCGCTCGATCACAAAGCCGTTTACCACGCCGTCCAGCTTGGCCCAGACCACACAAACGTCGGCAATCGGGGAGTTGGTGATCCAGGTCTTGGAGCCGCTCAGCAGGTAGCCGCCGTCAACTTTCTTGGCGCGGGTTTCCATACCACCGGGGTCAGAGCCGTGGTTGGGTTCGGTCAGGCCGAAGCAGCCAACAAACTCGCCAGAGGCCAGTTTCGGCAGAATGCGCTTTTTCAGCTCTTCTTTGCCGTAAGAGAAGATCGGGTACATCACCAGTGAAGACTGTACGCTCAGGGCCGAGCGGTAGGCAGAGTCTACCCGTTCAACTTCCCGTGCGATCAGGCCGTAGCACACGTGGTTCAGGCCGGGGCCGCCGTACTCTTCCGGCAGGGTGGCACCCAGCATGCCCAGTTCACCCATTTCGGTGAAGATGCTGCGGTCGAATTTTTCGTGGCGGTTTGCCTCGACGATGCCGGGCATCAGACGGTTATCGCAGAAGCTGCGAATGCTGTCGCGTACCTGACGCTCGGTTTCGTCCAGTTGTGATTCAAAGTTCAGCAGGTCGTCCCAAGGTGCGGAAGCCATTGTTGTTCTCCTGAAAAGTTAGTTGGAAACCCGTTCAATTACCGCAGCAATGCCCTGGCCTACGCCAATGCACATGCTGATCAGAGCGTAACGGCCACCAGTACGTTCGAGTTGGCGTACCGCCGTCAGGGCAATCCGGGCGCCGGAAGCACCAAGAGGGTGCCCTACAGCGATGGCGCCGCCGTTCGGGTTGAGTCTGGAATCGGAAGGATCGATTCCCAGTTTGGTGGTGCAACCGAGAACCTGGGCGGCGAACGCCTCGTTGATCTCGATTACATCCATGTCTTTTAGTGTCAGGCCTGCCCGGGCAAGGGCTTTCTGGCTTGCCGGAACCGGGCCGTACCCCATTACATTGGGCGCAACGCCGGCGATGGCAGCCGATACGATACGTGCGCGGGGCTGGATGCCAGCCCGCTTGCCGGCTTCTTCCGAGCCAATGATGAGGGCAGCTGCGCCATCGTTCACGCCGGAGGCGTTGCCGGCAGTAACCACGCCATCTTCAGCCAGCGAGCGAAGATTGGAAAGCGCCTCGAGGTTGGATGTAGGCCTTGGATGCTCGTCGTCCTGTACGGTCAGTGGCGGTTGCTTGCGGCCCTGAGGTACAGAAATGGGCAGGATCTCGTCTTTGAAAAAACCGTCCTGGCGGGCGGCTTCATAGCGGGCCTGGCTTTGTGCGGCAAAGCGATCCACTTCCAGTCGGCACAGATTCAGCTCGCGTGCGATGTTGTCTGCGGTTTCCGGCATGGTGTCCGAGCCGAACTGGCGTTCGATCAGCGGGTTCGGGAAGCGGGCACCAATGGTGCTGTCAAAGGCGCGGAATTCACGGCTGTAAGGTGATTCGGACTTGGCCAGCACAAACGGCGCGCGGCTCATGCTCTCGGCACCGCCGGCTACGAACAGGTCGCCTTCGCCACAACGGATAGCGCGGGCAGCATCGATGATGGCGGCAAGGCCAGAGCCGCAAAGCCGGTTCACGGTCTGGCCACCGGTTTCGACCGGCAAGCCTGCCAGCAGTCCGGCGTGCCGTGCCAGGTTGCGGGCATCTTCACCGGCCTGGTTGGTGCAGCCGGCAATCACGTCTTCATAATTCTCCGGAGCAAAGGCGTTGCGCTCAATGAGTGCGCGAATGACCTCGGCCAGCAGGTCGTCGGGGCGAACCTTGGCCAGGGCGCCTGCATGCCGCCCAAATGGTGTTCTCAAGCCATCATAGATGTATGCGTTCATAAGAATTGCCGTATCGATTATGGTTAGGTAATTCCGAACTGCGGAATATAGTTTTGTAAATGATATTGGAAAAGACTAATCTGGGTCTATCTCAATTGCAAGAATTGTTCATCATTGGTGGCTGACTGGTTTATGAATGGAACTCTTCGCTGGCTGCTGGCTTGTGCCGTGGTCATGGAGCTTGTCGCGATTTGTCTGCAGAGCAAAGCCCTTAGCGCCTCTGCCGGGCTGGTATTCATCCTGGTGTTTGTTCTGGGCGCGATGCGCCTTCAGGTCTATGCAAGGACGTTGTTCCTGCTTTCCCTCACGTTTAGTGCTGGTTTGTTTGTGACCGGCCGTCTCGGAATGGACGGTGCCCTTGATGCGTTGTCGGATGCAGCGTTCTATTCGGCGTTTTTGGGCAGCCTGGGGATGATGCAGTGCCTGGTGCGCCGCTTTGAAGTCCTCAGGCGTATCCACGATGTGCTGCTCGGGGGGCGGGTATCCCTTTTATACCCAAAGTATGCGGCGGTGAGCTGCGGTATTGCTTCGGTACTCAGTTTCGGAATGATGAGCCTTCTCTGTGGCACACTCGCGGATAGCCTGAAGGAGAGGGGAATAGAGGGAGCGGCAAGGCTGCAGTGGCTCAGGAGCGTGCTGATCAGCGCCTTGCGAGGGTTTGCCCTGGTGCCATTGGTGGCACCCACCAGCGTAGCGGTTGCGATTCTCACGCGAGAGCTGCCCCAGCTCAGCTGGTCTTCTCTTTTGCCTTTCGGCTTTGTGGCAGCTTTGCTGATGATCGTGGTTGGCTGGGTGCTGGAAAGGCAGCGCTTCCGGGAAATCAGTAGTGAACGGGTTGCGCTCGACGGCTGGCCTGAAGGAACGGGCAAACTGACGCTTCTGGTTCTGGTGGTGTTTGCCTGTATGGCGTTGCTGGTTGCCTTGGCGGGCGTGAAGGTGTCGGTGGCTGCCATGTTGGCTGTTCCGGCTGTCACTTTGTCTTATATGTTGTTGCAGGAACGCTCTCCGGTGGCGGTATTGGCAGAAGGGGTGGGACAGTTGGCGGTGATGTCCAACGAAATGGCGATCTTTGCCGGCTCAGCCATGCTTGGGGTATCGATTGCCACTGTGGTGCCGTCAGATCTGTTGAACGGACTTGTGGTGAGCGGCTGGGGTAGTTACCTGATTGCAGCCGCAGGGCTGCTGATCATGCCGCTGTTCTCCATGGCCGGGGTGATTCCGATTACCGTGCTGAGCGTGCAGTCGGGCATGCTTGCGCAACTTGTGGCTAGCGGGGCTGACCCGATGCTGGTGGCAATTGGCCTGGTTATTGGTTTCTCGCTGGCAATGATGGTGTCGCCGTTCGGGCCGTCGGTGATGTTGCTGTCACGGTTTGGTCAGGTTTCCCGCAACGTAGTGGCCTTTCAGTGGAACGGTGTTTTTGTCTTGCTGGTGGTGCCGCTGTTGCTGTTATTGCTGGCGGTGTTTGCGGTACTTCTGCCGGTCCTGGGTTGACCGGCAGAATCGGCTCGCGGGTTAGTCAGTAGCCACGGGCTATGTCGACTATTCCTGTGATGGGGTGCCCGCTGGCATGGTCCCGGATTTTCCCGGTGATCTGCTCCAGGGTGGCATCCCGAAGAGTTCGCGCCGAAATGTGCGGCGTGATTGTGATGTCGGTTCGCTCCCAGAATGGGTGGCCAGCCGGCAAAGGTTCCTTGCGGAACACATCCAGTGAGGCCCGCTGCAGTTTCTCCTCATTCAGTGCCCTGAGCAGGTCTTCTTCCACGAGGTGCTCCCCCCGGCCGACGTTGATCAGCACCGCACCCGGCTGGAGCTGGCTGAACAGGTCGTAGTTAAGGATGTTTTCGGTTTCGCTGGTCAGTGGCAGGGTGTTAACCAGCACTCGCGTTGCCCCCAGAAACTCTCCGAGTTGCCCGTTGCCTGCAAAGGTGCGCACGCCTTCTACCGTGTGCTCACTCCTGGCCCAGCCGTTTACCGTATAGTCCAGGCTTGCCAGTGTGCTGGCCACACGCTTGCCAATGTGCCCAAGCCCCATAATGCCGATGGGCCACTCTTTCCGGCTGATGGGGCGGTGTATCTTCCACAGCCGCTGGCGTTGCTGATCCCGGTACAGCTCCATCTGCCGGCTGACTTCCAGTATCTGGTGCAGTACATGCTCGGCCATCTGTACCGACATGCCGGCATCTTCCAGTCTTACCACGGTAAGGTCTGCCGGCAGGTTGGGGACTTTCAGCAATCCGTCGATACCGGCGCCCAGGTTGAACACGGCCTTCAGGCGGGTTTCACGCTCGAACAGCTTCGCCGGGGGCTGCCATACGATGGCGTAGTCTGCATTAATCGCCGGTCCGTCCGGATCCCAGACATAAATGTCTGCTTCTGGTAGCAGTTGTTTGATAGGTACGGTCCAGCGCTCTGGTTTGGGATCGCCCGCTACAAAAAGTACCTTCATACATGCTCCTGAGTATGGTTTGTTGTCGTGCATATGACTTGGTTCCGCATTGCAGAATAAAGTATCGCTATACTATGGTAAAGGTTGCCCGGGTTTCCGTCATGGCTATTTCGTGGCATCGGGTAATGCCAGTGTTTCGAATCTGGCATGAAATTTGATGGCAGATTGTGGTTCTTGAGTTTCTCATAGACTAGAATATGTCCACTTTTCACGCCCACGGTTCTCCAGGCTATCCGTGACAGGCAACGCAGTTCAGGAAATAGGCAAGTTATGGCAAAAAAACAGCAGGACAACTCACCGGAGTTGAAAGTAGCGTCTGGCGATGGCAAGCCCGTTCAGCCGGGCAAGGATCGCAAGTTTGTAGAGGCGCTGTCCCGGGGGCTCGATGTACTGCGCGCTTTCAGTCAGGGATCTGTGATTCTAGGTAACCAGGATATCGCCAGGATTACTGGCCTTCCCAAGCCTACCGTTTCCCGGATGACATACACTCTGACCAAGCTTGGCTACCTGAGTTATAACCAGCAGTTGGAAAAATATCAGCTCAGCTCGGGCGTACTGGCTTTGGGCTATGCCTATGTGTCGAATTTGAAGGTTCGTCAGCTTGCCAAGCCTTACATGGATGAGTTCGCCCGGCAAACCAACATGTCGGTTGGTCTCACCTGTCGCGACCGTTTGCACATGATTTATGTCGAGAATCGCCTGCCACCGGAAGCAACACTGCTGCGCATGGATATCGGTTTGAAGTTGCCTATGTCTACAACCTCTGCCGGCCGAGCGTATTACTGTGCCGTTAGCGACCCGGCCCGCAAGCTGATAGATGATGCCATGGCTGAGAAGTACGGTGAAAAGTGGCCGACTATTAAAGAAGGCCTGGACCAGGCGATGGAAGATTACCGGGAGCACGGTTTCTGCCTTTCGCTGGGAGATTGGGATCGAAATATCAACTCGGCCGGTGTGCCTATCCACCTGCAGGATGGCACTACCATGGCTTTGACCTGCGCTGCACCCTCGTATCTGGTGCCGGGTGACAAGTTACGCGATTCCTACGCTCACCAGCTCGCCATGCTGGCCCGTGATATCGAGTCGCTCGGGGTCTAGTGCCGGGCGCCGGTAGTAAGCCGGTACAGAGTGAGTCGAAAGTGAAAACCGCAGATGAGAGTCTGCGGTTTTTTTATGCCTGAACCAAAACGGTGGTTGAAATGAGGGGTAAACTTGTATTAAATCGTTAATTTATTTCGCTAGATAAAACCATATTTCATCATAAGGCGAGGGGAGATTATGTCTGAGGTTGTTGCTTATACCCGTGAAGGGAATGTCGGTGTCATTTCCGTAAACTACCCGCCGGTTAATGCGTTGAGCCACGCGGTGCGTGCCGGCCTGGTTGCCGCCCTGGAGCAGGGCCAGAAGGATGCAGAAGCAGATATCCTCCTGCTGGTATGTGAAGGCCGTACGTTCATTGCTGGCGCGGACATCCGTGAATTTGGCAAACCTTTGCAGGAGCCGGGTCTTCCCGATGTGATCAATGCCTATGAGACCAGCGACAAGCCCATTGTCGCCGCTATACACGGAACCGCCCTGGGTGGCGGGCTGGAAACGGCCCTGGGTTGTCATTACCGGGTCGCCCTGGCGTCTGCCAAGGTAGGTTTACCTGAGGTAAAGCTTGGCCTGTTGCCCGGTGCTGGCGGTACCCAGCGCCTGCCTCGCCTTGTGGGTGCCCAGAAGGCACTGGAAATGATTACGTCTGGCAACTTTGTAGGCGCCAGAGACGCGCTGGCTCTGGGCATTGTTGATGCTGTTGAAGGCGGTGACGATATTCGCCAGGTTGGGCTGGCCTATGCGCGGAAACTGGCAGCTGAAGGTGCTCCGGTGCGCAGGGTGCGTGATATTGCCGACAAGGTTGAAGCTGACAAGGGCAGCGATGTCTTTGACCAGTTCCGTGCTGGCCTGGCCAAAAAAGCCCGTGGCCTGTTCTCTCCTTTCAAGTGTGTCGACGCCGTAGAAGCAGCTTTCACCTTGCCGTTTGCCGAGGGCCTGAAGCGTGAGCGTGAACTGTTCAAGGAATGCATGGAATCGCCGCAGCGTGCTGGCCTGATTCATTCGTTCTTTGCCGAGCGCGAGGTTTCCAAGGTCAAAGGCCTGGCCAAGGATACTCCGGTACGTGAGGTGAAGAGTGTGGGTATTATCGGTGCCGGCACCATGGGTGGTGGTATTGCCATGAACTTCGCCAATGTGGGCATTCCTGCCACCATCGTTGAGGTCAAACAGGACGCGCTTGATCGAGGCCTTGCCGTAATTCGCCGTAACTACGAAAACTCCGCCAAGAAAGGCAAGCTCACTGCAGAGCAGGTGGAAGAGCGTATGGCGCTGATCAAAACCAGCCTGAGCTATGACGATTTCCGTGATGTGGATCTGGTGATCGAAGCCGTATTTGAGAATATGGCTATCAAGAAAGAAATCTTCGCCAAGCTGGATGAAGTGTGTAAGCCGGGCGCTATTCTGGCGTCCAACACCTCGACCCTCGACATTGATGAAATTGCCTCTGCTACCAAACGCCCGGAAGACGTTGTGGGTATGCACTTCTTTAGCCCGGCTAACGTAATGAAGCTGCTGGAAAATGTTCGTGGCAGCAAGACGTCTGACGAGGTGAAGGCCACTGTGATGGCCGTAGCGAAGAAAATTAACAAAGTCGGAGTCATGGTCGGTAACTGTCACGGCTTTGTTGGCAACCGGATGCTGCATAAACGCGGTGCCGAGGCCATGGCGCTTGTAAACGAGGGTGCTTCGCCGCAGCAGGTGGACAAGGTACTGACCGACCTCGGCTTCCCGATGGGGCAGTTTGCGATGTCTGATCTGGCCGGCATTGATGTCGGTTATCGTATTCGTGAAGAGCGTCGTAACGCCGGTGAAGATGTGCCGGCCAGTTGGATGGACAAGCTGGTTGAGCAGGGTCGTCTGGGACAGAAAACCCAGGCTGGGGTATACAAATATGAGGAAGGTAGCCGCGCGCCGGTTGTCGACCCGGAAGTGGAACAGCTGATTGAAAGCTTCCGCGCGGAACAGGGGATCGTAGCCCGGGAGGTTACCGACCAGGAAATCCTTGAGCGTTGCATGTATGTAATGGTCAACGAAGGTGCCAAGATACTGGAAGAAGGCATTGCCGACCGGTCACTGGACATCGATGTGGTCTGGATCTACGGATATGGTTTCCCCGCGTATCGTGGCGGCCCCATGTTCTGGGCAGATCAGGTTGGGCTGGACAATATTCTGGCGGCAGTGAAGAACTACAACAACACAGTGGGTGGCGAGCAGTGGAAGCCTGCACCGTTGCTCGAGAAGCTGGTGGCGGAAGGCCGCAAGTTCAGCGATCTATAATTATAAGGAGTTCATCTTATGTCTGATGCTGTCATCGTTTCGACCGCGCGTACCGGCCTTGGCAAGTCCTATCGTGGTGCCCTGAACAACACGCACAGTGTTGACCTGGCCGGGCACGTTATCCAGCACGCCGTTGAGCGTGCCGGAATTGATCCTGCCATTGTTGAAGATGTCATTCTGGGCGCAACCTTCCACGAAGGTTGTCAGGGCAAGAACATGGCACGCCTGGCGGCTATTCGCGCCGGGCTCCCGGTTACTACGGCCGGGCTGTCAATTAACCGGTTCTGCAGCTCCGGCCTGCAATCTATTGCTATTGCTGCGCAGCGAGTGATGTCGGAGAAGGTGCCTGCCATCGTGGCTGGTGGCGTAGAGTCCATCTCCCTGGTTCAGAACGACAAACTTAATGGCTTCCGTGCTACTAACGAATGGCTGATGAAGAACAAGCCGGAACTGTACCTGTCGATGATCGAAACGGCCGATATTGTCGCCCAGCGTTACAACGTAAGCCGTGAAGCCCAGGATGAGTACGCACTGATTTCCCAGCAGCGCACCGCCGCGGCCCAGCAGTCCGGAAAGTTTGACGACGAAATTGTGCCTTTTGACGCCACTATGCTGGTTAAAGACAAAGAAACCGGTGAAGTGAGCGAAAAACAGGTAACTCTGGACCGGGACGAATGCAATCGCCCGAATACTACATTGGAAGGGTTGGCCTCACTGGACGCGGTACGTGGCCCGGGCCAGTTTGTTACCGCGGGCAACGCCAGCCAGCTTTCTGATGGCGCCTCCGTCTGTACGGTCATGGACAGCACCTATGCCGAAAAGCACAACATTGAGCCTATGGGCATTTTCCGTGGCTTTGCTGTTGCGGGCTGCGAGCCCGACGAGATGGGTATCGGCCCGGTGTTTGCTGTTCCACGCCTGCTTGCCCGCAACGGCCTGACCATGGACGACATTGACCTGTGGGAACTGAACGAAGCCTTTGCATCCCAGGTGGTCTACTGCCGCGACCGTCTGGGTATTCCGATGGAAAAGCTGAACGTGAATGGCGGCTCTATTTCTGTGGGTCACCCCTATGGTGTGAGTGGTTCCCGCCTTACCGGCCATGCCCTGATTGAGGGCAAGCGCCGGGGTGCCAAATATGTGGTGGTCACCATGTGCATTGGCGGCGGTCAGGGCGCAGCCGGCCTGTTCGAAGTGGTATAAACGGAGAGCGCCGTCATGCAGCAGAAAATCGTCAGTACCCGGGACCTGGCTTTCCAGCTTTATGAACTTCATGAAGTAGAGAAGGTGCTCAGATTTGAGCGCTATCAGGACCATAGTCGTGAAACGCTGCAGGCGGCGCTGGACCTGGCGCTGAAAGTTGCCGCAGAGGAGTTCGCACCCCATGCTCGCTTGGTGGATGAAGAAGAGCCAACCTTCGAGAATGGCCGTGTGCACATGCGCCCGGAAGTTCACAAGGCGCTGGACGTACTGAAAAGTACTGGTCTGATGGCGGCCAGCCAGGACTACGAGCGCGGTGGCATGCAGTTGCCCAGTGCGGTTGCCCAGATGTGTGTGGGGATGCTCAAAGGAGCCAACGTAGGGACTCAGGGCTACGCCGGGCTGACTATTGCGGCAGCTAACCTGATTCTCGCCCATGGCTCCGACGAGCAGAAAAGCCGCTACGCCGAGCCGATGCTGGCGGGGCGTTTTTTCGGCACCATGTGCCTGACCGAGCCCCATGCAGGATCCTCTCTGGGAGATCTGCGCACTCGCGCGGAGCCGCAGGCGGATGGCAGTTATAGGTTATTTGGTAACAAGATCTACATCTCCGGTGGTGATCACGAGCTGAGCGAGAACATCATTCATATGGTACTCGCGCGTTTACCTGGGGCCCCGGCCGGCGTAAAAGGAATTTCCCTGTTTCTGGTGCCGAAGGTCCTGGTTAACGAAGATGGCTCTTTAGGCGAGCGCAATGATGTCGCCCTGGCTGGCCTGATTCACAAAATGGGATACCGTGGCACGACGTCTACCATGTTGAACTTTGGTGAGGCAGCGGGGGCGGTCGGGTATCTGGTTGGCGCGCCCCACGAGGGCCTGGCTGCCATGTTCCATATGATGAACGAAGCCCGGATTGGCGTTGGTCTGGGCTCGGTGATGCTGGGTTACACCGGCTATCTTCATGCCCTTGAGTATGCCCGCGAGCGGCAGCAAGGGCGTCCGGTTGGAGAAAAGGATCCGGAGAGCCCCCAGGTGCCTCTGATCCGCCATGCCGATATCCGGCGCATGCTGCTGGCCCAGAAGGCCTATGTGGAAGGTGGGCTGGCGCTCTGTCTGCAGGGTGCAGTATTGGTGGACGAGAAGAAGTTTGCGGAAACTGGCGAGCAGCGCGAGCTTGCCGCCGGGCTGCTCGACTTGCTCACGCCGGTGATCAAGTCCTGGCCTTCCCGTTATTGTCTCGAAGCTAACAGTCTGGCAATTCAGGTGCATGGTGGCTACGGATACACCCGGGAATATCCGGTGGAACAGTTCTACCGGGATAACCGGCTTAACCCGATCCACGAGGGTACCCATGGTATTCAGGGCATGGACCTGCTTGGCCGCAAGGTTTCCATGGCCGATGGCCGGTATTATCGCGAACTGGTGCGAAGGATTGAAGCCACTATTGCCGAGGCCCGCAAGCAGGAACGGCTGGCTTCTAATGCCGGGCTGCTTGAGCGGTCCCTGTCAGCAATGATTGAAGCTACCTGGGTGATCAATGAGGTAAAGGCCTCCGGTGACAAGGAAAAAGCACTGGCAAATGCCACTCTGTACCTGGACGCCTTCGGGCAGGTGGTTGTCGGCTGGCTCTGGGTGCGACAGGCCCTGAAAGCCCTTGTCGGACTAGGCGGGCCCGGTGAGCAGACGGAGGACTTCTATCAGGGTAAGTTGCGCGCCTGCGATTATTTCTGTCGGTACGAATTGCCCGGAGTGGTTGCAACGGCTGAGTTGCTGCAATCGGTGGACTCAACGGCACTGGATATGTTTGACGAGGCATTCTGACCGGCCTCGCCAACTCTGAATCAACACAAAAACAACAGGAGTCAGGGTAATGGACAGACAAGCAAAGGCGGTGGTCTGCCGGGAGTGGGGCAAGCCGGTACAGGTCGAACAGATTACGGTGGACGGACCAAAACGGGGCGAGATAACCATCAAGGTTGCCGCCTGCGGCGTATGCCACAGCGACCTTTCAGCCACCACTGGAAAGATTCAGTATCCACCGCCATTGGTACTGGGCCACGAGGCGGCCGGTGTGGTGGTTGAAGTTGGCGAGGGTGTGGAAGGCTTCAGTGAAGGCGACCACGTTGTTAGTTCGTTTATCTCAATGTGCGGCAAGTGCCGCCAGTGTGTGCGTGGCCATCCGGTTCTGTGTGAAAGCGCCCGCAAGGCGATGTTTACACTGCCCGATGGAACCGTTCGAACCCGCGACAGCCAGGGCGAGCCCTTGAATGTGTTCGGCGCCTGCGGCGTGATGGCGGAGTATGCAACCCTGCATGTGGATAACTGCGTGAAGGTTGCAGAGGATGTGCCACTACAGAACGCCGCATTGGTGGGCTGTGCCGTGATGACCGGTGTGGGTGCTGTATTTAATACTGCCGGGCTGGAGCCGGGTTCCAGGGCTGCGGTGTTCGGTATTGGCGGTGTTGGCCTGAACGCCGTTCAGGGCTGCGCAACCGCCGGTGCCGAAATGATTGTGGCGGTGGACAACAACCCGAAAAAACTCGCCATGGCGCGGGAATTCGGTGCCACCCACACGATTGACCTCAATGAAGTGAACGATGCCGCCAAGGCCATCAGAAAACTGACCGGCGGCGTGGATTACGCCTTTGAGTGTGTTGGTGCCGGTGCCGTGGTTGAGCAAGCCTACAAGTCTCTCGGGCGCGGTGGTACCGCCGTCGTGGTGGGCGTTGCTGACCCGAAAGACAAAACCTCGATTACTACGCTCACCCTGCCGGCCGACGAGCGCACCCTGAAGGGCAGCTGGCTGGGTTCAGCCCGGCCGCAACACGATTTTCCGCGACTTCTGGGTTTGTACCATGCGGGCAAACTTAAACTCGATGAGCTGATCACCCAGACTTACTCCATAGATGAAGCTGTTCAGGCCTTTGACGACATGATCTCGGGCAAGAACGCGCGTGGCGTGATTGTCTTCGACTGAGGGAAAAACATGAAGATTCTGAACAAGAACTACATTAATGGCAGCTGGGTTGACTGGAGCGGCGACATGGCGGATGTGCATGAAGCGGCCACCGGCGACGTGATTGCTCGGGTGCCCATGTCCGATCCGGGACAGATGGAGCTGGCAATTGCCGCTGCGCATGCAGCATTTGAGGTCTGGTCTGAAAGTTCTGTAGAGCAAAGGGTGAACGTGCTTGGTCAGCTGCATGCTGGACTCAAGCAAAGGGCACCGGAAATTGCGGAAGCGGTCAGCCGGGAAGTGGGCATGCCACTGAAGCTTGCCACGGCAATCCAGGCTGGTCTGCCGGCAACTGTAACCAAGACCTATACCGATATGTTGCCGGAGTTTCCGTTCGTTGAGCAGTCTGGTAACTCGGAAGTGCAATATGCGCCGGTCGGAGTGGTGGGCTGTATTACGCCCTGGAACTACCCGCTGCATCAGATCATTCTGAAGGTAGTACCCGCGATTGCTGCCGGCTGCACTGTTGTGCTGAAGCCCTCTGAGATTGCGCCGCAGGCAGCCTTTATCCTCGCTGACATTCTGGATGAAACCGACCTGCCGGCGGGTGTGTTCAACATGGTATGCGGGGCCGGGCAAACCGTTGGTGAAACCCTGATCCGGCATCCGGATGTGCGCATGCTGTCATTCACCGGCTCCACCCGCACCGGTCATGCCATTGCCCATGCCGCTGCGGATGACTTCAAGAGGATTGCGCTGGAAATGGGCGGCAAATCGGCATCGGTTGTTTTATCGGACGCTGACCTGGAAGCCGCAGTAAAAGGCACAGTGAGCAACTGCCTGCTCAACTCCGGACAAACCTGCACCGCCCTGACCCGGCTGCTGGTGCCCGCCGATCGCCATGACGAGGCGTGCAAGCTGGCGGCTGCAGCCGCGGCCAGAATGACCCCGGGCAACCCGCTGGACGAAGCCACCCGTTTGGGCCCCTTGGCCTCCGCGCAGCAGCGGGACCGGGTAGTGGATTACATCCGGCTCGGTGTTGCGGAAGGCGCCACCCTGGTAGCCGGCGGCCCGGACGCTCCGGAAGGCCTGGACAAGGGTTACTTTGTACAGGCAACCGTGTTTGGCAATGTAGACCCGAACAGCACAATCGCCCAGGAAGAGATTTTCGGCCCGGTGCTGTGCGTGATTCCCTACAACGATGAGGCAGAAGCCTTGCGTATCGCCAATGGCACTGCCTACGGGCTGTCTGGAGCGGTCTGGTCGGCGGATCGGGAAAAGGCAAAGGCTTTTGCCGCAAAACTCCGGACCGGACAGGTGACGGTGAACGGTGGCGGCTTCAACCCGCTGGCTCCCTTTGGTGGTTTTGGCCATTCCGGTATCGGGCGAGAGTTCGGCAAGTGGGGGCTTGAGGAGTTTCTGGAAGTGCGTTCGCTGCAGCTGTAATCGCAAGACAACGAAGGAGCCGCAGCAGCGGCTCCTTCGCGTTTCAGAGACCGGAAACATTTATCAACAACAAAAGAGTGATGCCGTGAAAACACGAATTACGGAATTATTTGGAATCGAACACCCGATCGTACAGGGTGGCATGCACAACGTAGGCTTTGCCGAACTGGCATCGGCGGTATCCAATGCCGGTGGTCTGGGCATGATTACCGCCCTGACCCAGCCTACGCCTGAACATCTCGCCAGTGAAATCGCCCGCTGCCAGCAGATGACGGATAAACCCTTCGGCGTCAACCTGACCTTCCTGCCTTCCTTCAATGCGCCGCCTTACCCCGAGTACATTGACGTTATCATCCGCAGTGGTGTCAAGGCGGTTGAAACCGCCGGCCGCAGCCCCGAGCAGTACATGGAGCAGTTGAAGGCTGCGGGTATCAAGGTTATCCACAAGTGCACATCTGTTCGCCACGCTTTGAAGGCCGAGCGAATCGGTTGTGATGCCGTCAGTGTGGACGGCTTTGAATGCGGCGGCCATCCCGGTGAGGATGATGTGCCAAACTTCATCCTGCTGCCCCGTGCGGCTGAAGAGCTGAAGATACCTTTCATTGCATCTGGCGGGATGGCCGATGGCCGGAGCCTGGTAGCGGCTATGGCATTGGGTGCCGAAGGCATGAATATGGGCACCCGTTTTCTGGCCACCAAAGAAGCGCCGGTTCATGAGAACGTGAAGCAGGCAATTGTGGACGCCAATGAACTGCAGACCCGGCTGATCATGCGTAACCTGAAGAACACCGAGCGGGTGATGGATAACGCCGCCGTGCGGGAAATTATCCGGATTGAGAGTGAAAAGGGTGACCAGGAAACCATTGACGATATCCGTCACCTTGTCACAGGTGCAAAGGGTAAGTTGGTGCTGCAGGAAGGCAAGATGGATGAAGCTGCCTGGAGTTGTGGCATGGTTGTTGGGTTGATTAATGATATCCCTTCATGCCATGAGCTGGTCAGCAGAATCATGGAAGAGGCTGAAGGGATTGTGCGCCAGAGACTTTCCGGTTTCTTGTAATTGAATTGCCCGGAGGGTGTATCACCCTCCGGGCAGGACCGTCTCAGGCCAGGGCCTTTTCCCTTCTTTCGTATCTCTTGTGCGTCAGTGCGGCGGCGATGACCGCAGGAATGATCAACGCAGCACTAATAAGAGACAATTCCAGATTGGTCAGCGGAACCGGTCCGCCACCGGGGATGGCAAGGATCATGCCACCGGCAATGAGTCCCAGCCGGATTGGCCATTGCAACAGCTTGCTTGCTGCCAGAGAGCCTACCCCGATCAGCCAGCCTTGCATGGCCGATGCTATCAACGTTACCCCGATCAGTGCTTGTACAATCACCAGGAGAATCTCGCTCCAGGTGCCCTGAAAGATCAGCGCCGGATTAAGCACAAACAGGAACGGGATAAAGTAGATCACGCTGCCCAGCCGCATGGCTTCCACACCGGTTTTCATTGCGTTGGAGCCGGCAACCGTTGCAGCGGCAAAGGCGCCCAGGGCAACCGGTGGGGTGATGAAACTGAGCATGCCCCAGTAAAGGATGAACAGGTGAACGGCCAGGGGATCCATGCCGCCGCCGTTTATCAGGGCCGGTGCCAGCGCAACCGCCAGGAAAATATAGGCAGCTGTAACTGTCATGCCGATGCCGAGCACAAAGCTGGTCAGTGCTCCCATCAACAGCAGTACCAGGGTGTTGCCACCGGCCAGGTAGATAAGGTCATTGGCAATAGTGCCTGACAGCCCGGTAACCGACAGTGCACCTACCAGCAAGCCAACACCGGTGAGGATCGCGATCAGCTCTGCAAACAGCTTCCCTGACTCTGCGAAGAAGTCCTTCACGTCTTGCCACTTCCAGCGCTGGTAGGGCAGTACCTGGTTGATCACCAGCAAGAGAACCGTTGCAAAGAATGGTGCCGTGGCCTCTCGTCGCAGGAAGAACAGCATCCAGATCAGCAGGGCAAACACGAAGATGAAGTACCAGCCTTCCTTTAATGTTTGCTTGAGCGATGGTAATTCACTGGCGGGCAGGCCCTGAAGCTTGTTGCGGGCAGCATAGGCATCAATCTGGATAAACAGGCCGAGGAAATACAGTACGGAGGGCACGACTGCCGCCAGTGCAATGGTGCCGTAGGGAATGTTCAGGAACGCGGCCATGATGAACGCGGTGGCACCCATAACCGGTGGCATCAGAACGCCGCCTGTAGAAGCACAGGCTTCTACGCCGGCTGCGTAGGAACGGCTGAAGCCGACTCGGCGCATTGCCGGAATTGACATCACTCCGGTTGTCATCACATTAGTGATTACGCTGCCGCTCATGGATCCCATGAGGCCGCTGGAGAAAACCGCAACCTTTGCCGGTCCGCCCCGAACATGGCCCAGCAATGCGAAGGCCAGGTTGATAAAGAAACGACCGCCGCCGGTTTTCTGCAGGGCGACGCCAAACAGAAGGAAGCCGATCACGATGTTGGCAAAGGCTTGCAAGGGCACGCCCATGATGCCTTCTCGACTCATGGCCATGTAGATAGCGGTCTGGTCGGGGGCAGATGGAAAGCCCTGGATGGGGCCCGGCAGCTTGTCTGCAAATATCGGGTACAGGCTGGCGACACCGACAATCATGGCAATCGGCAGGCCGCCGGCCCGGCGAATGGCTTCGATGACAGTAACCCAGAACAGGAAGCTGAACACTACGGCGTATTGTGGTGCCGCGTATTCCCAGCCGTAATCCAGAATAGTTTCCGCGTTGTAGACAAAGAACCCGCAGACAACCGAGGCGGCAAGGAACAGGATGATGTCGTACCAGGGAACCTTGTTCCGGGAAGCGTGGCGTGACATTGGCCAAAGCAGAAAAACCAGCGGTAGCATAAGTGCCACCACCACATAGAAAAACTGGCTTTCCACTTTGGTAACAATATTGATCAGCTGCAAATTGAACAGGTAGTCAATCGTCAGCAGTGTCAGGACAAGAGTTGCAACCCTGGGGACCCATGGCCATCCGCCGGAAAGCCGCCGGATGCCGCTGACGTTTTCTTTCGATGGTTCAGTGTTGTGTGTTTCAGACATGCAGTAAGACTCCTGAAAGAACTCCGGTGTAACAGACCCCTTGTCTTTACACCGGAATCAGGTTTCAACAAGGACAGCAGGTTTTACCGGAATACCGGATTCATGCCAGCCGCTTGAAGTGCTTCTGCCCGCGCCGTCATCCAGCCCTTTTTGAAGGCTTCCTTGTCGGCAGGCGGGTTGGCCTTGGTGTAGCTCTCCCAGGTGTCCAGGAGGATATTCTGGCGCTGTACCAGCATGTCCTGGTGCTGTTGCATGTCTTCCGTCCAGTGGCCGATTTCCTTGTAGTAGTCGACGACCACATCATGCAGCGGGATGACCCAGTTGAGATTCTGGTTCTCCAGCGCATAGCCTGCATTGCCCGGTGCGGAGTCCTTGTACTTGTCGTAATCCTCGGTGAAGACACGAATCAGCCCGTCCACCAGTTTTTTATCGGCATCGGCGTTGGCGATGATGATGGGGTAGGGGTAGCTGGAACCAATCCACGGCTCATCCTTGCTGATGCCGGCGCCGGAAGTAACCCGGTGCGGTTGGAAATAGGGAGCCACGGAGCGCAGTCGCTCCCAGCCCTCGGTGTCCTCAGGATCAAGCTCCAGCCAGGATATACCGCGCGGACTGGCGGAAAGCTGTTGTGGGCCGCCGGCGACAGAAACGGTAAATGCGGTATCGCTTTGATTGGCGACGATGCCGTCAAAGGCACGGCCGTATCCCGGGAAGTCTACCCGCTCCACGTCATCCCAGGTGAGGTCGCCAAAGGCCAGCATGGCTTCGGTGCCGAGGTTCAGGGCATCGTCACCACGAATGTAAGAAATGCGTTTGCCCTTGAGGTCATAGGGGGTTTCTACGCCGATATCGCCGGCTACAGCAATGCTCAGGCCAAAACTGGCAATGGAGGTGGTAATAACCCGAACCGGCTGCGGCCCCCAGTTGTCCTCGGAGAACATCAGTACGCCTTCGGCGGCGTAATAAGCGGCAATGCCACAGGAACAAACCGGTACGCGCCCGGTTTTAAGTGGTGTCATCCGGGAAACGTCGTTCTCGCCGGGCAGGATCCGCAGGGATACGCCGTACTCATTGCGTAGCAGGTTGCCGATAGAAACCATCTGGCTATAGCCGGCCGAACTGGTGCCATAGGCGGTCATCCCGATGGTTTGTGGCAGATCAACATTTCCTGCAGCCCAGGCAGTGGTTGCACTGCATGCAAGAAGTGCGGATACGATCTTGGTTTTTGTTTTGTTCATAAAGTCATCCTGTTTTATGTTTATTATTTCGCTGTGCAAAATATAATTCTGCAGTAAATTCTAGTGTAGGCCGCTGCTTGTCGGCGTGTCAATTCAGACTATGGGCTGGTTTGTTCGCTGTGTACTGGTGCCCGGTCTACAGCCAGGTGGTCGACATTCGGCTTGATTGCGGGCAAAGAATGTGTGACATTTGTCCTCACGAATCGAAAATCGAACGCCATGACCGATTATCGAACAAAGTTGTTCGAGGCTGGCGTTCCGCTACCTGAAATTCAGTGGAGGCCGGCATGGCACTTGATAAAGATACTTTGAATCAGTTTGTGGATAGCGTCAGGCGGTATGTCCGTGAGCGCTTGGTTCCCCTGGAAATGCAGGTTGCAGAGGAGGACCGGATTCCGGAAGAAGTTATCGACGAAATGAAAGATATGGGGCTGTTCGGCCTGTCTATCCCCGAGGAATTCGGTGGCCTCGGGCTGACCATGTCTGAAGAGGTCGCGGTGGTTCAGGAAATGGGTTACACCTCGCCGGTTTTCCGCTCCATGTTTGGTACCAACGTGGGAATCGGTTCGCAAGGCATCATTATTGACGGAACTCCGGAACAGAAAGCCCACTACCTGCCGAAGATGGCCAGCGGCGAACTGATCGGCTCGTTTGCCCTGACCGAGCCGGATGCCGGTTCCGATGCGGGCTCCGTTTCCACCATGGCGCGCCGCGACGGTGACGAATACGTGATCAACGGCACCAAGCGCTACATTACCAATGCGCCCCGTGCGGGAGTCTTTACGGTCATGGCGCGTACCGGAACCAAAGAGGAAGGTGGTCGTGGCGTTTCAGCCTTTCTGGTTGATGCCGACCTGCCGGGCATTACTCTCGGTAAGCCCGACAAGAAAATGGGGCAGAAAGGTTCTCACACCTGCGATGTGATTTTTGACAACGTGCGTGTGCCTGCGACTGCGCTGATCGGTGGTAAAGAAGGCCAGGGTTTCAAGACAGCCATGAAGGTGCTGGACCGGGGCCGTCTGCACATCAGCGCGTTGAGCGTCGGCACCGCAAAACGTTTGATTGAGGAAAGCGTTAATTATTCCAGCCAGCGCAAACAGTTTGGAACCGAGATTGCCAATTTCCAGCTGGTTCAGGCGATGCTCGCAGACAGCCAGATGGAATACTATGCCGGCAAATGCATGGTGGAAGAAGCCGCAAGATCCTATGATGCGGGTGAGCCGGTGTCGATGAATGCCTCTTGCTGCAAGCTGTTCTGTACGGAAATGGTCGGACGCGTTGCAGACCGCGCGGTGCAGGTTCATGGCGGTGCAGGTTACATTGGTGAGTACTGTGTCGAGCGCTTCTACCGCGATGTTCGTCTGTTCAGGCTGTATGAGGGAACTTCCCAGATCCAGCAGCTGGTCATTGCCAAGCACCTCATTCGTAACGCGCAGAACGCTTGATACATCGGGGAGATTGAGATGTCAGGTCCATTATCAGGCATTCGTGTACTGGATTTGTCCCGTGTTATGGCGGGGCCCTGGAGCACCCAGATCATGGCGGATCTGGGGGCCGAGGTTATCAAGGTTGAGCGCCCGAAGCTCGGTGACGACACTCGCCATTGGGGCCCCCCCTGGCTGAAAGACAAAGACGGCAATCCGACAAAGCAGTCTGCCTACTTTTTGTCTGCAAACCGGGGTAAGCACTCGGTTACGATTGATCTTGGCAGCGAAGAGGGGCAACAGCTGGTCCGTGAACTGGCGGCGGACTGCGATATTCTGGTTGAGAACTTCAAAACGGGCGGGCTCGCCAAGAAAGGCCTGGGCTATGACGATCTGGCCAAGGTGAATCCGGGGTTGATCTATTGTTCAATCACCGGCTTCGGCCAGACCGGCCCAATGGCCAGTTACCCCGGCTATGACTACCTGGTGCAGGCGCAGGCCGGGTTGATGAGTATCACCGGCGTTGCCGACGGCAACCCGGGTGCCGGCCCTCAGCGAGTTGGCATGGCGGTAGCTGACCTGACCACCGGGATGAACGCAACGATTGCCATCCTGTCGGCACTCCATCATCGCTCGAAGACGGGTGAAGGCCAGTACATTGATATGGCTCTGCTTGACGTGCAGGTTAGCTGGCTGGCAAACCAGGCCCTCAACTATTTCTGCAGTGGTGATGTGCCAACCCGGACCGGTGAATACCACCCGAACCTAACGCCTTATCAGCCATTCCCTACCAGTGATGGGCAGATAATTATCGCCGTGGGTAACGACGGCCAGTTCAGGCGTTTGTGTGATGTTCTGGGGTGTCCGGAACTGTCTGAAGATCCGCGCTTTGAGACCAACCCCCAGCGGGTTGCTCATCGGCCGGAACTTGTCGGTAAAATCTGCGAACGCACCCGCACCGGAACCAGTCGTGACTGGATGGAAAAACTGGTTGCTGTGGGCGTGCCCTGCGGCCCGATTCAGGATATTGCAGCGGCATTCGAAGACCCTCAGGTTCAGGCGCGCAATATGAAGATCGAGCTGGAACATCCGGCTATTGGCCCGGTTCCGGGGATTGCAAACCCGATCAAGTTCTCCAAAACCAGGCAGGCCTACCAGAAGGCGCCTCCGCTGCTTGGAGAAGACACTGCTGCGGTGTTGAACAGGGTGCTAGGGAAGTCAGACGATGATATCAAGGCGTTGCGCGACAAAGGCGTAATCTAGCCGGTATTGAGGTGTTCTGTAGAGCCGAACCGCGTTCCCGATAGTGCGGGATCGGCTCTTTTTTTATCAGAAGAGGAAATTCCGTATGTTGGTTACTTATGAGCTGGTTGGTGACTTCGGCGTTATTACCATCAATAACCCACCGGTAAATGCCCTGTCGCAAAAAGTGCGTGAGGGCGTGATGAGCGCCATTACAAACGCTCAGACGGACAACTCAAAGGCCATTGTCCTGATCTGTGAGGGCCGAACCTTTGTGGCCGGAGCGGATATCAAGGAGTTTGGAAAACCGCCTATGGCTCCCTCCCTGCCGGAAGTGAACGAAGCCATTGAGTCTTCCGCAAAGCCTGTTATTGCCGCCTTACACGGCACGGCTCTGGGTGGCGGCTTTGAGCTGGCGCTCAGCTGTCACTATCGTTGCGCGCTGAATACGGCGGCTGTGGGCCTGCCGGAAGTTAATCTGGGTATCTTGCCTGGAGCCGGTGGCACACAGCGTTTGCCCAGACTGGTCGGCGTGGAAACGGCCCTGGATGTTATTACCTCTGGTAAGCGAGTGGCTGCGCCGAAAGCTCTGGAGCTGGGCATGATTGACCGTGTGGTTGAGGAGCCCCTGCAGGATTCGGCCCTGGCATATGCTCAATCCCTTCTGGAAGAGGGCGCGCCGCTGCGCCGGGTCAGAGACCTGGAGGTGCCTGCTGCCGAAAGCGATGCAGATGTCTTCGAAGTATGGCGCAAGAACATGGCCAAGCGCCGGCGTGGGCAGGTTGCTCCGCAGAAGATTGTTGATTGTGTGGAAGCGGCGGTCTCGAAACCCTTTGAGGACGGTCTGCAGTTCGAAAGGGCGAGTTTTGTTGAGTGTGTCGGCTCTGACCAGGCGGCCGCCATGCGACATATGTTCTTTGCCGAGCGCAAGGCCGCAGTTGTTGAAGACCTTAACGAAAATGCAAAGGCGAAACCCATCAACCGTGTTGGCATTATCGGTGCCGGCACCATGGGTGGTGGCATCGCAATGACCTTTGCCAATGCCGGAATCCCGGTAACGCTGTTGGAGCTTAACCAGGAGGCGCTGGATCGTGGCCTTGCGATGATCAGCAAGAACTACGGCATCACGGTCAGTAAGGGCAAGATGTCGCAGGAGGCGGCGGATAAACGTCAGGCCCTGATTACTGGCAGCACGAGCTATGACAGCCTGGCCGATGTCGATCTGGTTATCGAAGCCGTGTTTGAAAGCATGGATGTGAAACGGCAGGTTTTCGGTGAGCTTGACCGCGTGTGTAAGCCCGGGGCCATTCTTGCCTCAAATACCTCTTACCTTGATGTGAACGAAATCGCTGCCTGTACTTCGCGCCCGCAGGACGTGGTCGGGCTGCACTTTTTCAGCCCGGCGAATGTGATGCGCCTGCTGGAGGTGGTTCGCGCCGACGCCACATCTGAGGATGTGATTGCGACCTCTATGGCGCTGGGCAAGAAAATTGGTAAGGTGCCGGTTCTGGCTCGGGTGTGTTACGGCTTCATCGGCAACCGGATGCTGCGCCCCTATGCGCGGGAAGCCCAGCTGTCGATGATTGAGGGGGCGTCACCTGAGCAGATTGACGGTGTTCTCACGCGCTTTGGTATGGCCATGGGGCCACTTGCGGTTGGTGACCTTGCCGGCCTGGATATCGGCTATAAGGCCCGTCAGGCCCTGACTCCTGAGCAAAAAGGCGACCCCCGCAGCTATTGCATTGCTGATGCGCTTGTCGAGATGGGACGTTTGGGGCAGAAATCCGGAGCGGGATACTACCGCTACGACCCAGAGACCCGGGCCAGGTCTTCGGATCCAGAGGTTCTGGAAGTAATTGAAGCGCAGGCCAGGGCCCACGGCGTGCAGCGCCGGACCATGACTGATCAGGAAATTCTTGACCGGCACCTGATGGCACTGATTAACGAGGGTTTCCACATTCTCGGTGAAGGAATAGCGCAACGGCCCAGTGACATTGATGTAGTTTATGTGAATGGCTACGGCTTCCCGGTATTCCGCGGTGGCCCCATGTTCACGGCAAGCCAGATGGGGCTCAGGGAAGTGTACGACTGCATCTGTGCGCTGCGTGACAAAACCGGGGCGGATTACTGGCAGCCAGCTCCTTTGCTGGAACAACTGGCTCTTGAAGGGAAAACACTGGATAGTTGGAGCGCCAATAAGGGGTGATGTTGTTTTACCTCAGCTTTACGGAACGTTTTCATGACTGATCAAAACAAGGATATGTCAGGAGCTGACAAGGAGTTTCTGACGACTTTTGCGCGCGGGCTGGAAGTTATCCGATCCTTTGATACGGAAAACCCGTCCATGACGTTGTCTGCGGTTGCCGAGAAAAACGGGTTGTCCAGAGCGGCAGCCCGGCGTTTTTTGTTGACTCTGCAGAAACTGGGTTATGTGTCTCTGGAGGACAAAAAGTTCAGGTTGACGGCCAAGGTGCTGGAGCTTGGATATGCCTACCTTGCGTCATTGGACTTCTCGGAAACCATAACCCCCCACCTGGAAAAGGTTGCGTACGAGTTGGGTGAATCCTGCTCTGCGCTCGTTCTGGATGGGGCAGACATCGTCTATGTGGCTCGTATTCCGCGCAGGGGCCTGATTCCGATCAATCTGCAGATTGGTGCGAGGTTGCCGGCCTATGCCACTTCCGGTGGTCGCGTTCTGATGGCGTATTTGCAGAAGCCAGAACTGGAGGCGGTGTTCGAAAAGTCTCGTTTTGAGAAGCATACACCGAATACCAAGGGGCCGGACGAACTGAGAGTGGAGCTTGAAAGGGTTCGAGAGCAAGGGTACGCGATCGTAGACCAGGAGCTGGAGTTGGGTATGCGTGCTGTGGCAGTCCCTGTAATTGACCGGAGGGGGCAGGTGCGGTTTGCGCTTAACTCCAGCAGCCATGTCAGTTCTGTCACCCTGGAGCGAATCGTTGATGAGTATGTGCCGATAATGAAGGCGGCTGCTCGTAACATAGCGGCCGTGTTGCCCTGAAGTTGTTCATGCCCGGAGCCGGTGTACTTGATACCGGCCTCGGCGTTTTCCTTTCCCCTGTCTTTTTTGCCTCTTTGCATCAGCCCGTCTATTAGTCGTATTACCCTCAATTGATCAGATTTTGTTCGTAAAAGTACTTGCACGAACAAGCGTATTATGTGAAATTGGCGTTCGACAATACGAACATATGTTCGATAATCGAACCAAAGATAAGCAGGACAATGACAAGATGATTAGTACATCAACTAGACTGTTCAAATCCGCGGTTGTTGCAGCCGTTGCATCTGTCACTATTGCCATGACTGGAGTTGCGCATGGCAAAGAGTGGCCGAGTGATAACATTCGCCTGGTCGTACCGTATTCGGCTGGCGGCACTACAGATCTGCTCTCCCGTAAGGTGGCAGACCTGCTTCAGAAAGAACTCACCACCGTTGTTGTCGAGAATCGTCCAGGTGCGGGCTCCACTGTTGCAACAGCACAGCTGGCACGTGGCGGCCGTGGCTCTGATCATATGCTGGTGATGGCATCCCCGGGGCACACCATCGGCGCGTCGATTTATCCCAACCTTCGCTATGACCCGGTTGAGGATTTCGTGTTCATTCGTAATGTCATCGACATCCCGAACGTGATGGTTGTGCCGGCAAGCAGTCCCTATAACTCTGTTGCAGAGTTCGTTGCTGCGGCACGTGAAGGGCAGTTGTCGTTCAGTTCCCCAGGCATCGGCAGCTCGATCCATATGTCTGGTGAGCTGTTCAAGAACCTGACCCAGGCTAACCTGATTCACGTCCCCTTCCGGGGTTCAGGTGAAGCACTGCCGGCGCTGTTGGCAGGTGATGTAGACGTGGCCTTTGAAAATATGCCGACGGTTTACCCCCATATCCAATCCGGAAAGCTCAAGGCCCTGGCGGTAACCACTGCTGAGCGTTCAGAATTCCTGCCGGAGGTTCCTACGCTGCAGGAAGTTGGTTCTGAATTTGGTCTTGGCGATTACGTGACTTCGGCCTGGTTTGGCCTGATTGCTCACAAATCGCTCCCCGAGGAAGCGCAGGCGAAGCTTGAGGCTGCGCTCGAGAAAATTGTTGAAAGCGAAAACTTTAAAAGCTTCTTGCCGCAGTTTGGTGCGGTAGCAGGTAAAGAGGTTGGTGACGAGTTTCGTGCCTTCGTTGCTGACGAGCTTGAAAAGTGGGCAGACGTTGCTGAGAAGGCAAACCTGAAACGCTGATCAATCTTGCGCTGGGCGGGACCGGTTTGACAGGCCGGCCCGCCTTTTCTTTATCAACGAATACTGTCGAGAGTTTTATCATGGCTATCTCCGAGAACCAGAGTGCCGATACGCCGGCAACTCATTACGGCCGACTCAATCCGAATACAATCGTGGGTGCGGTATTCTTTATTCTGGCCTTGGTTTTTCTTTATTACATCATCCCCAGCTACATTTCAGCGCCTCCGTTTATGCAGCATCCGCTGCTGTCGCCGCGATTCTTGCCGCAGGTTGCCGGCTGGTCAGTGCTGGTTCTGTCTCTTGTGCTGATGGTCTCCGGCCTTCGAGTTCCGCCCGAGCGAGAGCCTGGAGATGAGCTTCGCCGAGGCGTGTCTTTAATTCGTCAGGCATTGATGGTAGGGGCAGGTGTTGTCTATGCGTTTTTCTTTGAGCAGTTGGGTGCCATCGGCAGTGGTGTGCTTGCCTGCGTGTTGCTGTTTTTGGCCAGTGGCCTGCGTAATCCGCTGATCTATCTGCTCGCGATCGCCTTTCCGGTGCTTGTGACCATGTTGTTCATTTACCTGCTGAATGTGCCCCTGCCTGTTGGGGAGCTGTGGGAAGCCTGGTTCTGAAGCCAGCAAAAACTCGTTAAGTATGCGCAGGCTCCGGTCAGTTGGGGCGGGCGTTGGTCCAAAAGCTTTGGGTGCCAGAGATGGAAAATTTTTCAGAAGTTATGTCGCTCTTTCTGAGCGTTGATAATTTTATAGCGATAGCTGTCGGCGTTCTGATTGGCGTTGTGGTGGGTGCCATCCCCGGGTTGACGGCAACTATGGCGGTTGCGCTCGCCCTGCCGTTTACCTTCTCCATGGAGCCGGTAACCGCGATCCTTCTGTTGGTCGGTATTTATAAGGGCGGAATGTATGGTGGTTCGATTACTGCGATATTGATTCGTACCCCGGGTTCTCCGGCCTCGGCCTGTACCTTGCTTGATGGCTACCCGATGGCTCAGCAAGGCAAGGCTAAGAAGGCGCTGAAAACGGCGTTGTATTCATCGGTGGTTGCCGATGTGATTTCCAACGTGGCGTTGATTTTCTTTGCCGCCTACCTGGCGAAGATTGCGCTGAATTTCGGGCCACCGGAGTATTTCTGGCTGATCTGCTTCTCCCTGACCATTATTGTTTCGGTTTCAGGCAATTCTGTTGTCAAAGGGCTCATTGCAGCGTTTCTGGGTATTATCGTCTCCACCATCGGGCTGGATGCGGTATACGGCACGCAGCGCCTGACTTTTGATAACTACAACCTGATGGACCGGGTGTCGTTCATACCGCTGCTCATCGGGTTGTTTGCAATACCGGAAGTTATCGATTTTTACACGTCCAAGGTTGCTCCACACATACGTACCGCGGTTACGGGTGCGTCTCTGACCTGGAAAGAGTTTAAAGCGTCTCTGAAGACCATTATCCGGGGCAGCATTATTGGTGTAATCATTGGTGCTATCCCGGGAACGGGAGCCACGTCTGCCGCGTTTATCTCATACAGCGAAGCCAAGCGGACATCCCCCAGAAAGGATAACTTCGGCAAAGGTGAGGTTGAGGGTGTTGCGGCAGCCGAGGCCGGTAACAACGGCGTTGCCGGTGCTACCCTGATTCCGTTGCTGTCGCTGGGGATTCCCGGGGACGTTATTACCGCCATTATTCTCGGCGCCTTCATGATTCACGGGCTGACTCCGGGGCCGGTGCTGTTCCAGGAAAACCTGACGCTGGTTTATGCCCTGTTCTGTGGGATTCTGGTGAGCTCTGTGGTTCTGCTGGTAGTGGGTAATGCGGCTATCAAATATTTTTCCCTGATTGCTGATATCCCTAAAACCATTTTGCTGCCGATCGTTTTGATGTTCTGTATTTACGGCGCCTATGCTGTCAACAACAGTACCTTTGATATCGGCTTGATGCTGGCATTTGGCATTCTTGGCTTTGTGTTCAATCGCACTGGTATTGCTGCCGCTCCGTTTCTCATCGGTTTTATTCTGGGTCCCATGTTCGAGGACAACCTGCGCCGGACCATCCTGATCAGTAAGGGTGACCCGTCGGTGTTCTTCCGTGGTCCGATTACCTGGGTATTTGTTCTTCTGACCGTTGCCTCGCTGGCGTTCGCAATTCGTCGGTACTGGGTAAGCCGTAGCTGATGGATGTGCCTCTGTGTTTCAGCCGGGGGATGGGCTGAAGCGCCGGGGTTTAGTGTTGACCCTCCTTTATACCGCCAGACTTTGAACAGGAGTCTCGGCGGTCTTTTTTTGCAGGCAATGTTTTTAACAACAATATGAACGTGCGGGTGATACGAGGATGACAGCGTTTCTGCGACCAGACGGGTTGGCCAGCTACCGGACGGTTCTGACTTATCTGGCACTTCTGGCCGGTGTATTCACTTTTCTGCCAGGCTTCAGTTATCTGACAACCGCGCTGGCGTGCCTGGCTATTGTGCTTGGCTGGGCCAATCTGAGAATGGTCGCTCGGGTGATTTTCAGCCTGATCCTGATTCTTGGGGGGCTCGCGCTTGCGATAGAGCCGGTCGCACTCGAGCGGGCATCCGGCAACATGGCGAGGATCGGTGCACTAATCATCACCGTGATGCTGTTGTCTGCCGTTCTGGCCCAGTCGAATGATATAAAAATCATTTCCAGAAGTTTGTTTAGCGGCCGGCCTGCCCATCGCTACCTGGGCGTGACCACTGGCACCGCCGTTTTGTCGGTGCCGCTGAATTTTGGCGCCGTGGGCGTTATTGCCACCATGATTGGTGTTCAGATCAGGGAAAGGGGCGACAGTGGGCTGGCAAGAAATGCCGCCAGAGCGGTGGTGCGCGGATTTGGGGCATCGCCCATGGCATCGCCTCTGTCTATTGCGATTGTCATGGTGGTGACGTTTCTGCCCGGGCTTTCCAGCTGGAAGCTGATTGCAGCCTCCCTGCCGTTTGCTGCTTTGTATCTTGTCGCCGGCGCTGTGTTCCGGGAGCAGGAGGCCCCGGAGAGTAAGGTTGTGGTAGGCGCTGTTGAGGGAGCGGGGCCAGCCTGGGTCCGATTCCTGAGTACTATCGCGCTGATATGTCTTGGTGCATTTGCCCTCACCAGTCTAGCCGGTCTGATTTATTCCCAGGCGGTGACGCTCAGTTGCCTGACCGCAGTCGTTCTGGGGTTGCTGTACCGCCGTATTCAGGACGGCAAGCTTTTCATACCGTCGCTGGCGATGATGAACAATGAGTTGGCGATTATGGGGGGCTCGTCTTTTCTGGGGGGTGTGATTGGCACCTTCGCCCTGAACTGGATGGGTTCAGACTTCTCGCTGCCGGTGTGGGCTTATCCACTGGTAGCCATGTTGGTGCCCTGGCTGTTCTTTGCCGGCGGTGCCGGCGGTGTTAATCCGATCATTTCCGGTACTTTGTCAGGCAGCATTCTCGGCCCGATCTGGCCCGACTACGGGTTACTGGCGCTCGGGTTCGGCATTGTAACTGGCTGGGGGATTACCATTGCCGGCACGCCGTTTTCGGCTAACGCGTTACTATTGGAGCGTTGTACCGGTTACGACACCCGGGTTGCTGCCTATGGCTGGAGTTTCAGGTATTCAATGATATCTTTGGCAGCCTCCAGCCTGATTTGTGGCGTCCTTGCCCTGCCTTTTTAGGCTCAGATCGCAAACCCGCCAAGTTTGGTTTCCAGATATTCCTCAATGCCTTCCTTGGCGCCTTCACGGCCAAGGCCACTGTTCTTCATGCCGCCAAATGGCGCGGCGGCGCTGGTGGGATTGATATCGTTAATGCCGATAATGCCGAAGTCCAGCGCCTCAAATGCCCGCATGGCGGTGGCCAGGTTGTTGCTATAGATATAAGCCGCCAGGCCATAGTCTGTGTCGTTGGCCATGGCAATAACGTCGTCTTCCGAGCGATAGGTAATCACGGGTGCAACCGGTCCGAAGGTTTCTTCCCGATAAATCTTCATATCCGCTTTTACGCCGGACAACACGGTGGGTGCGTAGAAGTGGCCACCCGATAACCCGTTATCGGTCAGGCGGTGACCGCCGGTTTCAGCTTTGGCACCTCGGGCAAGGGCGTCCTGAACCTGGTCGTCCACTTTCTGAATGGCCGCTTCGTTAATCAGCGGGCCAATGCCAACGCCGTCACTCATACCGTTACCCGCAACAAGTCGGCTGGCGCGGTTGCTCAGTTCCTTGATAAAGGGTTTGGCATGGTCTTCATGCACGAATATCCGGTTTGGGCTGATGCAGGCCTGGCCGGTATTGAGGAACTTGACCAGAGACAGGCCCTTGGCCGCATGCACCGGGTCTGCATCGGGGAATACGATGGCCGGGGCATGGCCGCCGAGCTCCATTGAGACTCGCTTCATGTTGGCGGCCGCTAACCCATTCAGTTTCTTGCCGACAGGGGTGGAGCCGGTAAATGTGAGCTTGCGGATACGCGGGTCGGTACAGAATGCTTCGCCCACCCGGGCGGGGTTCCGGACCGTAATCAGGTTGATTACCCCCGGTGGAAAACCAGCCTCCTCAAAAATTTCCATCATGGCCTTGGCGCACAAAGGTGTGCTTTCCGCGGGCTTGAGAATGACCGTGCAGCCGGCGGCCAGGGCTGGAGCCAGCTTGCGGGTAATCATTGAAATCGGATAATTCCAGGGCGTGATTGCGCCAACGACGCCAACCGGAGACTTCTGCACCAGGAAGCGCTGGTTCTCGCGGGCAGAGGGAATGATCTGGCCGTACATGCGTTTGGCTTCTTCGGCAAACCATAACAGGAAGTCTGCGCCATATTGCACTTCGTTCAGCGATGCCTTCAGGGGCTTGCCCTGTTCGCGGGTCATCAGTTCGGCCAGTGAGCGCTTCTGGCCAATCATCAACTCCCAGGCCCGGTAGAGTAACTTTGAGCGCTGATAGGCGGTAGTCTTTCGCCATTCTCTAAAAGCAATGTCGGCGGCCGCTATTGCTGCTTCGGTATCTTGGTCAGTGCAATCCGGAACCTGCCCAATGATTTCACCGGTAGCGGGGTTAGTGACGTTGAATTCGGGGCGATTACTAATCCATTTTCCATCGATGTACATGAGCAGTAGCTCCGGAAGGTTTCTCTTAAAGGTATTTTCGGGTCAACTCATAAACCACCATATTCACCGCTGAAGCCAGGTTCAGCGATTCCACCGCAGCCGCGCCGGGGATGGTGAAGCGCCCGGCGCACAGGCTGGTCAGAGCCTCTTCCGGTACACCCCGGGCTTCGTTGCCAAAAAGATAGCAGTCGTGGCTCTGGAAGCCTGGGCTGGTGATTGGCTCTCCGCCAATGTCCAGGCAGGCAATGCGGGGGTAACGGCTGGGGAGTGTGTCCAGGTTTACATCGGTTTCCAGCGGAACATGGAAGATGGCGCCCATGCTGGCGCGCACAACTTTCGGGTTATAGGGATCGACGCTGCCGGGGCTGAGCAGGCAGCGCATGCCGCCAAACCAGGCCAGGGTGCGCAGGATCGTGCCCAGGTTTCCCGGATCCTGGACTTCATGGAGGTAGACCGCTTTCCCGCCGGCTGTTGATGTGCCTGCCTTATCAGTGGGAAGCGGCGCCACGGCAAGAATACCTTGCGGAGTTTTGGTGTCGGCCAGTTGAGCCATCTGGCGGTCGCTGATGATGGTTTTTGGCCAGGGGCTGGGCCAATGTTCATAGCTGCTGGTGACAAACAGCCTGGCCTTTTGCCAGTGCGGGTTTCTGGTGGCGGCTTTTCCCAGCTCCAGTACCAGGTGCTCCCCTTCCACCAGGAAGTGGCCCAGCGACTGGCGATACTTTTTCTGGTGAAGTTTCTTGATGTCATCCAGTCTCACGGCCGGGTTCCTGCATTGGGTAGCGGTTGCAACAGTGGCGTCATTGTACTGTCGCCCCGTTGTATTGTCAGGCTTGGCGGCTTTTGCGGTAGTGAGGGTGGCCGCGTACAATGCAGTATTTCCCGCAGTAGACAGAAGACACCCCATGGCCCGTTCCAAAAGTAGTAACCGCTGGCTCGAAGAGCACGTTAACGATCCCTTTGTGAAGCAGGCGCAAGTAGATGGCTATCGATCCCGTGCCAGTTACAAACTCCTGGAGATTAACGACAAAGACCGGCTGATCCAGCCTAATATGCTGGTGGTTGACCTGGGCTCCGCCCCGGGCGGCTGGTCTCAGGTTGCGGCCAAGCTGGTAGGTCACAAGGGGCGAGTGGTGGCCTCGGACATACTGCCCATGGATGCCATTGCGGGTGTTGAATTTATCCAGGGTGATTTCACTGAGCAGGACGTGTTTGACCAGATCATGGCCGTACTCGACGGCACCCGTGCCGATGTGGTCATCTCCGATATGGCGCCCAATATCAGCGGCGTGAATGCAGCAGACCAGGCCGCGTCCATGTATCTGGTAGAGCTGGCGCTGGATATGGCGTGCCAGGTGCTCAAACCTAAAGGCAGCTTTGTGGCCAAGGTGTTTCACGGCGAAGGCTATGACGAATATGTGAAGGCCGTGCGTGCCGTATTCGATAAAGTAGTCGTGCGCAAACCGGATTCTTCCAGGGCCCGGTCCCGGGAAGTGTACCTGGTGGCGAAGGGGTTTCGGGGTAAATGAGGTTGCGTCATTTCGAATTTTGCACATTTCGTGCAAAGGTTGAGCAGTTCTGGTTGTCCTGATAGCGGGAAACCGAAATAAAGAAAAATAATTTGGGAATCGGCGTTGACAGTCTCGGAGAAGAATGTAGAATTCGCCTCCTCGTTGAGCAACACAGCTCAAACGCTCTTTAACAAGTTAACCAAGTAATTCGTGTGGGCGCTGGCCGAGGTATTTCGGATACGAAATATCAGGACAGTGACTCGTCGAAATTGAGTTTTGTCTTGAGCAAGAATTAAGAGCTTTCGGGTTCTTGTATGATTTAAACTGAAGAGTTTGATCATGGCTCAGATTGAACGCTGGCGGCAGGCTTAACACATGCAAGTCGAGCGGTAACAGGGGGTGCTTGC